>NZ_CP108423.1:6116260-6417721 GCF_035917235.1 Streptomyces sp. NBC_01294
TCGTCGGCCCGGTCCAGCAGCGTGCCGTCCTCTTCCACGGCGGGCCACGCGCCGCCGAGCGTCCGGTGCAGGAAGCCCAGCCGGGCCCGCAGCGCCTGCGCGTCCGGGGACCAGCGCAGCAGGCCGAGGCCCTCGTCGCGCAGCCCGTCGAGCAGGGCGGCCCGCACGAGCGCCGGGTCGGGGGTGCGCAGGGGCCGTACGGCCAGCTCGATCGCCCCGAGCCGCTGCGCCGCGCGGGCGACCACGTCGCCGTCCTCCCAGTGCACCTCCTCGGTGTCCGTGCGGAGGTGTGCGGCGGCGGCCCGGGCGGTCTCCTCGTCGATGACGGCGGCCAGCCGGACCCGTGCGGAGGCGGAGTGGGGGGCGCGGTCGGCGACGGCGACGGCCAGCCAGGGTGCGCGGCGCAGGCCCGAGCCGTCGCCGAGCTCGGCCGCGGTGCCGGAGGCCATGAGGAAGGCCCCCTCGCCCTTGGCCTTGGCGACCCGCTCGGGGAACGCGAGGGCCGCGATCAGCCCGGCGGCGCCATCGTCGGGTGCCGCGCCGCTGCCGGGGCTCCGCCCCGGACCCCGCGCCTCAAACGCCGGCGAGGCTGAAAGACCGGGGCTCCGCCCCGGACCCCGCGCCTCAAACGCCGGCGAGGCTGAAAAGACAGCCCCCGCCGGGTCCGGGGCGGAGCCCCGGGACGGGGGGCTGGGGGCGGAGCCCACAGTTTCGGGAAGGGGCGGGGTGGGGGAGAGCCCAGCAGGGTTTCGTTCCGCGGCGGCGCGCTCCAAGCGCCTGGCCTCCGCCCGCCAGCGGGACACGTAGCCGTCGCCCCCCGCGCGGGCCCGGCGCCAGGCCGCGGCCAGGTCGTCCCCGTACTCCCGCGGCGGCTCCTCGCTCAGCAGGGCCACCACCTCCGCCGCCCGGCGGGCACCGAGCGCGGCCGTGCCGTCCAGCAGCGCACGCGCCAGCCGCGGGTGCAGCCCCAGCCGGGCCATCCGCAGCCCCCGCGCGGTGGGCCGCCCGGCCGCGTCCACCGCGCCGACGGCCACCAGCACCTCGCGCGCCGCCGCCATGGCTCCCGCCGGCGGCGGGTCCGGCAGCGCCAGCCCGGCCGCGTCCGGGTCGCCCCAGCACGCGGCCTGCAGGGCGAACTGCGCCAGGTCGGCGATGCGGATCTCCGGCGACGGGAACGCGGGCAGCCGGCCGTCCTCCGCCTCCGTCCAGCAGCGGTACACCGCGCCGGGCGCCTCGCGCCCGGCCCGTCCCGCCCGCTGGCGCCCGGCCGCGCGGGACGCCCGTACGGTCGCCAGCGCGCCCAGCCCCCGCGCATGGTCCACGCGCGGCTCGCGGGCCAGCCCCGAGTCCACCACCACGCGCACCCCGGGGACGGTCAGGCTCGACTCCGCGACGGCCGTCGCGAGGATCACCCGGCGGTGGTCCGAGGCCGTCAGCGCCGCGTCCTGCACGGCGGCCGGGGCCCGGCCGTGGACCTGGAGCACCTCCGCGTCCACCCCGCCCAGCTGCCCGGCGACCCGGGCGATCTCCCCGACTCCGGGCAGGAAGCACAGGACGTCGCCCTCGCGCTCCGCCAGGGCCCGCCGCACGACCGAGGCCACGTGGGTCAGCTGCGCCGGATCGACCCGCATCCCGTGCGGGGGCCGCACCGGGCGGGCCGGCGGGGCCCAGACGGTCTCCACCGGGTACGAGACCCCCGCGGCCTCCACCACCGGCGCGTCACCCGGGCCCCCGTGACCCAGGACCCGGGCCCACGCGGCGGCGTCGGTCGTCGCCGAGGCCGCCACGAGCCGCAGCTCGGGGCGCAGGTTCTCCCGTACGTCGAGGAGGAAGGCGGCGACCGTGTCCGCGTCCAGGTGCCGCTCGTGGCACTCGTCCAGGACGACCACGTCCACGCCGGCCAGCTCCTGGTCGCGCTGGAGCCGCTGGAGCAGCACTCCGGTGGTCACCACCTCCACCACCGTGCCGGGGCCGGCCACCCGCTCGCCGCGCACCGTGAAGCCCACCGAGCCGCCGACCTGCTCGCCCAGCAGCCAGGCCATCCGCCGCGCGGCGGCCCGGGCGGCGATCCGCCGGGGCTCGGCGACGACGACCCGGCGGCGCGGCCCGCCGCCCACGAGACCCGCGAGCACCAGCGGCACCAGGGTGGTCTTGCCGGTGCCGGGCGGGGCGCAGAGCACCGCGGTGCCGTGGTCGTCCAGTGCGGAGACGAGCGCGGGCACGGCCTCCCGTACGGGAAGGGAGTCGAGGGCGGCCTGGCGTATCAAGGGATCAGTCCCTCTCGCACACGAAGATCGCCGTACCGGGGATCAGGTTGCCGCGCAGCGGGGACCAGCCGCCCCACTCCTGGTGGTTCCACTCGGGCCACTCCGGCTCGACCAGGTCGAGCAGGCGGAATCCGCCCGCCACCACGTCGCGGACCCGGTCGCCGAGGGTGCGGTGGTGCTCGACGTACACCGCGCGCCCCTCCTCGTCCTGCTCCACGTACGGGGTGCGGTCGAAGTAGGAGGCGGCGACGGACAGCCCCTCGGGGCCGGGCTCGTCGGGGAAGGCCCAGCGGACGGGGTGGGTGACGGAGAAGACCCAGCGGCCGCCGGGGCGCAGGACGCGGTGCACCTCGCGCATGACGGTGACGGGGTCGGCGACGAAGGGGACGGCGCCGTAGGCGGAGCAGGCGAGGTCGAAGGAGCCGTCCCGGAAGGGGAGCCGCCCGGCGTCGGCCTCGACCAGGGGGACGTCGTCGCCGATGCGCAGGGCGTGCTGGAGCTGGCGGTGGGAGAGGTCGAGGGCGACCGGGCGGGCGCCCCGGGCGGCCAGCCAGCGCGAGCACTGGGCGGCGCCGGCGCCGATCTCCAGGACGTCCTTGTCCTTGAGGGAGGCGGCGGGGCCGAGGAGGGCCGCGTCCGCCTCGTCCAGTCCTTCGGGGCCCCAGACGAAGCGGTCGTCGCCGAGGAAGGCGCCGTGCTCGCTCTGGTACTCGTCGGCGTTGCGGTCCCACCATCCGCGGCTCGCCCGGCTGCTCTCCGCTTCCCCCGCGTCACGCCGTGTGGCCTGGGCGTCTTCCACGGAGCCCGGATCGGCTCCGTTTGCGTCTTCGGAGGCGTAGTCCTCTTGGTTCATGGGGCCCGTCGTCGTAGTCTGCGAGTGTCTTCGGAATGTGGCAGGAAGCGTCATGAAGGTGCTCCCGCCCAGAAATTGTGCCGGTTATGCGGCGATCCGCCCGGGGTGTGCGCCTTCGCGCATTGACCCTGTCCGGCTGCCCCCGTATGCTACAAGTTGCGCTGCGAGCCTGTGCTCCTCAGACCTAGCAGGCTGCGCTTGTATTTGTTGAGGTCCCCTCGGTTTTCGAGGCCCCTCCGCATCTGCGGAATGGGGGTCTCCTTGGCTGTCCGGCTTCGGCAGATGCCGATAAGGGCTCCCGGCGTAGCAGTACCTACGACTTTCTGTCCGTAACCGGAGCCCTTTCCCACATGACGAGCAGCACCGAGACCACCGCCACCACTCCGCAGGTTGCGGTCAACGACATCGGCGACGCGGACGCGTTCCTCGCGGCCATCGACGAGACGATCAAGTACTTCAACGATGGCGACATCGTCGACGGCGTCATCGTCAAGGTTGACCGGGACGAGGTTCTCCTCGACATCGGTTACAAGACCGAAGGTGTCATCCCGAGCCGCGAGCTCTCGATCAAGCACGACGTCGACCCGAACGAGGTCGTCAAGGTCGGCGACGAGATCGAGGCCCTGGTTCTCCAGAAGGAGGACAAGGAAGGCCGCCTGATCCTCTCGAAGAAGCGCGCTCAGTACGAGCGTGCCTGGGGCACCATCGAGAAGATCAAGGAAGAAGACGGCATCGTCACCGGTACCGTCATCGAGGTCGTCAAGGGTGGTCTCATCCTCGACATCGGCCTCCGCGGCTTCCTGCCGGCCTCTCTCGTCGAGATGCGTCGCGTCCGCGACCTCCAGCCCTACGTGGGCAAGGAGCTCGAGGCGAAGATCATCGAGCTGGACAAGAACCGCAACAACGTGGTCCTGTCCCGCCGCGCCTGGCTCGAGCAGACCCAGTCCGAGGTTCGCCAGACGTTCCTCACCACCCTGCAGAAGGGTCAGGTCCGCTCCGGCGTCGTTTCCTCGATCGTCAACTTCGGTGCCTTCGTGGACCTGGGCGGCGTCGACGGTCTCGTGCACGTCTCCGAGCTGTCCTGGAAGCACATCGACCACCCGTCCGAGGTTGTCGAGGTCGGCCAGGAGGTCACCGTCGAGGTTCTCGACGTTGACATGGACCGCGAGCGTGTCTCCCTGTCGCTGAAGGCGACGCAGGAGGACCCGTGGCAGCAGTTCGCCCGGACCCACCAGATCGGTCAGGTCGTCCCGGGTAAGGTCACCAAGCTGGTTCCGTTCGGTGCGTTCGTCCGCGTGGACGAGGGCATCGAGGGTCTGGTCCACATCTCCGAGCTGGCCGAGCGCCACGTGGAGATCCCGGAGCAGGTCGTCCAGGTCAACGACGAGATCTTCGTCAAGGTCATCGACATCGACCTTGAGCGTCGCCGGATCTCGCTGTCGCTGAAGCAGGCCAACGAGTCCTTCGGTGCCGACCCGGCGTCGGTCGAGTTCGACCCGACCCTGTACGGCATGGCCGCGTCTTACGACGACCAGGGCAACTACATCTACCCCGAGGGCTTCGACCCCGAGACCAACGACTGGCTCGAGGGCTTCGACAAGCAGCGCGAGGCCTGGGAGACCCAGTACGCCGAGGCGCAGCAGCGCTTCGAGCAGCACCAGGCTCAGGTCATCAAGAGCCGCGAGGCCGACGAGGCCGCTGCTGCCGAGGGTGCTGCCGCCCCGGCCGCCAGTGGTGGCAACGCCGGTGCGGGCATCTCGGGTGGTTCCTACTCCTCGGAGTCGGACGAGACCTCTGGCGCCCTGGCGTCGGACGAGGCCCTGGCCGCGCTCCGCGAGAAGCTGGCCGGCGGCCAGAGCTGATCGATCGCAGCGCGCATCGCACTCCGGTGTGAGCAGAGCTGAACTGCGTTGAACGGTAAGGCCCGTCCCCTTCGGGGGGCGGGCCTTACCGCGTTTTGTCACCACCGATGCCGCGCCGTCGCGCCTCGGGCCCTGGGTTGTCCCGTGATGCCGCAGCGTCCCGTGATGCTGTGTTTGTCCCTTGATCCGTTGATTCCGGTGAATGCGGCCAACTGGGGAATGGCGGCGTGGCCTTGGACGTTCTTGGCAGAGAACACGGCGAGGAGGAGTGGTGTCGGTGCTTGATCCACAGGGTTTGTACGAATGGGACGCCAAGGGCCTGGCGGTGGCCGATCTGGCGGTTGCCCAGGACTCGGCCGGGCTGGTCATGCTGTACCACTTCGAGGGGTACATCGACGCGGGTGAGGCCGGGGAGCAGATCGTCGAACGGCTCCTGGACACCCTGCCCCACCAGGTGGTCGCGCGCTTCGACGCGGACCGGCTGGTGGACTACCGGGCGCGCCGCCCGCTGCTGACCTTCCAGCGCGACCGGTGGACGGAGTTCGAGGAGCCGAGGCTGGAGGTCCGGCTCGTCCAGGACGCCACCGGAGCGCCCTTCCTGCTGCTGTCCGGCCCGGAGCCGGATGTGGAGTGGGAGCGCTTCTCCGTTGCCGTCCGGCAGATCGTCGAGCGCCTCGGGGTCCGGCTCTCGGTCAACTTCCACGGCATCCCGATGGGCGTCCCGCACACCCGCCCCGTGGGCATCACCCCGCACGGCAACCGGACCGACCTCATGCCGGGCCACCGCAGCCCCTTCGACGAGGCGCAGGTGCCGGGCAGCGCGGAGTCCCTGGTGGAGTTCCGGCTGGGGCAGGCCGGGCACGACGTGCTGGGCGTCGCCGCACACGTACCGCACTACGTCGCGCGTTCCCCGTACCCGGACGCCGCGCTGACGGTGCTGGAGGCGATCACCGCGGCGACCGGGCTGGTGCTGCCGGCCGTGGCGCACGCGCTGCGCACCGAGGCGCACCGCACGCAGACGGAGATCGACCGGCAGATCCGGGAGGGCGACGAGGAGCTGATCGGCCTGGTGCAGGGGCTGGAGCACCAGTACGACGCGGTCGCCGGAGCCGAGACGCGGGGCAACATGATCGCCGAGCCGGCGGAGCTTCCGTCGGCGGACGAGCTGGGGCGCGAGTTCGAGCGCTTCCTCGCGGAGCGTGAGGGCGAGGGCTGAGGTCCGGTCTCAGGCCTCGGGTCTCGGGGTGGAACCCAGGGCCAAAGGTCGGGCTCGGGGGCCTAAGCTGTGGGGCATGCTGAAAGTAGGCCTGACGGGCGGAATCGGTGCCGGCAAGAGCGAGGTCTCGCGACTGCTGGCGGGGTACGGGGCGATCGTCGTCGACGCCGATCGGATCGCGCGCGAGGTCGTGGAGCCCGGTACGCCGGGGCTCGCGGCCATCATGGCGGCCTTCGGCGAGTCGGTGCTGACCGCCGAGGGGACGCTGGACCGGCCAAAGCTGGGGTCCATCGTGTTCGCGGACCCGGCGAAGCTCCAGACGCTCAACGCGATCGTGCACCCGCTGGTCGGGGCCCGGTCGGCCGAGCTGGAAGCCGCCGCGGGGGCCGGCGCGATCGTGGTGCACGACGTACCGCTGCTCACCGAGAACGGCCTGGCGCCGCTGTACGACCTGGTGGTCGTGGTGGACGCGGCACCGCAGACGCAGCTGGCGCGACTGACCGCGCTGCGCGGGATGGCCGAGGAGGAGGCGCGGGCGCGGATGGCCGCGCAGGCCTCGCGCGAGCAGCGGCTCGCGGTGGCGACCCTCGTGATCGACAACGACGGGCCGCTGGAGGCGCTGGAGCCGCAGGTGCGCAAGGTGTGGGAGGAACTCACCGCGCGGGCGGCGGGCGGCGCCGCCTGACGCCTGACGCCTGACGCCTGACGCCTGACGCCTGACGCCTGACGCCTGACGCCTGACGCCTGACGCCTGACGTCTGACGTCTGGTGTCCGACGTCCCGCGTTTCGCGTCTCGCGCTCGACGTCTGACGTGTGCACGGAATAGGGGGTGGGGCGGGGGCGTTGAACGCGCCCGTAGAGGGAAGGATTTCGACCGTGTCCGAGACCACGCGCCCCACCCCGGCCAGCCCGGAAACACACGTCATCGACTACCGGGCCGCCGAGCACCTGCTCGCCGCACGTGACCCGCGCGGCGCGGTCAAGCTGCTCGACTCCGTCATAGCCGCCCACCCGGAGAACACGGCGGCGCGGCTGCTGCGGGCCCGGGCCTTCTTCGCCTCGGCCCAACTGCGCCCGGCGGAGCTGGAGTTCGAGCTGGTGCTGGAGCGCGAGCCGGACAATGCCTTCGCCCACTTCGCGCTGGCCCGCACCCATGAGCGCGCGGGCCGGCCCGAGCAGGCCCGCAAGCACTTCCGCCTGGCCGCCGCCCTCGATCCGCAGCCGGACTACCTGGCGGCGGCCCGCTTCGACGACCAGGCCTGATCGACGCGCCTACCAGCCCACCGGCTCAATGGGGGCGCGGCGGTTCGTACGGCGGGACGTCCGGGCCGGGCTGGTAGTGCGGCCCCTGGTGGATGTGGCGCAGGACCATGAACAGGTCCACGGTCACGACGACCGCCAGTGCCCCGCAGGCGGCCGCCCATCCGGGACGGCCCGCCAGTGAGAAGACGGCCGTCCCGCCGACGGCCCAGATCAGCCCCCAGACGCCCAGCCAGAACCGCAGCCGCAGCGGGCTTCGCGCGGTCACCGGCTCGTTCCCCGAACGCATGGACATCGCCTCTCACGTCTCACGTCCATGGTCCCACTCCGGCAGGTCACGGGTTGAGCTTGTTCACGGCCTTCGTGGTCGTCTTCTTGAAGTCGGCGACCGGAGCGTGGGACAGGTTGCCCATCTCGCCCCACTTCACGACGGTCACGGTGGCGCCGTCGCGCCCGATGCCGAAGAGGTGCACGCCGGGTTCGGAGTCGGGAATCGAGGTGTGGACCCCGTAGACGTGCGCGCCCTCCTCGACGGGGAGCGTCCCGTAGTCCTGCCAGGAGGCCGTACCGCCCGGGGTCGTCCGCAGCCAGTCGGCGGCGCACGCCGCGACCTTGCGCTCCAGGGTGCCGACGAGCTTGGCGGCCGCGGAGGGCGAGGCGGACCGTACGGAGACCTGCACGGCGCCGGTGTCGAACTCGGTGCCGAAGTCGCGGTGCCAGCTGCCCGTCGCCGGAAGCGCGCCCTCCAGGCAGAACGGCGCGAACTCGGGCAGCCCCTTGGTGACCGCGCCGGCGTACCAGGGCGAGCTGGGGTGCGGCGGCAGGTCGGTGCCGCTGAGGAACCCCGGCGCGGTGGCGGCCGCGGCGGAGGTCGAGGTGGTGAGGACGAGGGCGGTGGCCGTCGCGACGAGGGCGGTGGCGAGGGTGGCGGCGGTGTCGGAGCGTCGGAACATGGTCGGTTCTCCCCGTTGGATGCTGTGGTGTGCCTGACGAGCGCGTTCGGCTCGGTGAGCTCCCTCAGCCTGTTCCCCGGACGGTGCGGCGGGCCACGGATTGCGGCGAATCCGGGACACTGGAACGGCCGTACGCGCTGTCACCTGGGGGAACACCTCATGCATGGAACGCAGTCACGGAACGCGGGACGGGGGACGCCGTGGGCGAGGCCGAGAATTTCGCACGGCTGATGCGGGAGCTGAAGGAGCGGGCCGGGCTGAGTTACGGCGCGCTGGCGCGTCGGTTGCACACGAGCACGTCGACGCTGCACCGGTACTGCAACGGGGACGCGCTGCCGGCGGAGTTCGCGGTGGTGGACCGCTTCGCGCGGGCCTGTGGGGGGTCGCCGGCGGAGGCGGTGGACCTGCACCGGGCGTGGCTGCTGGCGGATGCCCGGCGGCGCGCGGGGGGTGAGCCCGCGCCAGCGCCGGCACTTGAGACGCAGGCGGTGTTGGAGCCGGAGCCGGAGCCGGAGCCAGAGCCGGAGCCGGTCGTGGTCGTGGCGCCGGCGCCGGAGCCTGCCGCTGCCGTGGGGTCCCGGCCCGGGCCCGGCCCGCTGCCCCGCGGGCCCTGGTACCGGCGGCGCGCGGTCGTCGTAGCCGCCGCGGGAGCGACGGCGGGCGCGGTCGCCGTGGCGCTGCTGGCGGTGGCCGGCCCGGAGCTCCGTGCGCCGCGCACCGGAGCGGGGGCCGGGGCGGGCCCGACGGCCCCGTCGGCGCCGGGATCCGGACCGGCCTCCGCCCCGGTAGCGACGGCGACGGGTGCGCCGCAACCGACGGCGCCGGGCGGCGGATCGGCCCCGGGGCCCGTCCCGCCCGCCGCGTCGCCGCCGGTCACGGCCACTGCCACGGCCTCGGCTCCGCATGCCGCTCCGGTGGTGCCCCTGAAGGCTGCGGTACGGACACACGTGTGGGCCGCGGGCTGCGATCACGCGTACCTGGCCGAGCGGGGCCCCGGCTCGGTGCCCCCGCCGCCCGTGGAGGCGGACGCGCCCGCCTGGGCGTCGGCCCAGCGCGCCGTGCACGCCGGGACCCAGATCGTGGAGGTCACCCTGCACGGCACGGGCGGGGGCGCCGTGGTCCTGGAGGACATGGAGGTCCGCGTGGCCGCGCGCCGCACCCCGCCGGCCTGGAACGTCTACCAGATGTCGCAGGGCTGCGGCGGCGGGCTCACCCCGGCCGTGTTCGCCGTCAACCTGGACGCGCCGCGCCCGCTGGCCCGCCCCGTCGCCGGGAACGACGCCGGGAAGGCGCTGCCGGCCCCCTCGTTCCCGCTGAGGGTCTCGGCGGCCGAGCCGGTCGTCCTGCGGGTGGAGGCGGTCACCACGGGCTGCGACTGCGACTGGTCCCTCGACCTGCGCTGGACCGGGCCGTCCGGCTCGGGCACCCTCCGCATCGACGACGGCGGCCGGCCGTTGCGCACGAGCGCGGCCACCGGCCGGCCCGTGTACGGCTACGCGCTGGAACAGGGCCGCTGGGCCCGCTGATCCGTTGATCCGCAGGTCAGCGGCGTTGTCGGTGGCCCCGCCTAGACTCGTCGGCAGAGAGGACCGACGGATCCGCAGGGACATCAGGAACATCAGGGACATCGACGGGGGAGGGGGACACCGTGACGGGACAGTCGCAGCCACGGCCGCGGCCATGGCCGCAGCCACCGCTGCAGGCATCCGCACTGCTGCGCCATGCCGCCGTCTTCCTGCCCGCCGCCGTGCCCCGCGAGGGGCGCGTCGCCTTCTGGGCCCCCGACGGCGATGCCCTGCCCGACATCGGCACGCCGGGACCGCTCACCGTCGTAGGACCGCACGGCGACGGGGTCCGCAGCCGGACCGTGCCCGCGGTGAGCTTCTCCGTCGCCTCCGCCCTGACCCTGCTCGCGCAGGCGCCCCGCAGCCCCGCCGCGCACGGCGCCACCCGCGCCTGGGGCACCGCCGCCGTGCAGGCGCTGACCCTGGCCGCCCGCGGCCGGCTGCTCCCCGGCCTCACCCCGGAGGGCGTCGACGCCTGGCGCGCCGGGCCGCTCGACGCCACCGACATCGACCACCTGCGCGCGGTCGCCGCCGCGCTGCCGTACGAGGGGTACGCGACGCCCCTGGCCGGCCGCCGTCCGCTCCAGCTGCCCGAACCGGAGGCGCTGGTCCGCGCGTTCCTCGACGCCGTCGCCGACGGACTGCCCCGCACCCCGGCCGCGGCCGTGGCCGCCGGGCGGCCGTTCGCCGCGCGGGAGGCGCAGCGGGTGCCCGGGATGGAGGCCTGGGCCGCGCAGGTCGCGGCCGGCTCCGACACCGGCGTGGGGATATCGCTGCGGCTCGACCTGTCCTCCTTCCGCCTCTTCGACGAGGCCGAGGGGGAGGACACTCGGCGGGCCGGGGCCGCCGTCGTCCAGGTGCACAGCCTGGCCGATCCGACCCTGGTCACCGATGCCGGGCAGCTGTGGGCGGGCACGGCAGCGGCCGGGTTCGGCCCGCGCGCCCGGATCGACGCCGTGCTCGCGCTGCGCCGGGCCGCGCGGGTCTGGCCGCCCCTGCTGCGCCTGCTGGACCAGCCCGTGCCCGACGCCCTCGCCCTGTCCGACCCGGAGCTCGAAGACCTGCTGGGGGTGGTCGCGAGCCGGCTGGCGGCCGCCGGGGTCCTGGTCCACTGGCCGCGCGAGCTCGCCCGTACGCTGTCCGCGACCGCCGTCGTACGGTCCACCGCGCCCGGTTCGGCGACCGACGGGACCGCCTTCTTCGACGCCGAGCACCTCTTCGCCTTCTCCTGGGAGCTGGCGCTGGGCGGCGACCGGCTCACCCCGGGGGAGATGGACGCGCTGGCCCAGGCCCACCGGCCCGTCGTACGGCTGCGGGACCAGTGGGTGCGGGTCGACCCGGAGCTGGTGCGCAAGGCGCGCAAGCGGGAGCTGGGCGTGCTGGATCCGGTGGACGCGCTGGCGACCGCGCTGTCGGGGACGGCCGAGGTCGACGGCCTGCCCGTCGAGGTGGTGCCGGTGGGGGCGCTGGCCGCCCTGCGGGAGCGGCTGACGGGGGAGCTGGCCCCGCTGCCGCAGCCCGCCGCGCTCAAGGCCACCCTGCGCGACTACCAGGCGCGCGGCCTGGCCTGGCTGGATCTGATGACCTCCCTCGGCCTCGGCGGCTGCCTCGCCGACGACATGGGCCTGGGCAAGACCGTCACGCTGATCGCGCTGCACCTGCACCGGGACCGGCCCGAGCCGACGCTCGTGGTGTGTCCCGCGTCCCTCCTCGGCAACTGGCAGCGGGAGATCGAGAAGTTCGCCCCCGGCACGCCCGTGCGCCGCTTCCACGGCGGCAGCCGCAGCATCGAGGACCTGACGTCCAGCGCGGGCGGTTTCGTCCTCACCACGTACGGGACGATGCGCGCCAGCGCCCCCCTGCTCGCCGAACAGAGCTGGGGCATGGTCGTCGCCGACGAGGCACAGCACGTCAAGAACCCGCATTCGGCGACCGCGAAGGCGCTGCGCACGGTTCCGGCGCCGGCCCGGGTGGCGCTGACCGGTACCCCGGTGGAGAACAACCTCTCCGAGCTGTGGGCGCTGCTCGACTGGACCACGCCGGGGCTGCTCGGTCCGCTCACCGCGTTCCGGGCCCGCCACGCCCGCCCGGTGGAACACCAGCAGGAGGAGGACGGAGGCAATGAGGCGGCGGTCGCCCGGCTGTCCGCGCTCGTCCGGCCGTTCCTGCTGCGCCGCAAGAAGTCCGACCCCGGCATCGCGCCCGAGCTGCCGCCGAAGACGGAGACCGACCACCCGGTCTCGCTCACCCGGGAGCAGGTCTCGCTCTACCAGGCCGCGGTGGACGAGGCGATGGCCGTGATCGAGTCGAGCGAGGGCATGGAACGCCGCGGCATGATCATGAAGCTGCTGGCCTCGCTCAAGCAGATCTGCAACCACCCGGCGCAGTACCTGAAGGAGGAGCAGCCCCGGATCGCGCACCGCTCGGGGAAGCTCGCCCTGCTGGACGAGCTGCTCGACACGATCCTGGCCGAGGGCGGCTCGGTGCTGGTCTTCACCCAGTACGTGACGATGGCCCGCCTCATCGAACGCCACCTGTCGGCCCGGGGCATCTCCCACCAGCTGCTGCACGGCGGGACGCCCGTGCCGCGCCGCGAGGAGCTCGTCGACCGCTTCCAGGCCGGTGAGGTCCCGGTCTTCCTGCTGTCCCTGAAGGCGGCGGGCACCGGGCTGAACCTCACCCGGGCCGGCCACGTCATCCACTTCGACCGCTGGTGGAACCCCGCCGTCGAGGAGCAGGCCACCGACCGCGCCTACCGGATCGGCCAGACCCAGCCCGTGCAGGTCCACCGGATCATCGCCGAGGGCACCGTCGAGGACCGGATCGCGGAGATGCTGGAGGCGAAGCGGGCCCTGGCCGACGCCGTCCTCGGCTCCGGCGAGTCGGCGCTGACCGAGCTGACCGACCGCGAGCTGGCCGACCTCGTCTCCCTGCGGAGGCCCGCGTGATCACCGCGCGGGACGACCGCCGCCGCACCTTCGAGACGGTGCCCGCCGGGGTCGCGGCGGTGAGCTGGTGGGGCCGGGCCTGGGTGTCGGCCTTGGAGGAGGTCTCCCACGACACGGCCCGCCTGGCCCGGGGCCGTGCGTATGCCGAGCAGGGGCACGTCGACGCGGTGACCGTCACCCCGGGCCGGATCGTGGCGTACGTCCGGGGCAGCCGGCCCCGCCCGTACCGCACCGAGCTGACCCTGCCCGTCTTCGCGGACGCGGAGTGGAGCGAACTGCTGGAGGCGGTGGCGGCCGACCCCGCGGCGCTCGCCGCCCTGCTGGAGCGGGAGGTTCCGCAGTCGCTCGCGCAGAACGTCCTGCCCGGCGCGGGCGAGCTCGTCCCGCACTGCTCCTGCCCGGACGTCGGGCGTCCGCCGTGCAAGCACGCGGCGGCCCTCTGCTACCGGGCGGCCCGCCTCCTCGACGAGGACCCCTTCGTCCTGCTGCTCCTGCGCGGCCGGGGGGAGCGGGAGCTCCTGGACGAGCTCACCCGCCGCAATGCCGCCCACGCCGCGCGCGAACAGCCCGACGCGGCGCAGGACTTCCCCGGCGTCCCGGCCCGGGCGGCGCTCGCCCGCACCGGTCTGCCGCTGCTGCCCGCGCCGCTCCCCGCGCCCGCCGCCGCGGGCCTGCCGCCCGCCTACCCGGCCGACCCGGCGGCCCCGGACCCGCTCGCCCTCGACCAGCTCGCCTCCGACGCGGCCGCCCGCGCCCTCGCGCTCCTCACCACCGGCGAGGACCCGATCGCCGGGCTCACCGTCTGGCAGGACGCCGTCCGGCTGGCGTCCGCGCACGCCACGGCAGGCCTGACGGGCGCGGCCCGCACCCTCTACCGGGATCTGGCCCGCGCCACCGGCCGCACCACCACCGACCTCGCCCGGGCCGCCGCGGCCTGGCGCCAGGGCGGCCGCCCCGCCCTGGCCGCCCTGGAAGAGCCCTGGGATCCCCCGGCGGGCCCCTTCGACCGGGCCCGCCCGCTGCTCCTGGCCGCCGCCCAGGGCTCCTTCCGCCCCGAACGCAACCGCCTCACGGCACACACCCGCCAGCTCCGGCTCGGCCGCGACGCGCTCTGGTACGCCTACGAGTCCCGCCCGGACGACGAGGACTGGTGGCCCACGGGCCGCCCCTCCCCGGACCCGGTCACCGCCCTGCTGCGCTGAGCCCGGAGGCCCAGCGGGTCAATGTCGTGAAGTCGCGGTCGCGCAGGCCGTGGCGCGGGTGGATGCGCAGGAGGAGGGCAGGGGCCGGGTGGTGGGCGGCGACCCAGGCCCGGTCGCGGGGGGTGATCATGTCGTCGACCCAGGCGAAGGGGCGGCCGGCCGCCCAGTGGTGGAGGTGGCGGGTCTTCCACGAGAGGCCCTCGGGGTCTTCGGCGAAGAGTTCCGGCCATTCGACGACGGACAGGTCGCCGGGCAGCCCGATGTGCGGGGCGATCAACGTGTTGGCCTGGTGCGTCCAGGCGGTGGCCCAGGCGAGTTCGAAGGGCAGGGCCAGCAGCCGGGCCCCGTGGGACGGATGGAGGCGGACCCGCGTGCCGCGCCGGGCGCTGCGGGACTCCGGGTCGCGGTAGGAGAGCCAGATGTCCGGTCGCATCCGGTGGCTCCGGTACCCGCGCAGGCCGGCGAGGGGAGACCGGAAGGGATTGAGGGGGCCGTCCACGTCGAGGAGGAGCAGAGGGCGATCAGTCATGAAGTAGCAGTACCCCGTACACGATTGAGTGAAATGTCCACCGGCCCTATAACCCGAATGGGTTTACCGCGTTATCTCCGGTGCGGGTGCAGCGCCCGCATACTCCTCCGGAAGGCAGGGAAGCTGTGATGCGTCACAGTCGTCGGAATGGCTTGATCGCGGCGGTGGTTGCGGGAGGTGGACTGGCGGTCGCGGGTGTGAGCGGATTCGCCCACGCCGACGCGGACGCGGATGGCCGGGCCGAACGCTCGCCGGGGCTGCTGTCCGGGAACCTGGTGCAGCTGCCCGTGCACGTCCCGGTGAACGCGTGCGGGAACACCGTGAGCGTGATCGGCGTACTCAACTCCGCCGCCGGCAACCGCTGTGTCAACGAGGCGCCGGGGGGTGGCGGCGGGCATTCCGGAAAGAAGTCCACGGGTCCGTCGACGTCAGGAGCCAGAAACGGCGGAGGCGCCGTGGCGGACGCACACGGAAAGGATTCCCCCGGGGTGCTGTCCGGCAACGGGCTGCAGCTTCCGGTCGAACTTCCGCTGAACATCAGCGGCAATGCCGTGAGCGTCGTCGGCGTCGGGAACTCCTCCCACGGCAACACGTCCGTCAACGGTGAGGAGCCCAGCGGTCCCAAGCCCGTCCAGCCGCCCGTCGTCGAGCCGCCCGTCGTCGAGCCGCCCGTGGTCAAGCCGCCCGTGGTCGAGCCGCCCGTCGTGGAGCAGCCCGTGGCTCCGCAGGCGCGGCCGGCCCCGCCCCGGCACACCGAGGCCCTCGCCCACACCGGGGCCGACGGCATCGGCTACCTCCTGCCCGGCGGCGGAGCGCTGCTGCTCGGCGGAGCTCTCCTCTACCGCCGCTTCCGTCTCAACTGAGGCGTCAGGGCGCACATGGCGGCAGGGTCGCGGCCCACACGGGCTCGTCCGGGGCGGACGGGGGGGCAGGTGTGGGCCGAGCACGATCGCGCTACGAGCCTGCCAGCTGCACGTCGGCGGTCCACGCGTCACCGAAACGGTGGTCACCCGCGCCGACTCCTGAGTACACCCCCTGAAGGCTCAGCCGCTCGCCGGGCGAGGCGGGTTCGAGGATCTCGCACAGCTCGGGGACGGTGGAAACGCCCTCCCCGTTCACCGTCGTGATCACGGCCCCTTGCCGGACCCCGGCCTTCTCGGCCGGAGAGCCCTTGCGGACATCGAAGACGAACAGGCCGTCCGTCCCCTCGCTCTGAAGCCGCTTGTGCGCGGCCTGCAGCGCGCTCTTGTCGATCTCGGCGGACACGGCCTGCTGTGGAAGGCTCGGATCCGACACCGCTCCGAGCCACCATCCGGGATCGTTCTTCGTCGAGCCGGCCGCCAGGCCCGGCAGTTCGGACTTCACCTGGTTGCTGCTGATGGCCTCGGCCACGCGGCGTTTTTCACCCGTGGGGTGCTGCTCGTCTATCCATGTCCCCGTGTTGACGCCGACCACTTCGCCGTCCTTGTTCAGCACCGGCCCTCCGGTGTCTCCGGGTTTCGTGGCCACGGAATGGTGGATCAGGGCAGGGTAGTCGGGGGTGGACAGGTGACCGACATCGGCGGCGGTCTCGTACGCCGCACCGGAGACGGCGACCGCATCCGCTCCGGGGGTGCCCGCATCCGGGTAGCCGAGCGAGGTGATGGGGTCACCGCCGAACAGCAGATCACTGTCCCCGAGCCGCAAGCCCTTCAGGCCCGTTTGCGGAGGGGTCAGTTTGAGTACGGCCAGGTCCTGGCACAGGTCACTGCCCAGCAACCGGGCGGAGACGGGAGCCCCGCCGGCCACGGCCACTTTCAGACCGCCTTCCCCCGCGATGACGTATGCGGTGGTGGCGATCAGTCCGCCGCCGGCGTCGTAGACAAAGCCGGTGCCGGACGCGGAGTTGCTCATGACCCGGACCACGGCGGACTTGGCCTGCTCGGCGTCGCCCGGAGCGGGCTCGCTCGCTGTCGCACCGGTGGCCCCGCACACCGAGACGAGGAGGGCCGACGCTGCGAGGAGACTGATGTGCGCACGCATGGCGGACCCCCTTCAGGACGGGCCGGGTCCCCCTCCTGACGCAGATCTCTTCTCGGCGCTGGTGCGCCTCTCTTTTCACCGTAGCCCCGAGGCCCCCGGGTGTCCTGGCGACGCCTGATCGGAAAGAGCCCCGGGGTCTAGGAGCGGGGCGTCGTACGCCACTCGTCGAGGATGGCGTCGATCCGCGCGGCCAGCCGGGCGCGGGCCGCGAACCGGGGGACTCCCGCCATCAGCAGCGCGTCGTACTCGGTGTCGGTGTGCCGCACCGCCGCCCGGACCGCGACCGAGACCGCCAGTTCGTCCAGGGCCCGGCCGGCCGCGGTGCGGCCCACCCGGCCGCTGCCGCGCACCGAGGCATGGGTGGCGATCGCCACGGCCCGGTCGGCGGGACACCCGGGGAACAGCCGCACTATCTCGGCGGCGAAGGCAGCCGTGAACCGGGTGTCCTCGGCCGCGCGCCGCAGCCGGTCGCGCTCCCGGCGGCGCGCCCGCGCCTCGGAGTCCGCGAGACAGGCGCGCTCCGCGTGGGCCAGGGCGGCGTCCTCGACGAGGAGCCCCAGGCGTTCGTAGCGGCGGCGGCGCCTGTTGAAGTGGACGACGACCGCGGAGAGCGAACTGGCCTCGCGGGAACGGCGGGTGAGCGCGGCATCCCCGCGCGGGAGGTAGACCAGATGTCCGAGATCCGCGCAGTCGAGACAGCGCGGCACACCGGACTCGCGCACGAGGTGCCGGAGCGGGCCCTGCCGGCACTCCGCGCAGTGGATCTGCTTCAGAGATGCGAACACCACCAGGCTCATACAGGTGTGATACCGCTGTATGGGCCTCATATCACCTGGTGGGGAAGGGAGGTTGATGTTTCATCGACTCTTCCGGGATGTCCTGTCACCCTTCTACGGTGGGGCGATGGACCGGGCGCCGGTCCACCGAGGAGGGCACATGGGTGGACGGCAGGCGACGACGGCACGGCCCGCAGGGGCGTGCTTCGTCATGGTTCCGTCGGGCAGGGAGATAGTCATCCCGCCGGGCGGCTGTACCGGATGGCACTTCCACCGGGTCCGGCTGGAGGCCGTCGTCCTGGCGGGGACCCTCACCCGGGTGCTGCACGACCGCACCGTCGAGGTGCACACGGCCGGGACCACCTTCGTGGAACCCGCGGGTATCCGGCACATCCACCTGGGCCACAACCTCGGCACCGAGCCGGTCGTGCTGCACGTGACCCCCGAACTCCCCGACGGAATCCCCTTCTCCATACCGGCCCCCGCCCCGCCCGGTGTCACCTCGGAGATCTGCGAGGAGCACACCCACTGAGCCCCGGCCGGGGAGGCCGGCCCTGCCTGCTCACACCAGTCGGCGTATTTCCCCGCGGACCCGGTAGAAGCCCCCTGAGGCGGCGTGCAGACCGTCGACCACGTACCGGGCGCCCGCCTCCCGGATCCCGCGCGGGAACTGCACGTTCCACGAGGGCTCGAAGCCGCCCGACACCACGTGGACCCGCATCCGGCCGCCCTGCTGGACGCACTCCACCACCACACCGCCCGCCGGCGCCGAGGCCATCGAAACCGTCGCCACCGCCGCGGCCGACGCGGCCGGGGTGAACACCGGCAGCGCCGCGGCCGACTTCACGTCCACCGGCGCCGGGACCGAGCCCTGCTGGGCCGACGCGATCGCCTGCTCGCTCGCATCCACGCAGACCAGCGAACCGTCGGTGGTGACGAGGTACAGCCGCTCGTCCAGGTACTGCATGGACAGCGCCGACCCGCCGCCGGTCCCCAGCTTCCACAGCCGCCGCCCGTCGGCGTCGAAGCAGTAGACCGAGGAGGAGGAGTCCGCGGCGAAGACGTGCCGTCCGTCGGGCGAGGTCGCGCACGAGTACACCGCGGCGTCACACGCGTAGGAGACCTCTATCGCGCCGGTGGCCTTCGACAGCCGCTGCACGGAGTTGCGGACCGTGCCCGCATACACCGCGTGGTCCTCCTGCCAGCCGAACAGCACCCCGCCGGGGGTCCTGGTGTGCCACAACTGCCCGGTGCCGTCCGCGGCATAGGCCGTCACACCGCCGCTGTGCCCGTGGAAGACGGCGCGCTCGTCCGCCCGGACCATCCAGGCGCCCGTTCCGCCGGACTTGCGCGACCACTGGTGCTCGTCCTCGTGGTCGATGACGGTCAGGCCGCCACCCGCGTCGGAGACATTCAGAACGCCCTCGTGGATGTCGAGCCAGTAGATGTCCACATCCGCCGCGATCGTGTAGGCCCCGAAGGGAACCTTCGACGACAGGTCGTACACCGTGCCGTCGTCACAGCCCGCGTATATCCAGAAGTCGTCCGCCACCAGGCACTTCACCCCGTCCGGCAGCGAATACCGGGCCAGCACCTCGCCGCCGTGGCTCAGCGTGTAGACGTCGCCGGCCTGGTTGCCGACCCAGCAGCGGTCCTCGTCCACATGGATCCCGAAGGCCGCGGAGCCGGTACGGAAACGCCACAGCACCGGAGCCACCGCGCGGGCCGTCGACGGCGCCGAGGTCACCTGGCGGCGGGTCACCGACCGGGCGGCGCGCTGCCCCTGCACGGCCGGGGCGTACCCCTTGCGTACCTTCTCCCCGACCTTCTTGGCGGCGGCCGCCCGGGCCTTCTCGGCGGTCGGGAACGAGGAGACCGTCAGCTGGCCGTCCGCGCCGATGCGTCCGTACCGCACGGAGACGGCCGTGCCGTCCACGGTCACCTCGTAGAACTTGTGCGCCCCGCCGCCATCCTGCGACAGCTCCAGGTACGTCGTCTCCCGAGCCATGACAAACCCCTCCCCAAAAGGCAGGGCCGCCGGCTCCCTTTCCGCCGGTGATCCCTCGTGAAAAACGTTAGGGCCGACCACTGACAATGGGCCGGTGCAGTGGGAAGCGATCACATGGCAGCGGATGGCCGAGCGGCTCGCCGGTCACCTCGGCGACCCCGGGAACGCCGCCGCCGGGCAGGGCGGTTGGCAGCGTGTCGGCGTGGACGGAGCGCCCGCCGCCGGCACCGGCGTGCTCGCCGGGCGGCTCGCCGAGGCGCTGCGGCTGCGCGGGCGCCCGGTCCTGGTGGTGCCGGCCGACGGCTTTCTGCGGCCGGCCTCCCTCCGCTTCGAGTTCGGCCGCGAGGACGTGGACACGTACCTGGGCGGCTGGTACGACACGGCCGCGCTCTGGCGGGAGGTGTTCGGGCCGACGGATCCCGGTGGCAGCGGGCGGGTGCTGCCGGACCTCTGGGACCCGGTGACCGACCGGGCGACCCGCAGCCCGTACGTCGAACTTCCGGCCGGAGGTGTGCTGCTCGTGCACGGGCCGTTGCTGCTGGGGCAGTGGTTTCCCTTTGACTTGAGCGTTCACATCCGGCTGTCGGAGGGGGCGTTGGTGCGGAGGACTGAGGAGGCTGCGGGGTGGACGGTGCCGGCGTTCGCGCGCTACGAGGCCGAGGTGGATCCGGGGGCGGTCGCGGATGTGGTGGTGCGGGCCGACGATCCCAGGCATCCCGCCTGGACCGGGATCCGGGGGCGGTGAGGATCACTTGTGCGGGGTGCGGGTGCCGCTGCGCGGAGCTGGTCCCCGCCCCGCCCTTTCTCCGTTTCCCGGGCGCTGCCCGGACCCGCGCCTCAAACGCCGGCGAGGCTTGAAGATCGGGGCTCCGCCCCGGACCCCGCGCCTCAAACGCCGGCGGGGCTGAGAGGTTGGGGCGTTGCCCGGACCCGCGCCTCAAGCGCCGCCGGGGCTGGAGGAGGGCCGGTGGGGCTGGAGGTTGTGTTGGGTGGGCCGGTGGGGTGGGGTTATGGGCGGCCGCCCGGGTGGGTTATGGCCTGGGCTGCGGCTTGGCAGCCCGTGCGGGTGGCTTCCGCGGGGGTTGCGCCGTCCAGGCGGGCCGCCAGGAAGGCGCCGGTGAAGGCGTCGCCGGCGCCCGTGGAGTCCACCGCTTCGACCGGCTCCGCCTCGACCTCGGCGGTGATCCGGCCCCGTTCGGCGACCAGCGCCCCGCCCGCGCCCAGGGTGACCACCACCAGCGGCACCCGCCGGCTCAGCTCCGCCGCCGCCCGGGCCACCCCCGCCGGCTCCGGCAGCCCGGCCAGCAGCCGGGCCTCGTCCTCATTGGGCAGCAGGACGGACGCCCCCGCCACGGCGTCGAGGAAGCGCTGCGGCCCCAGCGTGACCAGGAATCCGGCCGAGGCGGGGTCCACGCTCACCGGCACGCCCCGCGTCCGGGCCGCCCGCAGCGCGACCATGGCCAGCTCCCGGCTGCTGTCGGCGAAGAACAGGTAGCCCGACAGGTGGAGGTGAGCCGCCCCGTCCAGCAGGGAGGGGGCCCAGTCGGCGGGGCACAGCCGCAACGAGGCCCCGCTGTCCGTCAGGAAGGTCCGTTCCGCGTCCTTGCCGACCAGCGCGACCACCGTCCCGGTCGGCTCCTCCGGGTCGATCACCAGCCGCGGCCGCACCCCCGCGTCCACCAGCGCCCGTTCGTGCCACCGCGCCGATTCGGCGCCCACCCGCGCCAGGAGGCGTACCTCCGCCGTCCCCGTACGGGCCGCCCAGCACGCCGCGTTGGCCCCGGCGCCGCCCGGCAGGGTCCGGATGCGGGCTGCGGTGTCGGTGGCCGGAGCGAGTGGCTCCGGATGTATCGCCACCACGTCCGTCACCACGTCCCCGACGACGAGCAGCGCGCCGGCCGCGGTCATGCGCGCGCCGCCCAGGCCCCCGCGATCCGGGCTCCGAGCCGTACGTTGCCGCGCACCGCCGCCAGGTTCGCCTCCAGCGAGGCCCCGTCCGTCGCCCGTACCAGGAACCCCAGCAGGAACGGGGTCACCGCCTGCCCCGTGATCCCCTGCTCGCGGCATGCGGTGAGCGCCTCGGCCAGCACCCGGTCGTGCAGTTCCGGATCCAGCTGCAGGTCCTGCGCCACCGGATTGGCCACCAGCAGCGCCGACTCCGGTCCGCCCAGCGCGTCCTGGGCCGCCATCACCGCCGCCACCTCCTCGGGCCGGTGCACGGTCCAGTCCACCGGCTCACCGGAATCGGCCAGGTAGAACCCGGGGAAGCGCCCCGTCCCGTACCCGAGCACCCCCACCCCCAGCGTCTCCAGCCGCTGCAGCGTGGCCGGTACGTCCAGGATCGACTTCACCCCCGCGCACACCACGGTGATCCGCGTCCGCGCCAGCAGCGAGAGGTCCGCCGACTCGTCCTGCGTCTGCGCCCACTCCCGGTGTACGCCGCCCAGCCCGCCCGTGGCGAAGACCCGCAGGCCCGCCCGGGCGGCCAGGAAGGCCGTCGCGGACACCGTCGTCGCCCCGGTCGCCCCTGCCGCCAGCGCGGGTGCCAGATCCCGGTGGCCGAGCTTGCGCACGCCGTCGCCGCCCGCGATCCGCTCCAGCCGCGACTTGTCCAGGCCCGCGTACGCCACCCCGTCCACGACCGCGATCGTCGCCGGAACAGCACCCTCCGCGCGGACCAGCGCCTCCAGTTCCAGGCCCACCTCCAGGTTGCGGGGGCGGGGCAGGCCGTGCGCGAGGATCGTCGACTCCAGGGCCACCACGGGCTTGCCCCGGGCGAGTGCCTCGCGTACCTCGTCCGACAGGACCGGGACCTCAGATGTTGTGTGCTGTGACATGTCCCCATCCATGGCACGGGATTGACGCCCCCAAACGCACTCCCGCCACACCCGTCCCAACCTGTCCGAGTAGCGTTCCCTCATGGACACGCGGGGCTTCTACGACGAGCTGGCCGAGCGCTACGACCTCATGTACGCCGACTGGGACGCGAGCATCCGCCGTCAGGGGCGGGCCCTCGACGCCCTGCTCACGGCCGCGCTGGGCCCGGGGCCGCACACGGTCCTCGACAACGCCTGCGGCATCGGCACCCAGGCGCTGGGCCTCGCCCTGCTGGGCCACCGGGTCACCGGGACCGACCTCAGCCCCGTCTCCGCCGCCCGCGCCGCCCGCGAGGCCGAGGCGCGGGGGATCGCCCTGCCCGTCGCCGCCGCGGACATGCGGGCCCTGCCCTTCGCGGACGCCTCCTTCGCCGCCGTGGTCTGCGCCGACAACGCCCTGCCGCACCTGCTGACCGCCCGGGACGTGCGCGCGGCGCTGGCCGAAACCCTGCGGGTGCTGCGCCCCGGCGGCCTGCTGCTGCTCTCCACCCGCCCGTACGGGGAACTGCGCCGGGCCAGGCCGCAGAGCGAGGCCCCGCACGTCCGCACGGGCCCCGAGGGCCGGACCGTCACCTTCCAGCTGTGGCACTGGCACCCCGACGGGGAGCGGTACGACCTGGAGCTCTTCCAGCTGCTGCCGACCGGCGACACCTGGACCACGCGGACGTCGACCGCGACGTACTGGGCGCTCGCGGAGGAGGAGACGGCGCAGTACGCCGGACAGGCCGGCTTCGCTGACCCGCTCTGGCACGCACCGGCCGACACCGGATTCCACCAGCCGGTCCTCGCCGCCAGGCGCCCGGCCGGACCCGGGCGCTGGACAGGGTGACTCGTCCGCCGGGCCGTTCCTGGACGCTGTGGTCACCGCGCCGCGCGGGCGGGCCGCACTAGGCTGGCGCGCCATGAGCACCAGCGATCACTCCGCCGTCCCAGCCCCCGCCCCCGCCCCCGACCTCGGCCCCGCCTCCTTCTCCTTCTCCGTCGCGGACGTCGAGCTGGAGGCCGACGACCTCGCCCCCGAGCAGATCGTCTCCGGCGACCCCGTCGTGACGGGCAAGGTGCTCTGGGAGTCGGCCGACGGCAAGCAGGTGCGCGGGATCTGGCAGATCACCCCCGGCGTGGTCACCGACATCGAGGCCAACGAGCTGTTCGTCGTGGTCAGCGGCCGCGCCACCGTCGAGGTCGAGGGCGGCGGGACCCTGGAGCTGGGGCCCGGCTCGGCGTGCGTGCTCCGGGAGGGCGACAAGACGACCTGGACCGTGCACGAGACGCTGCGCAAGGCCTACCACATCAGCTACTGACGCCCTTCGTGGCAGGCGCGGCGACCACGGCGGCGGCCGGGGCGGGCACGGGATGGCGGCGCGCCGTGAACAGTGCGAGCGCGGCCATCGGCAGCAGCAGCGCGGCGCCGACGGCGTTCAGCCAGCCGTAGCCCGCTTGGGCCATGATCAGGCCGGCGGCCGCGCCGCCCACGCCCGCGGCCGTGTTCATCGTGAGGTCGCTCAGGCCCTGTACGGCGGCCCGTGCGGGCTGCGGCACCGAGTCGGTCAGCAGCGCCGAGCCGGACACCATCCCGGCGGACCAGCCGAGGCCGAGGAGGAAGAGGCCGAGCGTGCTCTGCCCGTGGCTGGGCCCGGCCGTCCCGGCGAGCAGCGCGGCGACCGACAGCAGTCCCGCGGCCAGGCCGATCACGGACAGCCGTCCGAGCCGGTCGGCGAGCCACCCCATCACGGGCGAGAAGGCGAACATGCCCGCGATGTGACCGCTGATCACGAGCCCGATGAGCTCCAGGCCGGCCCCGTGGTGGTCCAGGTCCATCGGGGTCATCACCATGATCGAGACCATGGTGGTGTGGGACACGGCGACGGTGACGAGGGCGAGCCGGGCCCGCGGCGAGGCCTTAACGGCGGTGAATCCGGCGCGCATCGAGCGGCTCTCGCGGGTCTGCTCCTCGGGTGCGGCGAGTGCCCGGGCCGTCAGCAGCGGGTCCGGGCGCAGGAGTACGGCGATCAGCGTGCCGGTGAGCAGGAAGACGGCAGCGGCCCATACGAAGGGGCCCGCCGTCTCGGGTATGGAGGTCCCGGCGAAGCTGCGGCTGGCCGGGGCGGACAGGTTGGGGCCGAGCACCGCGCCGATGGTGGACGCCCACACGACGACGGAGATCGCCCGGGCCCGGCGGTCCGGGGCGGCGAGGTCCGCGGCGGCGAACCGGGCCTGCAGGTTGGCGGAGGAGGCGGCGCCGAAGGCGGCCATGCCGAGCAGCAGCAGCGGGAAGTTCCCGATCGTGGCGGCGAGCACGACGAGGCCCGCTCCGGCGGCCCCGATCGCGTAGGCCAGGACCAGCCCGGGGCGTCGGCCGCGCGCGGTCATCAGGGCGGCGAGCGGCAGCGAGACCACGGCGGTGCCGATCACCGAGGCGGTGGAGGCGAGGCCGGACATGGCCTCGGTGCCGCTGACCTCGGTGGCGAGCACGGGGGCCAGGGCGATGCTGATGGGCACGCCCAGGCCGCCGAGGACCTGGCCGGCGATGAGGACCCGGGAGGTGCGCCGCTGCAGCCGGGCCAGTTCCGGAAGGCCGAGCGGCGCCGCCGGCCGGTCCTTGCCGGGCGAGGCGGTCACGCCGTGCCCCGCTCGCGCGGGTGCGTGACACGGGGCGCGGGGGACGCGGACGCGGTGAGGCCGGGTGCGGCGGCAGCAGTAGTCACCGCCGCAGTGTGCCACCCCTTACTGCCCGGCGGAAGGTGACGGTGTCCCGGCGGTGACCGCAGGTCAGGCCGCCGTTCGGCACAGGGCCACGGTTCGGCACAGGGGCACCGTTCAGCACACGGGCGCTGTTCAGAACAGCGGCTGCGGCAGCACGCCCTCCAGTGCGAGCAGCTGTCGCTTCGTCTCCACGCCCCCGCCGAACCCGCCGATGCCCCCGTCGTTCTCCACGACCCGGTGGCAGGCCACCACCAGCGGCAGCGGATTCGACCCCATCGCGTTGCCCACGGCCTGGGCGGCGCCGGGCTGTCCGGCCCGGGCGGCCAGTTCCCCGTAGCCGACGACCGAGCCGTACGGCACGGACCGGTCGAGCTCCTGGAGCACCTGCCGGTTGAAACCGGAGCTGAGGCGCCAGTCCAGCGGCAGCTCGAAGCGCCGCAGCGAACCGGCGAAGTACGCGGCGAGCTGGCGTATCGGCTCGGCGAGGAGCACTTCCTCGCCCGGCGCGGGCCGCAGGGCGTCGGCGCCGAGCCGCGAGACGAGCGGGCCGATCATCCGGTCGACCCGGTCCGGCTCGGCATGGAACTCGACCCGGACCAGGCCGTCCGGGGTCGCGGCCAGGAGGAGGGGACCGATGTCGCTGGCGACGACGGTCCATTCGAGGTGCGGCCCGCGGGGCCGCTCGGTGCTGTCCACGCCCCCACCGTACGGCTCCCCCCTGACAACCCCGCCGCCGATCGCCCCGATCGCCCCGATCGCCCCGATCGCCCCGATCGAGCTGGCCGCAGCCGGTCCCGCCGGCCGTGCCCACGACACCGGCGGCGCCCGCGGCCGGCTCAGAAGCCGCCGACTGCCTCCTGGACCACGTCCGGGGCGTTGGTGATGATCCCGTCCACCCCCATGGCCTGCACCTTCCGGGCGGTCGCCGCGTCGTCCACGATCCAGGTGTCCACCTCCATGGCCTTGCCGTGGGCGCCGAGCAGACCGTGCACCGCCGCGACCCAGTCGGCCGAGATCGTGGTGTGCCACGGGTTGATCCGGTCGGTGAACTCCGCGTACCGCGGCAGGTCCGCCACGGTCGGGGTGCCCAGGAAGGCCGTCACCAGGTCCGGGCGCAGCCTGTGCACGATGCGCACGCAGTCGGCGCTGAAGCTCTGCACCACCAGGCGCTGCGTCACGCGGCGCTCGTCGAGCCAGCCCGCCTCGCCCAGCACCTTCAGGGTCTGCTCCTCGATCCCCGGGTAGAGCTCCGGCTTCTTGATCTCCAGCAGCAGCCGCTGCTGGTTGCGCTGCACCCGGTCGAGGTACTCCCGCAGGGTCGGCACGAAGGCGCCCGCGTACTCCTCGCCGAACCAGCTGCCCGCGTCCAGCCGGGCGATCTCGGCCGCCGTGAAGTCCTGGACCTTCCAGGGCTTGCGGTCGGGGAAGAGCTCCTCGACGTCGGTGGTGCGGGCCAGGGTGTCGTCGTGGATCACCACCAGCTCGCCGTCCTTGGTGCGCTGCACGTCGTTCTCGACCCAGTCGAAGCCCAGCCGCATCGCCAGGTCGACGGCCTCGAGGGTGTTCTCCGGGGCGTACGCCGAGGCCCCCCGGTGGGCGTACACGACGGGGCTCCCCAGGGCCGCCGATCCGGTGGTGGACCCGGGACCGGTGGCGGCGTACGAGGCCGTTCCGCCCAGCAGGGTGAGTGTGAAGCCCAGGAATGCGGCGGCGGCCGCGGCGGCGGGTCGGACGTACATGTGCGTTCTCCTCGGGTCGTGAGCCCTGTTCCTGCGTCAGACGGGTGCGGAGCGGCAGACGTTGTGGCGATGCACTTCACGGCGATCATGGGGTTGAAGATCACCGAGCCGCCACCGAACTACGACAAACGGACCAGAACGAATGACGGCGGCCCCGAGCCCGGCGGGAGCCCCTGCGCGGGCCGGGAGCACGCCGAGGAGGCGCGCGGTGCGTGAGTGTCAGTGGGGGGTCGTACGGTTGACTCATGCGGCCCGTATCGAAGATCGAACGCACGGTGGCGCCTTTCGAGGTCGTCAGCCCCTACCAGCCCAGCGGCGACCAGCCGGCGGCCATCGCCGACCTGGAGAAGCGCATCCGCGCAGGTGAGAAGGATGTCGTCCTGCTGGGTGCGACCGGCACCGGCAAGTCGGCGACCACTGCCTGGATGATCGAGAAGCTTCAGCGCCCCACCCTGGTCATGGCGCCGAACAAGACCCTCGCCGCCCAGCTGGCGAACGAGTTCCGCGAGCTCCTGCCGAACAACGCCGTCGAGTACTTCGTCTCGTACTACGACTACTACCAGCCCGAGGCGTACGTACCGCAGTCGGACACGTACATCGAGAAGGACTCCTCGATCAACGAGGAGGTGGAGCGGCTGCGCCACTCCGCGACCAACTCGCTGCTGACCCGGCGGGACGTGATCGTCGTCGCCTCCGTGTCCTGCATCTACGGCCTCGGCACCCCGCAGGAATACGTCGACCGGATGGTCTCCCTCAAGATCGGCGAGGAGATCGACCGGGACCAGCTGCTGCGCCGCTTCGTGGACATCCAGTACACCCGCAACGACGTGGCCTTCACCCGGGGCACCTTCCGGGTGCGCGGCGACACCATCGAGATCTTCCCGGTCTACGAGGAACTGGCCGTCCGCATCGAGATGTTCGGCGACGAGATCGAGGCCCTCTCCACCCTGCACCCGCTGACCGGCGAGGTCATCAGCCAGGACCGCGATCTGTACGTCTTCCCCGCCAGCCACTACGTCGCCGGTCCGGAGCGCATGGAGAAGGCGATCACCGGCATCGAGGCCGAGCTGGCCGGGCGCCTCGCCGAGCTGGAGAAGCAGGGCAAGATGCTGGAGGCGCAGCGTCTGCGCATGCGCACCACGTACGACCTGGAGATGATGCGGCAGATCGGGTCCTGCTCCGGCATCGAGAACTACTCGCTGCACATGGACGACCGCGAGCGCGGTTCCGCGCCCAACACCCTCATCGACTACTTCCCGGAGGACTTCCTCCTGGTCATCGACGAGTCGCACGTCACCGTGCCGCAGATCGGCGCCATGTACGAGGGCGACGCCTCCCGCAAGCGGACCCTCGTCGACCACGGCTTCCGGCTGCCGTCGGCCCTCGACAACCGGCCGCTGAAGTGGGAGGAGTTCCAGCAGCGGATCGGCCAGACCGTCTACCTGTCGGCGACCCCGGGCAAGTACGAGCTCTCGCGCGGCGACGGCTTCGTCGAGCAGATCATCCGCCCCACCGGCCTCATCGACCCCGAGGTCGTGGTCAAGCCCACCGAGGGCCAGATCGACGACCTGGTGCACGAGATCCGGGAGCGGGTGGAGAAGGACGAGCGCGTCCTGGTCACCACCCTCACCAAGAAGATGTCCGAGGACCTGACGGACTACTTCCTGGAGCTCGGCATCCAGGTCCGCTACCTGCACAGCGACGTGGACACCCTGCGCCGCATCGAGCTGCTGCGCGAGCTGCGCTCCGGCGAGTACGACGTCCTGGTCGGCATCAACCTGCTGCGCGAGGGCCTCGACCTGCCCGAGGTGTCCCTGGTGGCGATCCTCGACGCCGACAAGCAGGGCTTCCTGCGCTCCGGGACCTCGCTCATCCAGACCATCGGCCGCGCGGCGCGCAACGTCTCGGGCCAGGTCCACATGTACGCGGACACCATCACCCCGGCGATGGCCCAGGCGATCGACGAGACCAACCGCCGCCGGGAGAAGCAGGTCGCCTACAACACCGCGCACGGGATCGACCCGCAGCCGCTGCGCAAGAAGATCAACGACATCGTCGCGACCATCGCCCGCGAGGAGCTGGACACCGAGCAGCTCCTCGGCACGGGCTATCGGCAGACGAAGGACGGCAAGGCCCTCAAGGCGCCGGTGCCGGCGCTGGGCGGCAAGGCGTCCGGGGCCAAGGCGGCCAGGGGTGCCAAGGGCGCCAAGGCGGCCGAGGTGCTCACCGACCGGCCCGCCGCAGAACTGGCCGCGCTCATCGAGCAGATGACCGAGCGCATGCGCGGGGCGGCCGCGGAGCTCCAGTTCGAGGTCGCGGCCCGGATCCGGGACGAGGTGGGCGAGCTGAAGAAGGAGTTGCGGCAGATGAAGGAAGCGGGCCTCGCCTGAGCCGAAGCCTGTCAGTAGGGTTGGGTCACAGCGCCGCAGGTACACGCTGCGCGCCCGTTAATGGGGCGGGCCATGGAGAGGGGACAGCTCGTGACGGTCAACATGACCAAGGGTCAGGCCATCAGTCTGCAGAAGGCGGACGGGGGCACGCTGACCGCGGTCCGGATGGGCCTCGGCTGGCAGGCGGCGAAGCGCCGCGGACTGTTCGGCTCCCGGACGCGGGAGATCGACCTCGACGCGTCGGCGGTGCTCTTCGCCGACAAGCAGCCCGTGGACGTCGTCTTCTTCCGGCACCTGCAGAGCGACGACGGCTCGGTGCGCCACACCGGCGACAACCTCGTCGGCGGCGTCGGCCAGGGCGGGGACGACGAGGCGATCCTCGTCGACCTCCAGCGCGTGCCGGTGCACATCGACCAGATCGTCTTCACGGTGAACTCCTTCACCGGCCAGACGTTCCAGGAAGTGCAGAACGCGTTCTGCCGCATCGTCGACGAGACCAACGGCCAGGAGCTGGCCCGCTACACCCTCGACGGCGGCGGTCAGTACACCGCGCAGATCATGGCGAAGGTGTCCCGCGCGGGCGCCGGCTGGCAGATGACGGCCCTCGGGAACCCGGCCAACGGCCGCACCTTCCAGGACCTCATGCCGGCGATCCTGCCGCACCTGTAGCAGTACCGGAAAAGAGAAGAAGAAGGCACGGGGAGGGGCTGCACGATGACGGCCGAACTGGTCCGGGGGCAGAACCACCCCGTGTCCCAGAGCCGGGTGGAGATCAGGGTCTCGGCGGGCACACCCGTGCTCGCCCTGGCCTCGCTCGCCGACGAACAGGGCCGGTTCTCCGGCGACGGGATCCTGGCCCACCCCGGCGCCAGGTCCCTCCCCGGCGTCCGCTCGCCGGGGGAGCTCGCCGACCGGCACACCTTCGCCGTCGACCTCGACGCGGTCGCCGCGGACGTCCACCGGGTCGGCGTGCTGCTCGTCCTGCCGCCCGGCGGACCGGTGCGCTTCGGCGCGGTCCCGGCCTCCTACGTGGCCGTGGCCGACCCGGAGGGCGCCGAGCTCGCCGGGTACACCCTGACCGGACTCGACGTCGAGACCGCCGTGGTCGCCCTGGAGCTGTACCGGCGCCAGGGTGCCTGGAAGGTCCGCGCCGTGGGCCAGGGCTACGCCGAGGGCCTCGGCGCCCTGCTGACCGACGGCGGGCTGGCCGCACCGGCCGCCGCGGCGCTGGCCGCCGACGCCCTGCGCACGGTCGCCGGAGCCGGCGCGGCCGTCGGCACGCCCGCGGCCATGCCGAGCCTGGTCGGCGACCTGCGCGCCCCGCAGACCCCGGCCCAGGCCCCCGCCCCCACTCCCGAGCCGCCGGACCAGGTCCCGGTCTCCGGGGTTCCGTACGCCGGCACGCCCGGGCCCGCACCCGTACCCGCGTCCCCGCCCGGCGGCGACTCGCCGGACGCGTCGCCCACCATCAGCTACGCCCACCCGCGGCGCCGCCGCACCAGCACCGAGCCGCCCGAGCCCGCACCGCGGGCGGCCGCGGCCCAGGAGCCCGGACAGCCCCCGCGGCCCGTCGCGGGGGACGCCAGCGGCTGGTCCATGGAGGAGCGGCTCTACAACCAGGTCTGGGGCATGTTCGAGGACCTGGCCCGCACGGTCGCCGCCTACCGCAGCGCCGTCGAGTTCGCCGACGCCCGCATGGACCGCGAGCTCGACGAGGCCCTCTCCGACCCGCGCCACCGCCTCGGCGGTTCCGGGAACGCCGCCCGCGACACCGCACGGGCCCGCCGCGAGGAGCTCGTCGCGCAGGCCCAGGCCGTCCTGGACCGGGACCTCGTCCAGCTGATCGCCGAGTCGCAGGTCGTCGAGCCGGCGCTGCCAGCCTCGTACGCCCGCTGGGACAATCCCGTCTGGCACGGTCACCGCATGCCGGAGGAGAGCCCGCTCGCGCTGCGCCTGGGAGACCTGCACCTGCCCGAGCGGCCCGATCTGCGCATCCCCATGCTGGTCCGGGTCCCGCTGGAGCGCGGACTGTGGATCGACAACGGCCGCACCGGTTCCGAGGCCGCGATGGCCATGGACACCGACAAGCTGCGCCGGGCCGCCATGGACATGGCCGTCGCGTACGCGGTGCGGCTGCTCGCGGTCCACCCCGCCGACCGGTTCTCCGTCCACGTCATCGACGCCGCCGGCGCCGGATCCGCCTCCCTGGCGCCCCTCGTGCGCGCCGGGGTGCTGGCCGGGCCGCCCGCCGCAGGGGCCGCGGGGGTCACCCAGACCCTCGCGCGGCTGACCCGGCGGGTGGACCTCGTACAGATGGCGCTGCGGGCCGGCGCTCCCGAGGACCTGCCCCCGGACGTGGACACGGCCGAGCAGCTGCTGATCGTGCACGATTTCCCGCACGGCTTCGACGACCGTGCCGTGACCCAGCTGCGCTACCTCGCCGACGAGGGCGCGGCGGTCGGCGTGCACCTGCTGATGGTCGCGGACCGCGACGAGGCCTCGGCCTACGGGCCGCTCCTCGACCCGCTGTGGCGTTCCCTGATGCGGCTGTCGCCGGTGGCGGACAACCACCTCGCCGACCCCTGGGTGCACCACGCCTGGACCTTCGAACCGGACCTGCCGCCGCAGGGCAGCAGGGTCCTCGACCAGGCACTGGACCGGGTGGCGGAGGCCCGGCGCACTACCCGCCCGTGACCATTCTTTGGGACTCTCTTTACCTTGTGGGCCCTGGACGGGTATGCTCATGTGTGCGGAGGGGAGTATTCCTGCTTTCCTGCTACGGCGTACCCGTCAATACGGACCACTGCGGTCAAGAGCGCAGTGGTCCCGGGGCGTCGGCCCACGGCCTCCAGGCCGCCCGGGTGGAAGAGACCTCCGGCAGCGATGACGCTGACGAAGTGCTGAGCCATCCGCCGGAGGCGTGTTCACCATGGAAGTTTCCTGGGCCCTGTGGGTCGCGACCATTCTTGGTCTGTCCCTGCTCATCGGCGCCGATTTCTTCATCGGCCGCAAACCGCACGACGTATCGATCAAGGAAGCGGGCATCTGGACGGTCGTCTGGATCGTCCTCGCCGCGCTCTTCGGGCTCGGCCTGTGGTTCTTCGGCAACGGCCAGGCCTCCCAGGAGTTCTTCGCCGGCTTCATCACCGAGAAGTCCCTGAGCGTCGACAACCTCTTCGTCTTCGTCCTCATCATGGCGAAGTTCGCGGTGCCCTCCCACCTCCAGCAGCGGGTGCTGCTCGTCGGCGTGCTGATAGCCCTCGTGCTCCGCGCGGTCTTCATCGCCGCCGGCGCCGCGATCATCGCCAGCTTCTCCTGGGTCTTCTTCATCTTCGGCGCCTTCCTGATCTACACCGCGTGGAAGCTGGTCCAGGAGGCCCGCAAGGACGAGGAGGAAGAGGAGTTCGAGGAGAACCGCCTCCTCAAGTCCGTCGAGAAGAAGTTCGGCGTCGCCGACAAGTACCACGGCACCAAGCTCTTCATCCAGAACAACGGCAAGCGCGTGCTGACCCCGCTGATGGTCGTCATGCTCGCCATCGGCACCACCGACGTCCTGTTCGCCCTGGACTCGATCCCCGCGATCTTCGGCCTCACCCAGGACCCCTACATCGTCTTCACGGCCAACGCCTTCGCCCTGATGGGTCTGCGCCAGCTGTACTTCCTCATCGGCGGCCTGCTGAAGAAGCTGGTCCACCTCAGCTACGGCCTGTCGGTCATCCTCGGCTTCATCGGCGTCAAGCTGGTGCTGCACGCCCTGCACGAGACCGGCATGCACGTCCCGGTGATCTCGATCCCGGTCTCCCTCGGCGTCATCTGCGGTGTCCTGGTCATCACCACGATCACCAGCCTGATCGCCTCGAAGAAGCAGGCGGCGGCCGAGGCCGCCGCCCGCCCGGAGCGCATCGACGCGTAACCCCGGCTACGGATCTACACGGGGGCGGCCGCTTCGGCCGCCCCCGTCTCCGTTGCCCGGACCGCGTCCGCCCGCTTGCGCACGACCAGCGGATTGGTTTCCGGCAGCAGGGCGAAACAGCCCAGGCTGACCAGGGCGATCCCACTCAGGTACAGCGCGACGCCCCACGGCGGACCGGAGCCGTCCGCCAGCGCCGTCGCCACGATCGGGGTCAGCGCCCCGCCCAGCACACCGCCGAGGTTGTAGCCGACGGCCGCGCCCGTGCAGCGGATCCGCGGGGCGTACAGCTCCGGCAGGTACGCGCCCACCACCGAGAACATCGTCACCATGCCCAGCAGCGCCCCGGTGAAGCCCAGCGTCATCAGCAGCGGGTCGGCCGTCCGCAACAGCGCCACCAGCGGGAACATCCACACGACGCAGATCGCGCAGCCGGCCAGGCACAGCGGCCGGCGCCCGTAGCGGTCGCCGAGCACCGCCATCAGCGGGGTCACCAGGCCCTTGAGCGCGACCGCGGCCATGATGCAGGCCAGCATCGTCGTGCGGCCCACCCCGAGGTGCTCGGTGGCGTACGCGAGGGACCAGGTGGTGACCGCGTAGAAGACGGCGTACCCCACGGCGAGCGCCCCGCCGGTCAGCAGGAGCAGCCGCCAGTGGCCCCGGATCACCTCGGCCAGCGGGGCCTCGGCCCGACGCCCGGTCTCGGCGAGCGCCCGGAACTGCGGGGTCTCCTCCACCGAGCGGCGCAGCCACAGCCCGGCCAGCGCCAGCAGCCCGGCCGCCCAGAACGGCACCCTCCACCCCCACGAGGTGAACTGGGCGTCGGTCAGCGACGCGGACAGCGCCAGCACCAGGCCGTTGGCCAGCAGGAAACCCACCGCCGGGCCGATCTGCGGGAAGCTCGACCACAGCCCGCGGCGCCCCTCGGGGGCGTGCTCCGCGGTCAGCAGCACCGCGCCGCCCCACTCGCCGCCGAGCCCGAGACCCTGCAGGAAGCGCAACAGGAGCAGCAGGACCGGCGCGGCCGTGCCGATCGACGCGTACGTCGGGACGAAGCCGATGGCGACCGTGGCGAGGCCGGTCAGCAGCAGGGAGCCGAGCAGGACCGGGCGCCGGCCGTAGCGGTCGCCGATGTGGCCGAACACCGCCGAGCCCAGCGGGCGGGCCAGGAAGCCGACGCCGAAGGTGCCGAAGGCGGCGAGCGTTCCGGCGAGCGGGGAGAAGGAGGGGAAGAAGAGCGGGCCGAGGACGAGGGCCGCGGCCGTTCCGTAGACGAAGAAGTCGTAGAACTCGATGGCGGTCCCGGCGAGCGAGGCCGAGGCCAGCCGCAGCATGCCGGGGCGGGCGCCGCCGCCGTCCTCGCCGGGCCGGGCGGCGGAGTCGGGGAGGAGGGGGGTGAGGGGGGTGGGGGAAGGCGTGGGGGAGGACGCGAGGGGCGGGGAGGGGTCCTGGTGCATGCTGCACCAAATACCCGCTCCCCGGCCCCGGGGACGTGCGTTCGGCCGTCAACGACCGGAAGGAGTGCGCCGCGTACCCATGTTGACGCGTTGTGGTGCCTACCAGCCGCGCTCGCGCCATTCGGCGAGGTGCGGACGCTCGGCGCCGAGCGTGGTGTCGTCGCCGTGGCCCGGGTAGACCCAGGTCTCGTCCGACAGCTGTCCGAAGAGCTTGTGCTCGACGTCGTCGAGCAGGCTCGTGAAGGCCTTCGCGTCGCCCGAGGTGTTGCCGACGCCGCCCGGGAAGAGGCAGTCGCCCGTGAACACGTGCGCGTGGCCGTGCGGGTCGTCGTAGATCAGGGCGATCGAGCCGGGGGTGTGGCCGACCAGGTGCCGCGCGGTCAGCTCGACCCGTCCGACGCGCACGGTGTCCCCGTCCGCGACCGGGACGTCGGTCGCCACCGGGATGCCCTCGGCGTCGAGGGCGCCGGCGTAGGTCCGCGCGCCGGTCGCCGCGACCACCTCGGCGAGGGCGCCCCAGTGGTCGCCGTGCCGGTGGGTGGTGACGACGGAGGCGATGCCGTCGTCCCCGATCAGGCTCAGCAGGGTGCCCGCCTCGGCGGCGGCGTCGATGAGCAGCTGCTCGTCGGTCGCGCGGCAGCGCAGCAGGTACGCGTTGTTGTTCATGGAACCCACCGCGACCTTGGAAATCATCAGGTCCGCGAGCTCGTGCACGTCGGCCGGACCGCCGACCTTGACCTCTCCGGTGTACGTCATGTCTTGATCCTAGAGCGGGGGGAGCTCGGGCAGGCCGTCGCCGGCCATGACGGCGAGGTGGGCGCCCTTGAGACCGCGTCCGGCCAGCCAGCCGAGCAGTTCGTCCTTGGGGCCCTCGAGGACCACGGGGGTGCCCTCGGTGCCGCCGGTGTGCCAGACCTGGCCGCCGTAGGAGGCGTTCAGGGTCACCGGCGGCACCTCCGGACGCCCGGACCAGCGGTCGGCGAGGAAGGCGATCTCGCGGTCGGTGAACTCCTCGGGGAGGTCGGAGAGCTCGTAACCGATGTCCAGGTCGACGTGGTGCAGGTCGACCTCGACCCAGCGGCGGAAGGGCACGTTGGCGGCGAGGTCGGTGACGCCGTTGCGCAGCTCCACGGTGCGTGACCAGTCCTGGTCGGGCTCGGTGGTGGCGAGGAAGCGGGTCGCGGAATCACGGAGGTCCGTCAGGTGTTCTTCCAGAGGCCGGCCGGCGTCGCGTGCGATGTCCGCGTCGCGCGCGGAGGCGCTCTCGTACATCGGGCGCGCCTCGAAGACGTTCACGAGGGCGTCCGCGTTGCGCGCGAGGTGGGCCAGGATGTGGCCACGGCTCCAGCCGGGGAGGTGTGACTCCTCGGACAGGCTCGCGTTGTCCAGTTTCGCGACCGCGGTCAGCAGCCGGTCCGTGGCTTCACGTACAGATCGCAGGTCGTGCACATGATCAGTCATGACGCCGAGCCTAGTGGTTTCGGGCCTCCGGCCACACGATCGGGTGAAGAGGTCTGCGGAGTGCCGTAAATCGAATGTGCGTGCTATACGCTCGAAGTTCAGACTCATCTCCACTGCAGTGGCGCCCCCCATACCCTGGGACGGGGGCCCGTGCCCCCGCTCTCTCAAGAAAGGTGCGGACCGGCGTGACCGACCGTCTCATCGTTCGTGGCGCTCGCGAGCACAACCTCAAGAATGTCTCGCTCGACCTGCCCCGCGATTCGCTCATCGTCTTCACCGGACTCTCCGGGTCGGGCAAGTCCTCCCTGGCCTTCGACACGATCTTCGCCGAGGGCCAGCGCCGCTACGTCGAGTCGCTCTCGTCGTACGCCCGCCAGTTCCTCGGGCAGATGGACAAGCCCGACGTCGACTTCATCGAGGGCCTTTCCCCGGCCGTCTCGATCGACCAGAAGTCGACCTCGCGCAACCCGCGCTCGACCGTGGGCACCATCACCGAGGTCTACGACTACCTCCGCCTCCTCTTCGCCCGCATCGGCAAGCCGCACTGCCCCGAGTGCCGCCGCCCCATCTCGCGCCAGTCGCCGCAGGCGATCGTCGACAAGGTGCTCGCGCTCCCCGAGGGCAGCCGCTTCCAGGTGCTCTCGCCGCTGGTGCGCGAGCGCAAGGGCGAGTTCGTCGACCTCTTCTCCGACCTCCAGACCAAGGGCTACAGCCGGGCGCGGGTGGACGGGGAGACCATCCAGCTCTCCGAGCCGCCCACGCTGAAGAAGCAGGAGAAGCACACCATCGAGGTGGTCATCGACCGCCTCACCGTCAAGGACAGCGCCAAGCGCCGGCTCACCGACTCCGTGGAGACGGCCCTCGGCCTCTCCGGCGGCATGGTGATCCTGGACTTCGTCGACCTCGCCGAGGACGACCCCGAGCGTGAGCGGATGTACTCCGAGCACCTCTACTGCCCCTATGACGACCTCTCCTTCGAGGAGCTGGAGCCGCGCTCCTTCTCCTTCAACTCGCCCTTCGGCGCCTGCCCCGAGTGCACCGGCATCGGCACGCGCATGGAGGTCGACCCCGACCTGATCGTCCCGGACGAGGAGAAGTCCCTCGACGAGGGCGCCGTCTCGCCGTGGTCGCTCGGCCACACCAAGGACTACTTCCAGCGGCTGATCGGCGCGCTCGCCGGGGAACTCGGCTTCCGGACCGACATCCCGTGGGCCGGGCTGCCGGTGCGCGCGAAGAAGGCCCTGCTCCACGGGCACAAGACGCAGATCGAGGTCCGCTACCGCAACCGGTACGGGCGGGAGCGGGCGTACACGACGGCCTTCGAGGGCGCCGTGCCGTTCGTCAAGCGGCGGCACGCGGAGTCGGAGAGCGACGCCAGCCGCGAGCGCTTCGAGGGCTACATGCGCGAAGTGCCCTGCCCGACCTGTCAGGGCACGCGGCTCAAGCCGATCGTGCTCGCCGTGACGGTGATGGAGAAGTCCATCGCCGAGGTCGCCGCCATGTCGATCAGCGAGTGCGCGGACTTCCTTGGGCGGATGCGCCTCGACGCCCGCGACAAGAAGATCGCCGAGCGGGTCCTCAAGGAGGTCAACGAGCGGCTCCGCTTCCTCGTGGACGTCGGCCTCGACTACCTCTCGCTCAACCGCGCCGCCGGCACCCTGTCGGGCGGCGAGGCCCAGCGCATCCGGCTCGCCACGCAGATCGGCTCCGGCCTGGTCGGCGTGCTGTACGTGCTGGACGAGCCCTCCATCGGCCTGCACCAGCGCGACAACCACCGGCTGATCGAGACGCTGGTGCGGCTGCGGGACATGGGCAACACGCTCATCGTCGTCGAGCACGACGAGGACACCATCAAGGTCGCCGACTGGGTCGTGGACATCGGCCCGGGCGCGGGCGAGCACGGCGGCAAGGTGGTGCACAGCGGTTCGCTGAAGGACCTGCTGAACAACCCCGAGTCGGTGACCGGGCAGTACCTGTCCGGCAAGAAGTCCATCGCGCTGCCGGACGTCCGCCGGCCCGTGAACGGGGAGCGCAGGCTCACCGTCCACGGCGCCAAGGAGAACAACCTGCGGGACATCGACGTGTCCTTCCCGCTGGGCGTGCTCACGGCCGTGACCGGTGTGTCGGGCTCGGGCAAGTCGACGCTGGTCAACGACATCCTCTACACGCACCTGGCGCGCGAGCTGAACGGCGCCCGCTCGGTGCCGGGGCGGCACACGCGGGTGGAGGGGGACGAGCTCGTCGACAAGGTCGTGCACGTCGACCAGTCGCCGATCGGCCGGACCCCCCGGTCCAACCCGGCGACGTACACCGGCGTCTTCGACCACGTCCGCAGGCTCTTCGCGGAGACGATGGAGGCGAAGGTGCGCGGCTACCTGCCGGGCCGCTTCTCCTTCAACGTGAAGGGCGGCCGGTGCGAGAACTGCTCCGGCGACGGCACGATCAAGATCGAGATGAACTTCCTGCCGGACGTCTACGTCCCGTGCGAGGTGTGCCACGGCGCCCGGTACAACCGGGAGACGCTGGAGGTCCACTACAAGGGCAAGTCCATCGCGGAAGTCCTGAACATGCCGATCGAGGAGGCGCTGGGCTTCTTCGAGGCGGTGCCGACGATCGCGCGCCACCTGAAGACGCTGAACGAGGTCGGGCTGGGCTACGTCCGCCTCGGGCAGTCCGCGCCGACCCTGTCGGGCGGTGAGGCGCAGCGCGTGAAGCTCGCCTCCGAGCTCCAGAAGCGGTCGACGGGCCGGACGGTGTACGTGCTGGACGAGCCGACGACGGGTCTGCACTTCGAGGACATCTCGAAGCTGATCAAGGTGCTGTCGGGGCTGGTGGACAAGGGGAACTCGGTGATCGTCATCGAGCACAACCTCGACGTCATCAAGACCGCGGACTGGGTCATCGACATGGGCCCCGAGGGTGGTTACGGCGGCGGCCTGGTGGTGGCCGAGGGCACGCCCGAGCAGGTCGCGTCGGTGGGCGCGAGCCACACGGGCAAGTTCCTGCGGGACATCCTGGGCGCGGACCGTGTCTCCGACGGGACGCCGGCGGCGCGGACGCCGGCCAAGAAGGCGGGCGCGGCGAAGAAGGCCGCCGCTGCGGCTCCGGCGAAGAAGGCCGCGGCCGCTGCGAAGAAGGCTGCCGCACCGGCGAAGAAGGCGACGCGGGCCCGCAAGGCGTGATCGCTGCGCTGGGCGGGGCGGTGCCGTGTTCGTCTGCGGCGCCGCTGCCGGGGGCTCTGCCCCCGGACTCCCGCGCCTCAAACGCCGGCGGGGCTGAACATTCAGCCCCGCCGGCGTTTGAGGCGCGGGCGCGGAGCGCGTTAGGAGGCCACCCCCACCGCGCGGCCGGTGTAGGCCGGGTCGGTCAGGGTGGTCAGGAGGGCGTCCGCGACGTCCGCGCGGGGGATGGCGTGGCCGCCGCGGACATTGGCGTCGATCGCGCGGCGGTAGGTGCCGGTGCGGGGCTTGTTGCGGAGCATCGGCGGGCGGATGACCGTCCACTGGGCCCCGCTCGCGCCCATCTCCGCCTCCATGACCGCGAGGTCCGCGTAGAGGTCGCGCAGGAACCTGCGCAGCAGCGGGTAGACCACCGCGCGGGTGACCAGGCTCTCGCCGTCCGGCAACGGGCCGACCGGGGCCGCGCTGACCGCCGAGAGGCGGGACACGCCCGCCCGGTCCATCGCCGCGAGGATGGCCCGTACCGCCGGGCCCGTGACCGGAGCCGCCTTGGCCTGCTTGTTGCCGGCCGCGCCGAGGGCGGAGATCACCGCCGACCGGCCCGCCAGGACGGGGACGAGCGCGTCCACGTCCGTCAGGTCGGCGATGACGGCCACCTGCAGGCGGTCGTGGGCCGGGACGTCCAGCCGCGCCGGGTTCCGTACCACCGCGGTCACCTCGTGCCCCGCGTCGAGTGCCTGCCGCACGACTTCGCGGCCGACGCCGCCCGTGGCTCCGAACACCGTGATCTTCATGGTTGCCCCCAGGGCCGAAGAAGAAGCGGAACGAGAGGTGGGTGAGGTGGGTGAGTGTTTACTCACCCCCTTCTCGCGCTAGGGTGAGTGAATGCTCACCTCGAAGTCAAGCCGCCCCACCCCGGAGCGTCTGCTCGACGCCGCCGAGAAGCTGATGCGCACCAGCGGCCTGGCCAACGCCACCACCAAGGCCATCGCCCGCGAGGCCGGCTGCTCGGAGGCGGCGCTCTACAAGCACTTCGCGAACAAGGAGGAGCTGTTCGTCCGCGTGCTGATGGAGCGCACCCCCAACGCGGGCCCGCTCATGGCGGCCCTGCAGGCCGAACCGGGGGAGCTGGGGGTCGAGGAGGGGCTCGCCGCCGTCGCCCTGCACGCCTCGCTCTTCTACGCCGACGCCATGCCCATGGCCGCCTCGCTCTTTGCCGAGCCCGCCCTGCTCACCCGCCACCGCGAGGGTGTCCAGGAGATCGGGGCCGGCCCGCATCTGGTCCTCGACGCGCTCGCCGGGCGGCTGCGGCGCGAGCGCGACGCCGGCCGGCTGCGGCCCGACGCCGATCCGCGGGCCGCCGCGGCCCTGCTGCTCGGCGCCTGCTTCCAGCGGGCCTTCTTCCTGCACTTCTCCGGCGCCCAAGTGGTCCAGCCGGTCGAGGAGTTCGCCCCGGCCGTGGCCCGGACCGTCTGGGCCGCGCTGCGCTGAAGCGTCAGAGCTCCGCCGCGTACGGCGGCTCCGCGCCCGCCCGGGTGCAGGTCAGGGCCGCCGCGCGGGCGGCGTAGGCCAAGACGTCCGGCCAGTCCACCGGCCCGCCCGGCCCGTCCGGGCCGTCGGCGAGCCGGTGCAGCAGGGCGGCGTTGACGGTGTCGCCCGCCCCGATCGTGTCGGCCACCACGACCGGGCGGGCCGCCGCCGAGTACTCCGCGCCCTCCCGCGTCCAGACCGTCAGGCCCGCCGCGCCCCGGGTCAGCACCACCGCCGACGGCCCGGCCGCCAGCCAGTCGGAGACCCGGCCGCCCAGCCAGGCCGCGTCCTCCTCAGACAGCTTGAGGATGCTCGTGTGCGGCAGCAGCCGGTCCAGGAAGCGCGCGCGGTACGCCGCCGGGTCCGCGATCAGCGCCGGCCGGATGTTGGGGTCCAGGAGGGTCAGCAGCCCGCGCCGTGACTCCCGGCGCAGCAGGGCCTCGTACGCGCTCGCGCCCGGTTCCAGGACCAGGGAGCAGGTGCCGAGCGCGAGGGCCCGTACGCCGTCCGGGAGGGCGGGCGGCAGGGTGAACAGCCGGTCCGCCGTGCCCTCGACGTAGAAGCCGTACGAGGCCGAGCCGTCCGGGGCCAGCGAGGGCACGGCGAGGGTGGTCGGCTCCGGTCCGCGCTGGACCATGGACACGTCCACCCCGGCCGCCCGCAGCCCGGCCAGCAGGCTCTCCCCGAAGCCGTCCGCCGACACCCGGGAGCAGAAGGCCACCTGCGCGCCGAGCCGCCCGAGGGCGAGCGCGGTGTTGTACGGTCCTCCGCCCGGCCGGGGCAGCAGGGCGCCGGGCGGCCGGTCCACGGGCACCAGGTCGATGAGGGCTTCTCCGCCGACGACGATCACGCGGGGGAAGCTACCCCATGCGACGGCGGTATCGTCGGGTGGGCCGGTGACCCGGCCGGGCTCCGGCCCGCGCCCGCCCGCCCGCGCCCCCGCCCCACCGTGCCCGCACCTCAGGAGAACCGCATGCCCGCGCCGCAGTCAGCCGCCCGCCGTACCGTCCTCAAGGGCGCCGCCGCGCTCGCCGGGGCCGCCGGCGGCGCGGTGACGCTCGCGGCCTGCTCCACGGCGACCAACAGCGGGGGCAACACCCCCGCGACCCCGACCGCACCGGTGGACCTGGGCGCCGCGGCCGACGTCCCGGTGGGCGGCGCGAAGCTCTACCGGGAGAAGAAGCTGATCGTCAGCTGCCCGGCGGAGGGCCGGTACGCGGCGTTCAGCGCCCAGTGCACGCACGCCGGCTGCGTCCTGGACAAGATCGTCGAAGGCGAGGGCAACTGCCCCTGCCACGGCAGCCGCTTCGACGTGACCACCGGCAAGGTCCTCAAGGGGCCCGCCACCGACCCGCTGCCCGCCGTCCCGGTCAAGGCGGAGAACGGCAGGCTCGTCGCGGGCTGACCCGCCCGACCGGCGGGCGGCCCGACCGCCCGCCCCCGACCGCCCGACCGCCCGACCGCCCGCCCCCGACCGACCGCCCTCCCGGGACTCAGTCCCAGTCCCAGGCGATCCCGAGGATCCCGCGCCGGACCGCCTGCTCCACCAGGTGCACCGCCCGGTGCCGGCCGCTCGGCGTCAGGTCCGCGACGGCGGTGCGCGGGGCCTCGGGACCGGTGCGGGCGAAGCGCCGGCAGCGCACCGGCAGGGCCGCCTCGTCGAAGCGGACCTGGAGCATGTACTGGCCGCCCGCGTAGCTGAAGCCGCGCACGTACTCGCTGCTGCGGGCGCCGGTGCCGTCCTCGATGCCGTAGCCGAAGACGTACGTGTCCCCGCGCCGCAGCCGTGCGTCGAAGAGCAGCTCCGCGACCACCACCCCGCCCTCCGGATGGCACCGCACCCGGCCCGTGCGGCAGTTCTCGTACGCCGTCACGCGCATCCGGGACACGTCGCAGCCCGGGTCGCCGTGGTGGACGGCGAGGTAGCGGTCGACCCCGTCGCGGTGCGCCCGGACGATCTGCTGCGACTCGCGGACCCGCATCTCGCCCGCCGGTCCGATGCGGACCCGCTCGTGGTGCCCGACCGAGTGCAGTCCGCCGTCCGGCGGGAGCTCCATCCCGTCCAGCAGCCGCTCCACCGTCCCGCCCATGCTGAACAGGGCCCGGTACGGGCGGGTGGCCGGACGGGCGGGCCCGGAGTCCGGCTCCGGGGCGGCCAGCAGGCGCACGAGGGCGCCGCCGGGCAGCTCCAGGATCTGCTCCAGGGCGGTGACGGCCCTCAGCGACTCCGCCTTGCGCGGCCGTCGGGCGCCCTGCTGCCAGTAACTGAGGCTGGTGACACCGACCTTGATGCCCTGGGCCGCGAGCCGGTGCTGCACCCGGTGCAGGGGGAGTCCGCGCGCGGCGAGGGCGGCGCGCAGGGCGAGGTGGAAGGGGCCGCCGCGCAGCAGACGGCCGAGTTCCGCCGTGTCCCCCGTCGGCCGCATGGCGACTCCTCTGTGAACGTTCACACGCGCCACGCGCCGGCGCGGAGGATCGCGGCGGCGGTTCCGGGGGACCAGGTGAAACGGCAGCAACCGTTCACACCACAGCCCCACCGTTCACACTGCGATGTCACCGCGTATTGAAGCGTGTTGACCTGATCGCGACAACTCCCCGATGCTCCTCCACAGCGTCCGGACGCGCTCCTCCACCCCCCCACTCCCCACCTCGGGAGGAACGCGATGCGCAACCGAAACCGGCGGCTTTCCCCGGCCGCCCTCCTCACCGTCCTGCTCCTCGCCCTGTCCGCCGGCACCGCCACCGCCGCCGATGCCGGCTCGGACACCGCGAGCGCAGCCCTCGCCTCCAAGCGGCTGAACATCACCATGCAGGCGCAGGCCAAGACCAACTGGTGCTGGGCCGCGGGCGGCAACACCATCGCCACCTGGTTCGGCCGCACCTACAGCCAGAACCAGTTCTGCAACGCCGCCTTCAACCGCCAGCAGGGCACCGACTGCCCCAACAACCAGGCCACTCTCGGCAACGTCCAGACCGGGCTGCGCTGGGCGGGCATCAACCCCGGCTCGTACGTGAACGGCTGGCTCCAGTACTCCACCGTCCAGACCGAGATCAACGCCAACCGCCCGATCGAGACCCGGATCCAGTGGTCGGGCGGCGGCGGCCACATGCACGTCGTCTACGGCTACGACACCGCGAGCAACTGGGTCTACTGGGGAGACCCCTGGCCCTCCAGCGACCGCTACAACTGGGCCTCGCACGCCTGGTACGTCAACAACAACACCTTCTCCTGGACCCACTCGCTCTACCGGATCGGGGCGTGACCGCCATGACGCTGCGCGCCACCACCGCCGGCGCGGTCCTCGCCGCCACCGCCCTCCTCGGGCTCGCCCCGCAGGCGTCCGCGGCCCCCGTGCCCCAGCCCCAGGCCGCCACCGCCGAGACCAGGGCCGCCGCCGCGCAGGCGGCTGCCGCCCCCGACACCCTGGCCACCCTCTCCCGCTTCTTCGCCCGGGAGGGCCGGCTCTCCCCGGCCGCCGCGCGGCCCCGCATCGAGGGCGAGGCGATACCGGTCCACCACCTCTCCCCGGACTTCGTCGCGGGCAAGGCGGGCGCGTCCGTCGCCCGCCTGGAGTTCCTCGCCAGCAAGGCGGTCTCCTCCGACGGGCAGCAGGCCGCCCTGTGGACGGCGAAGACGGAGGCCGGCTGGCAGGTCGTGAACATCGCCACCGGCGACGACGAATTCCGTTACGCGCGGCTGGGCGCCGAGAGACTGCCCGGCGGGACGGTCTTCCGGGAACCGCAGATCGACGCCTGGTACGTGGCCGGGCCGAGCCGGGTGCTGCCGCTGGACGAGGACGCGGTGCGGGCCGTCGGCGCCGGGGGCACCACGCTGAACGCCTACCGGGCCCGGGTCGGGGCGGCGTACGGGGACAAGCTTCCCGGCTCCGCCTATGCCGAAGGGGGCGTGGCGGGTGGTTACGCGGAGCCCGGCCCGCAGGACTCCGGGGCTCCGGTGGCCATGGCGGCCGTCGGTGTGGCGCTCGCGCTGGGTGCTGCCGGGGTGTCGGCCCTGCGGCGCCGCCGGCCCGCCGTCGCGTAGCCATTGCCCCCGCAGGGCCCGGCTCCCCGCCAGGTGCCGGGCCCTGCAGGGCCTTCCCCCACCCCGCCCTTTCACCGTTTCCCGGGGCTCCGCCCCGGACCCCGCGCCTCAAACGCCGGCGGGGCTGGTTGGGGGGCTCCGCCCTGCCCGGACCCCGCGCCTCAAGCGCCGGCGGGGCTGAATCCCAGCCCCGCCGGCGCTTGAGGCGGGGCGCGGAGCGCCGTAGGGGGGTCCCCGGCAAGCCCGCACACCGCGCCGGAGGCGTACGGTCCGTTGTCAGCCCGCGCAAGTAGGGTGGTTGGCATGGCCGACCCTTCCAGTTACCGCCCCAAGCCGGGACAGATCCCCGACTCCCCGGGGGTCTACAAGTTCCGTGACGAGCACCGCCGGGTGATCTACGTCGGGAAGGCCAAGAGCCTGCGCCAGCGCCTGGCCAGCTACTTCCAGGACGTCGCCGGCCTGCATCCCCGTACCGCCACCATGGTGACCACGGCCGCCTCCGTCGAGTGGACCGTGGTCTCCACCGAGGTCGAGGCGCTCCAGCTGGAGTACTCGTGGATCAAGGAGTTCGACCCCCGGTTCAACGTCAAGTACCGGGACGACAAGAGCTACCCCTCGCTCGCCGTCACCCTCAATGAGGAGTACCCGCGGGTCCAGGTCATGCGCGGGCCCAAGAAGAAGGGCGTGCGCTACTTCGGTCCGTACGGGCACGCCTGGGCCATCCGCGAGACCGTCGACCTGATGCTGCGGGTGTTCCCGGTACGGACGTGCTCCGCGGGAGTGTTCAAGCGCTCCGCCCAGATCGGCCGGCCTTGCCTGCTCGGCTACATCGGCAAGTGCTCCGCGCCCTGCGTCGGCCGGGTCACCCCCGAGGAGCACCGCGAACTGGCCGAGGACTTCTGCGACTTCATGGCCGGCCGCACCGGCACCTACCTCTCCCGGCTGGAGAAGGAGATGCACATCGCGGCCGAGGACATGGAGTACGAGAAGGCCGCCCGGCTGCGCGACGACATCGGGGCGCTGCGCCGGGCCATGGAGAAGAACGCCGTGGTGCTCGCCGACGCCACCGACGCCGACCTGATCGCGGTCGCCGAGGACGAGCTCGAGGCCGCGGTGCAGATCTTCCACGTCCGCGGCGGCCGGGTCCGCGGCCAGCGCGGCTGGGTCACCGACAAGGTCGAGGCCGTCGACACGGCCGGGCTCGTCGAGCACGCCCTCCAGCAGCTGTACGGCGAGGAGAAGGGCGAGGCGGTCCCCAAGGAGGTGCTGGTCCCGGCGCTCCCCGAGGACACGCCCGCGCTGAACCAGTGGCTCGCCGACCGCCGGGGGTCCCAGGTCAGCCTGCGGATACCGCAGCGCGGCGACAAGAAGGCCCTGATGGAGACCGTCCACCGCAACGCGCTGCAGTCCCTCGCCCTGCACAAGACCAGGCGCGCCAGCGACCTCACCACCCGCTCGCGGGCCCTGGAGGAGATCGCACAGGCCCTGGAGCTCGACAGCGCCCCGCTGCGCATCGAGTGCTTCGACATCTCCCACCTCCAGGGCGACGACGTCGTCGCCTCGATGGTGGTCTTCGAGGACGGGCTGGCCCGCAAGGGCGAGTACCGGCGCTTCCAGATCAAGTCCTTCGAGGGGCAGGACGACGTCCGCTCCATGCACGAGGTGGTCTCCCGGCGCTTCCGCCGCTACCTCCAGGAGAAGCTGAAGACGGGCGAGTGGGAGGCCGAGGACGGCCAGGCCCCGGAGGAGGACGACGGGCGCCCCAAGCGCTTCGCGTACCCGCCCCAGCTCATCGTGGTCGACGGCGGGCAGCCGCAGGTCGCCGCCGCCAAGCGCGCCCTGGAGGAGCTCGGGGTCGACGACGTCGCCGTGTGCGGCCTGGCCAAGCGCCTGGAGGAGGTCTGGCTGCCCGGCGAGGACGACCCCGTCGTGCTGCCCCGCACCAGCGAGGGCCTCTACCTGCTCCAGCGGGTGCGTGACGAAGCCCACCGGTTCGCCATCCAGTACCAGCGCAACAAGCGCGGCAAGCGCTTGAAGTCCGGCCCGCTGGACGTGGTGCCCGGCCTCGGCGAGAGCCGCAAGCAGGCCCTGATCAAGCACTTCGGTTCGGTGAAGAAGCTGAGACAGGCGACAATCGACCAGATCTGCGAGGTCCCGGGCATAGGCCGGAAGACGGCCGAGACGGTGGCCGCGGCCCTCGCCCAGGCGGTTCCCGCTGGTCCTGCCGTCAACACGGCGACAGGAGAGATCATTGAGGATGAGACCCCCGCGCCCGCGGGAGCATCGTCCGAACGGGGGACCGAGCAATGACCGAGCACGAGACCACGCACGACCGAGACGGAGCACAGGTGAGTACGGGCACGACAGTGGAGCCCGGCGAGACCGCCGAGGCGGCCATCCCCGAGCTGGTGATCATCTCCGGTATGTCCGGGGCCGGCCGCAGTACGGCGGCCAAGTGTCTGGAGGACCTCGGCTGGTTCGTCGTCGACAACCTCCCGCCGGCCCTGATCCCGACCATGGTGGAGCTCGGCGCCCGCTCCCAGGGCAACGTGGCGCGCATCGCCGTCGTCGTCGACGTCCGCGGCCGGCAGTTCTTCGATGCCCTGCGCGAGTCGCTCGCCGACCTCGACAGCAAGGGCGTCACCCGCCGCATCGTCTTCCTGGAGTCCTCCGACGACGCGCTGGTCCGCCGCTTCGAGTCGGTCCGCCGCCCGCACCCGCTCCAGGGCGACGGGCGCATCACCGACGGCATCGCCGCCGAGCGCGACCTGCTGCGCGAGCTGCGCGGCGACGCCGACCTGGTGATCGACACCTCCAGCCTGAACGTGCACGAGCTGCGCGCGAAGATGGACGCCCAGTTCGCCGGGGACGAGGAGCCCGAGCTGCGGGCCACCGTCATGTCCTTCGGCTACAAGTACGGCCTCCCCGTCGACGCCGACCTCGTCGTCGACTGCCGCTTCATCCCCAACCCGCACTGGGTGCCGGAGCTGCGCCCCTTCACCGGGCTCAACGAGGAGGTGTCGGGGTACGTCTTCAGCCAGCCCGGCGCCAAGGAGTTCCTCGACCGCTACACCGAGCTGCTCCAGCTCATCGCCACCGGCTACCGCCGCGAGGGCAAGCGGTACGTGACCATCGCGGTCGGGTGCACGGGCGGCAAGCACCGCAGCGTGGCCATGTCCGAGAAGCTCGCCGCCCGCCTCGCCTCCGAGGGAGTCGAGACCGTCGTAGTCCACCGGGACATGGGGCGCGAGTGACCGCACGGACCCCGCGGCTGAGCCGCCTGCGCCGCCTCACCCCGGGACGGGGCGAGGACGGAGTGGGCCGCTCCGGCCGCTCCGGCCGCCGGCGCGGCGCCACGCCCAAGGTGGTGGCGCTCGGCGGCGGCCAGGGCCTGTCGGCCTCCCTCGCCGCCCTGCGCCGGATCACCGGTGACCTCACCGCCGTGGTCACCGTCGCCGACGACGGCGGCTCCAGCGGCCGGCTCCGGGAGGAGCTCGGCGTGCTGCCGCCCGGCGATCTGCGCAAGGCGCTGGCCGCGCTGTGCGGGGACGACGACTGGGGCCAGACCTGGGCCCGGGTCATCCAGCACCGCTTCCAGTCCGAGGGCGACCTGCACGGGCACGCCGTCGGCAACCTGCTGATCGTCGCCCTGTGGGAACAGCTCGGCGACCCCGTCCAGGCCCTCGACCTGGTCGGCAGGCTGCTCGGGGCACAAGGCCGCGTCCTGCCGATGTCGGCGGTGCCCCTGGAGCTCCAGGCCCTGGTCAGGGGGCACGACCCGGCCCGCCCCGAGGACGTGGACACCGTCCGCGGGCAGGCCACGGTGGCGCTGACCCCGGGCGAGGTGCTCTCCGTGCAGGTCGTGCCGGGCGACCCGCCGGCCGTGCCGGAGGCCGTCGCGGCGGTCCTGGACGCCGACTGGGTGGTCCTCGGCCCGGGGTCCTGGTTCTCCTCCGTCATCCCGCACCTGCTGGTGCCGGAACTGCTGGACGCGCTGGTCGAGACGAAGGCCCGGCGGGTCCTCTCGCTGAACCTCGCGCCGCAGCCCGGAGAAACAGAGGGCTTCTCTCCGCAGCGTCATTTGGAGGTTTTGGCCCGACACGCCCCTAAACTCGCCCTGGACGTGGTGCTGGCCGACGAGGCCGCCGTGCCCGACCGCGAGTCCCTCGCCGATGCCGCGAAACGGTTCGGTGCCGCGGTCGAGCTGGCGCCCGTGGCCAGGCAGGACGGCTCTCCGAAGCACGATCCGGAGCTGCTGGCCGCCGCGTACGACCGTATTTTTCGGATGCATGGAAGGATCGGCCCATGGCGATGACGCCTGCGGTGAAGGATGAGATCTCCCGCCTGCCCGTCACCCGGACCTGCTGCAGGAAGGCGGAGGTCTCGGCGATCCTTCGGTTCGCCGGCGGGCTGCACCTGGTGAGCGGCCGCATCGTCATCGAGGCGGAGCTGGACACCGGGATCGCCGCCAGACGTCTGCGCAAGGACATCCTGGAGATCTTCGGCCATTCCTCGGACCTGGTGGTGATGGCCCCCGGCGGACTGCGCCGCGGCAGCCGCTACGTGGTCCGCGTCGTGGCCGGCGGTGATCAGCTGGCGCGCCAGACGGGCCTCGTGGACGGCCGCGGACGGCCCATCCGGGGTCTTCCCCCGCAGGTGGTCTCCGGGGCCACCTGTGACGCCGAGGCGGCGTGGCGCGGCGCCTTCCTGGCCCACGGCTCGCTCACCGAGCCGGGCCGGTCGTCCTCCCTGGAGGTCACCTGCCCCGGCCCGGAGGCCGCCCTGGCCCTGGTGGGCGCCGCCCGCAGGCTCTCCATCGCCGCGAAGGCGCGCGAGGTGCGCGGCGTCGACCGGGTCGTGGTCCGCGACGGCGACGCGATCGGCGCCCTGCTGACCCGGCTCGGCGCGCACGAGTCGGTGCTGGCCTGGGAGGAGCGGCGGATGCGGCGCGAGGTGCGCGCCACCGCCAACCGCCTCGCCAACTTCGACGACGCCAACCTGCGCCGCTCGGCGCGGGCCGCGGTGGCCGCCGGAGCCCGAGTGCAGCGCGCGCTGGAGATCCTCGGCGAGGAGGTCCCCGAGCACCTCGCCGCGGCCGGCCGGCTGCGCATGGAGCACAAGCAGGCCTCGCTGGAGGAGCTGGGCGCGCTCGCCGACCCGCCGCTGACCAAGGACGCGGTCGCGGGCCGGATCCGCCGCCTGCTGGCGATGGCCGACAAGCGGGCCCAGGACCTCGGCATCCCGGGCACCGAGTCGAACCTCGACCTCAGCGAGGAGATGGCCGACAACATGGCCGGATAGCCGATCCCTGTACGGCAAAGGGGCCCCCACGATCACTCGTGAGGGCCCCTTCGCCGTACGCCCCATTGACATGAGCATGGGCCGGTCTTGAGTCTGGCGTCCGAAGGCTTTCGTGGCAGACGACGCCCAGGGGGGCATATGAGGCACCGCGCGAGATCGATCCTCGCCGCAAGCGCACTCGTCTTCGCAACCACACTCGCCGCCCTACCCGCGGCGGCCCAGGCCCGGCCCGGCCCCGCAGCACCCGCGGCGGACGAGGTACGGGTCTACGACGCCGACATCACCCGGGAACAGGTCCCGCTCGTTCTCGCCGCCGGCCAGGACGCCCACGAGCTCACCGAGCGCGCCCCGGAGACGGGGACCGCACGCGTCGAGCTCTTCCTCACCGGCGGCCAGGCGGCGGACCTCGCCGCCCAGGGCGTGAAGCTCGCCGAGCGCAAGGTCCCGGCCCAGGGCCTGGCCCGTGCCAAGGCCGCCGGCGACGGGGTGTTCCGCCCGTACAGCGGCAAGGGCGGACTCCAGGAGGAGATCCTGCGGACCGCCCAGGAGAACCCGGGGCTCACCAAGGTCGTCTCCATCGGCAAGACCGTCCACGGCAAGGACATCCTCGCCCTCAAGGTCACCAAGAACGCCAAGAAGACCCGGGACGGCGACAAGCCGTCCGTCCTCTACATGTCCAACCAGCACGCCCGTGAGTGGATCACCCCCGAGATGACCCGGCGGCTGATGCACCACACGCTCGACAACTACGGCAAGGACCCGCGGGTCACCAAGCTGGTGGACTCCAGCGAGCTGTGGTTCCTGCTCTCCGCCAACCCGGACGGGTACGACTACACGCACGCCTCCGACGGGCAGCGGCTGTGGCGCAAGAACCTGCGCGACAACAACGGCGACGGCACGTCCGGCCCCGGCGACGGCGTCGACCTCAACCGGAACTTCGCCTACAAGTGGGGCTACGACAACGAGGGTTCCTCGCCGAACCAGGCGAGCGAGACCTACCGCGGCCCGAGCGCCTCCTCCGAGCCCGAGACCCGCGCCCTCGACGCCTTCCAGAAGCGCATCGGCTTCGAGTACGCGATCAACTACCACTCGGCCGCCGAGCTGATCCTCTACGGCGTCGGCTGGCAGGTGGCCACCCCCACCCCCGACGACGTCGCCTACAAGGCGCTCGCCGGCACCCCGGAGAACCCCGCCATCCCGGGCTACTACCCGCAGGTCTCCTCGGAGCTCTACACCACCAACGGCGAGGCCGACGGCCACGGCGCCAACGTCAACGGCATCATGATGTTCACGCCGGAGATGACCACCTGTCAGACCGCCTCGGCGATCGACCCGAACGACCCGTGGAGGCCCGAGGACTGCGCCTCCGGCTTCAACTTCCCGGACGACGAGAAGCTCATCCAGGCGGAGTTCGCCAAGAACGTCCCCTTCGCCCTCGCGGTCGGCGAGAGTGCCGCGCACCCGGACCGCCCGGCGTCCTCCGTGGGCCTGAGCGCCGCCGACTTCACCCCGGACTCCTTCACCACCTCCTACGCGGCCCGCGGCGAGGACCAGAGGGTTTCCGTCACGGCCCGCAAGGCGCTGAAGGACAAGGAGCTCAACTACAGGATCAACGGCGGCCGCACGCACGACGAGGACCTCGAAGCCTGGAAGGGCGGCGACGTCTACGGCGGCGAGGACAACAACTGGTTCGACGAGTACCGCGCCGAGGTCGAGGGCGCGAAGCCGGGCGACAAGGTCGAGGTCTGGTTCACCGGCCGCGACCGCTCCGGCAGGCAGGTCTCCAGCGAGCGCTTCACGTACACGGTGGCCGAGCGGCCGCGCGCGGACGTGCTGGTGATCGCGGAGGAGGGGGCCCCGGCCCAGCACGCACGGACCTACGTCGACGCCCTGCGCGCCAACGGCAGGTCCGCGGCGGTCTGGGACGTCGCCGTCCAGGGCGCCCCGCACCACCTCGGGGTGCTCTCCCACTTCCGTACGGCCGTCCACTACACCGGCGCCAAGACCCCCGGCGGCGACACGCAGCTGGCGGTGCGCGACTTCCTCAACGAGGGCGGCAAGTTGATCGAGGCCGGTGAGCTGGCGGGCGGCAACGCCCAGGTCGGCCGCGCCGTGACCAACGACTTCAGCCAGTACTGGCTCGGCGCGTACGGTCGCACGAGCACGCCCGGAGCCACCGGCTTCACCGGCGCCGGCGCCCTGAACGGGGCGACGGGCGGCATCGGCGACGCCGCGGGCAACCCGCTCAACGCCCCCGGCGGGTACACCGTGACCTCGGAGACCCTGGCGCCCGCGCAGTTCCCGCAGTTCAAGAGCGCCCAGGGCGGCCGGTTCAGCGGGGTCGTGAACCCGTACGCCCCCTACGCCGGGGCCCAGATGGCCTCGGCGCTGCACACCGACGACGACTGGAAGCGGCTGGTCCGCACCCTCGACCTCACCGGTGTCACCGCGGCCGACCAGCCGAAGCTCAAGCTCGCGCTCAACTGGAACACCGAGGAGGGCTACGACCACGCCGCGCTGGAAGCCCGTACGGCGGGCGGCGACGACTGGACCACCCTGCCCGACACGGGCGGCCTGAGCAGCACCACGGTTCCGGAGGAGTGCGCGGCCGGATTCTTCATGAACGGCCACCCGTTCCTGCGCCGCTACCTCACCCTGGACAGCGGCGGCTGCACCCCGCAGGGCACCAGCGGCGCGTGGAACAGCTTCACCGGTTCCTCCGGCGGCTGGAAGCAGGTCTCCTTCGACCTGAGCGCGTACGCGGGCAAGACCGTCGAGGTCTCGCTCTCCTACATCACCGACCCGGGCTCGGGCGGCCGCGGCGTCTTCGCGGACGAGGCGCGCCTGTCCGTCGGCGGCGCGGACCAGGCCGTCGAGGGGTTCGAAACCTCCCTCGGGGTCTGGGCGGCCCAGGGGTCACCTGCCGGAAGCCCTGATGTTCCCGGCGACTGGTCCCGTTCCGGGGAGTTGTTCAAGTCCTATGCGGCGGTCACTACGCGTGACACGGTGCTCCTGGGCTTCGGCCTCGAGCACATGCCCGCGGCGGCGGACCGCAACCTACTCGTCGGTAAGGCGCTCCGCACGCTGAACCGCTGATCAGAGGCCCCTCCGTCACTCACCCTGAGTGACGGGGGCCAAGGTCCCCGGGGTCCGGTTCCGGAGCGTCAGGAACGGGACCCCGGGGCGTGTCAGGCCCCGACCGATGTCACCCAGAAGCTCACGGAGAGGTAGGGTCGTAAGCGGTCGGGGACATCCCATACAGCTCGCCGGCGCTCTTACCGGCGCACCAACGAGGAGATCGGTTCGTGACGATCCGCGTAGGCATCAACGGTTTTGGCCGAATTGGCCGTAACTATTTCCGGGCGCTCCTGGAGCAGGGAGCGGACATCGAGATCGTCGGTGTCAACGACCTGACTGACAACGCGACCCTGGTGCATCTGCTCAAGTACGACACCATTCTGGGCCGCCTGAAGCACGAGGTCAGCCACACCGACAACAGCATCACCGTCGGCGGCCAGACGTTCAAGACCTTCGCCGAGCGCGACCCCGCGAACCTCCCCTGGGGTGAGCTGGGCGCCGACATCGTCATCGAGTCGACCGGCATCTTCACGAAGAAGGCCGACGCCGCCAAGCACATCGCCGCCGGCGCGAAGAAGGTCCTCATCTCGGCTCCGGCCAAGGACGAGGACATCACCATCGTGATGGGCGTCAACCACGACAAGTACGACGCGGCCAACCACCACGTCATCTCCAACGCCTCCTGCACCACCAACTGCGTGGCGCCGATGGCCAAGGTCCTGGACGAGAACTTCGGCATCGTCAAGGGCATGATGACGACGGTCCACGCGTACACGAACGACCAGCGCATCCTGGACTTCCCGCACTCGGACCTGCGTCGCGCCCGCGCCGCCGCCGAGAACATCATCCCGACCTCCACCGGTGCCGCCAAGGCCACCGCGCTGGTTCTTCCGCAGCTCAAGGGCAAGCTGGACGGCATCGCGATGCGCGTCCCGGTCCCGACCGGCTCGGTCACCGACCTCGTGCTGGAGCTCTCCCGCGAAACCACCGTGGAAGAGATCAACGCGGCCTTCCAGAAGGCCTCCGAGGGTCAGCTCAAGGGCATCCTCGACTACACCGAGGACGCGATCGTCTCTTCCGACATCGTGAACTGGCCCGCGTCCTGCACCTTCGACTCCTCCCTGACCATGGTTCAGGACGGAACGCAGGTCAAGGTCGTCGGCTGGTACGACAACGAGTGGGGCTACTCCAACCGTCTCGTCGACCTCACCGTCTTCGTCGGCGGTCAGCTCTAAGCACGCAGGGCAAGGCACCACGATGTGAGCACAGGGTCCGAGCAGCGCGACGATGCGCCGCACGGGCCCTGTTGCTTGCCTCGTTCTCCCTTCCTCGCCCTTCGAGTGAAGGACACAAAGGAGCAGGAACACATGAAGACGATCGATGAACTGCTCGCCGAAGGCGTCAAGGGCAAGCGGGTCTTCGTCCGCGCGGACCTGAACGTCCCGCTGGACGAGGGCACCATCACCGACGACGGCCGCATCCGCGCCGTCCAGCCCACGATCGCGAAGCTCGCCGCCGCCGGCGCCCGCGTCATCGTGGCCTCGCACCTGGGCCGCCCCAAGGGGACCGGCGCGGAGCCGGCCTTCTCGCTCGCCCCGGCCGCCGCCCGCCTCGGCGAACTGCTCGGTACGGACGTCGCGTTCGCCACCGACACCGTCGGGGCCTCCGCCAAGGAGACCGTCGCGGCCCTCACCGACGGCAAGGTCGCCGTCATCGAGAACCTTCGCTTCAACGCCGGTGAGACCTCGAAGGACGACGCCGAGCGCGGCGCCTTCGCGGACCAGCTCGCGGAGCTCGCCGACGTCTACGTCGGCGACGGTTTCGGAGCCGTCCACCGCAAGCACGCCTCCGTCTTCGACCTCCCCGCCCGCCTGCCGCACGCGGCCGGCGGCCTCATCGCCACCGAGGTCGGCGTCCTGAAGAAGCTCACCGCCGAGGTCGAGCGCCCGTACGTCGTCGTCCTCGGCGGCGCCAAGGTCTCCGACAAACTGGCCGTCATCGACGAGCTGCTCGGCAAGGCCGACCGCATCCTCATCGGCGGCGGCATGGCCTACACCTTCCTCCACGCCAAGGGCTACGAGGTCGGCATCTCCCTGCTCCAGAAGGACCAGGTGGAGGTCGTCAAGGAGTACATGAAGCGCGCCGAGGACACCGGCGTCGAGCTGGTCCTGCCGGTCGACGTGCTGGTCTCCGCGGAGTTCCCGGACCTCAAGGGCAAGACCCCGGCGAACCCCGACACCGTCGACGCGGACAAGATCCCCGCCGACAAGGAGGGTCTGGACATCGGCCCCAGGACGCGCGAGCTGTACGCGTCGAAGATCGCCGATGCCAAGACCGTCTTCTGGAACGGCCCGGTCGGCGTCTTCGAGCACCCCGACTACGCCGGAGGCACCTCGGCCATCGCGCGGGGCCTGCTCGACAGCAGCGCCTTCACCGTCGTCGGCGGTGGCGACAGCGCCGCCGCGGTCCGCATCCTGGGCTTCGACGAGAATGCATTCGGCCACATCTCGACCGGTGGCGGCGCCTCCCTCGAATACCTCGAGGGCAAGACGCTCCCCGGCCTCGCCGCCCTGGAGGGCTGAACCCCGATGACTGATGCCGTGAACGGCCGTACCCCGCTGATGGCGGGCAACTGGAAGATGAACCTCAACCACCTCGAGGCCATCGCCCACGTCCAGAAGCTCGCCTTCGCCCTCGCCGACAAGGACTACGACGCCGTCGAGGTCGCGGTCCTGCCGCCCTTCGTCGACCTGCGCTCGGTCCAGACCCTGGTCGACGGCGACAAGCTGAAGATCAAGTACGGCGCCCAGGACATCTCGGCGCACGATTCCGGTGCCTACACCGGCGAGATCTCCGGCCCGATGCTGTCGAAGCTGAAGTGCACGTACGTGGCCGTCGGCCACAGCGAGCGCCGCCAGTACCACGCTGAGAACGACGAGATCTGCAACACCAAGGTCAAGGCCGCCTTCAAGCACGGGCTCACCCCGATCCTGTGCGTCGGCGAGGGCCTGGACGTCCGCAAGGCCGGCGAGCAGGTCCCGTACACGCTGGCCCAGCTCGACGGCGGCCTCAAGGATGTCCCGGCCGAGCAGGTCGAGTCCATCGTGATCGCGTACGAGCCCGTGTGGGCCATCGGGACCGGCGAGGTCGCCACCCCCGACGACGCCCAGGAGGTCTGCGGGGCGATCCGCGGCCGTCTCGCGGAGCTGTACTCCCAGGAGCTGGCCGACAAGGTCCGCATCCAGTACGGCGGCTCCGTGAAGTCCGGGAACATCGCGGCGATCATGGCCCAGCCCGACGTCGACGGCGCCCTGATCGGCGGCGCGGCGCTGGACGCGGACGAGTTCGTCAAGATCGTCCGCTTCCGCGACCAGTGAGTATGCGGTAGGGCGGATCCGTCGTACCCTTGCGGGGGCCAGAGGCTGGACCACCAGCCGCTGGCCCCCGCGCCATCTCGCAAAGCCGGAAAGCCTGAAAAGCCAGAAAGTAGGAATCAGCCGTGATTATGGGGTTCTCGATCGCCCTGATCGTCTTCAGCGCCCTGCTGATGCTGCTCGTGCTGATGCACAAGGGCAAGGGCGGCGGCCTTTCCGACATGTTCGGCGGCGGCATGCAGTCGTCGGTCGGCGGCTCCTCCGTCGCGGAGCGCAACCTGGACCGCATCACCGTCGTCGTCGGTCTGCTCTGGTTCGCGTGCATCGTCGCGCTCGGCCTGATGATGAAGTCGAGCAGCTGACCGTTCTCGCCATTCCGGCAGTCCGGTCGGCACTGCCCGGCCTATCATGAGGTCCGGCGTTCAGGCGTGGAATCAGTAACTCCGCTCACTGGACGTGCGTTGGGCCTTACGTAGACTTGGGCGCTCCGCGGCGGAATATCCACTCATACTCCGCGGCACCATCACGCAGGGAGTTACGACCGTGGCAAGTGGCAACGCGATCCGTGGTAGCCGGGTCGGAGCGGGGCCGATGGGTGAGGCGGAGCGCGGCGAGTCCGCGCCCCGCCTGCGCATCTCCTTCTGGTGCTCGAACGGGCACGAGACGCAGCCGAGCTTCGCCAGCGACGCGCAGGTGCCGGACACCTGGGACTGCCCGCGCTGCGGGTTCCCGGCCGGCCAGGACCGGGACAACCCGCCCGCGCCGCCGCGCACCGAGCCGTACAAGACGCACCTGGCGTACGTACGGGAACGGCGCTCGGACGCCGACGGCGAGGCGATCCTCGCAGAGGCGCTCGCCAAGCTCCGCGGCGAGATCTGACGCCACCCGACGTGTGTGACGTGAGGCCCGGCCCCACAGGAGGTTCTCCTGTGGGGCCGGGCCTCTTTGTGCGCGTTGTGCCGCTTGTGATCCCTTAAGTTGGAGAACGGCGGGGCACGACAGGACGGAAGAAGTGGGTTGATGGCCGAGATGAAGGCAGGCAGCGGTACGAAGCTCAACCGGACGCCCGAGTGGCTGGCACTCGGGAAGCACCGGGAGCAGTTCGGGCAGACGCATCTGCGGGAGCTGTTCGAGGAGAACCCCGGGCGCGGCGCCGGCTACACCCTGCGGGTCGGGGACCTGCACATCGACTACTCGAAGCAGCTCGTGACCGACGAGACGCTCGCACTGCTGCGCGAGCTGGCCGCCGCCACCGGCGTGGCCGAGCTGCGCGAGGCGATGTTCCGCGGCGAGAAGATCAACACGACCGAGGACCGGGCGGTCCTGCACACCGCCCTGCGCGCGCCGAGCGGGACCGTGGTCGAGGTGGACGGCGAGGACGTCGTCCCCGGCGTGCACGCCGTCCTCGACACGATGGCGGCCTTCTCCGACCGGATCAGGTCGGGGGAGTGGACCGGCTTCACCGGCAAGCGCATCAAGAACGTCGTCAACATCGGCATCGGCGGCTCCGACCTGGGTCCGGCCATGGCGTACGAGGCCCTGCGCGCCTTCGCCGACCGCGCCCTGACCGTGCGCTTCGTGTCCAACGTCGACGGCGCGGACCTGCACGAGGCCGTACGGGACCTGGACCCGGCCGAGACGCTGTTCATCATCGCCTCCAAGACGTTCACCACCATCGAGACCATCACCAACGCCACCTCGGCGCGCGGCTGGCTGCTCGCCGGGCTGGGCGGCGAACAGGCCGCCGTGGCACGGCACTTCGTGGCGCTGTCGACGAACGCCGAGAAGGTCACCGACTTCGGCATCGATCCGGCCAACATGTTCGAGTTCTGGGACTGGGTCGGCGGACGCTACTCCTTCGACTCGGCCATCGGTCTCTCGCTCATGATCGCGATCGGTCCGGAGGCCTTCCGGCAGATGCTGGACGGCTTCCACCTGATGGACGAGCACTTCCGCAGGGCGCCCGCGGAGGAGAACGCGCCGCTGCTGCTGGGCCTGTTGGGGGTCTGGTACGGCGCCTTCTTCGACGCGCAGTCGCACGCGGTGCTCCCGTACAGCCACTACCTCTCGCGTTTCACGGCGTACTTGCAGCAGCTGGACATGGAGTCGAACGGCAAGTCCGTGGACCGGGACGGCGATCCGGTGGAGTGGCAGACCGGTCCGGTGGTCTGGGGCACGCCCGGCACCAACGGGCAGCACGCCTACTACCAGCTGATCCACCAGGGGACGAAGGTGATCCCCGCGGACTTCATCGGCTTCGCCCGGCCGGTGGCCGAGCTGGAAGCGGCTCCGGCGGCCCAGCACGACCTGCTGATGGCCAACTTCTTCGCCCAGACCCAGGCGCTGGCCTTCGGCAAGACTGCGGACGAGGTGCGCGCCGAGGGGGCCCCGGAGTCGCTGGTCCCGCACAAGACCTTCCACGGGAACCACCCGACGACCACCATCCTGGCGACCGAGCTCACCCCGGGCGTGCTGGGCCAGCTGATCGCACTGTACGAGCACAAGGTGTTCGTCCAGGGCGCGGTGTGGAACATCGACTCCTTCGACCAGTGGGGCGTCGAACTCGGCAAGGTGCTCGCCAAGCGCATCGAGCCCGCGCTGACCGAGGGCGCGGACGTGCCGGGCCTGGACGCCTCGACGAAGGCCCTCGTCGCCACCTACCGGGGGCTGCGCGGCCGGAGCTGACCTCGCGGGAACGCGAAGGGCCCGCTCTCCCCGGGGGAGGGCGGGCCCTTCGCGTCGCAGTGGTCAGGAGGCCGGGGGATACATCCCGGACGGGAGCTTGGCCGCCGCAGCGCGGTCCAGGAGCCACAGGGTGCGGGAGCGGCCGTAGGCGGCCGCCGCAGGGGCCTGGACCTCGCCCGCGCCCCCGAGGGCGAGGGACACCGCGCCGGCCTTGTCCTCGCCCGCGGCCAGGAGCCAGACCTCACGGGCCGCCCGGATCGCCGGGAGAGTCAGCGAGATCCGCGTGGGCGGGGGCTTCGGGGCGCCGTGGACGCCCACCACCGTCCGATCGGTCTCGCGGGCCGCCGGGTGCTCCGGGAAGAGCGAGGCCACGTGCGTGTCCGGGCCGACGCCCAGCATCAGCACGTCGAAGGTGGGGACCGGGCCGTGATCCTCGGGGCCGGCCGCCTTCGCCAGCTCGGCCGCGTAGGCCGCCGCGGCTGCGTCCACGTCGGCCCCGTACGGGCCGTCCGAGGCCGGCATCACGTGGACGCGGGCGGGGTCCACCGGGACCGAGTCCAGGAGGGCCTCGCGGGCCTGGGTGTGGTTGCGGTCGGGGTCGTCGGCGGGGACGTACCGCTCGTCGCCCCACCACAGGTCGAGGCGGGGCCAGTCGATCGCGTCGCGCGCCGGGGCGGTGGCCAGGGCCGCGAGGAGGCCGTTGCCGTTGCGTCCGCCGGTGAGGACCACGGACGCGCTGCCGCGGGCCGCCTGCGCGTCCACGATCTTGGTGATGAGCCGGGCCGCGGTGGCCTGGGCCATCAGTTCCTTGTCCCGGTGGACGACGACCTGGGGAGTCGTCATACCCATGTGCTGCCGCCTTCTGTGTAGTTCGGGGTGCGGTGCTGCGGGTGCGGGTGCCGCTGCGCGGAGCCTCTCCCGGGCGCTGCCCGGACCCGCGCCTCAAACGCCGGCGAGGCTGAAAGAGCGGGGCTCCGCCCCGGACCCCGGGCCTCAAACGCCGGCGAGGCTGGTCTTTCAGCCCGTCCGGCGTTTGAGCCCCGCAGGGTCCCGTTACTTGGCCGCGGACTTCTTCGCCGGCTTGGGCGCCGGCTTCGCGGCCGGAGCCGGAGCCGGAGCCTCCGCGGCCGCGGCCGGGGACTCCTTGGCCGGCTTCGGAGCCTTGGCCGAAGCCGGGGCCGGAGCCTGGGCCGACGACTGCTCCAGCCTCGCCACGCCGAACTTCAGCGCGGACTCGTACGTGTTGTCCGGGTCCAGCCGGCGCAGCTCCTCCGCCAGCAGCTCGGCCGTGTCGCGCCGCTTGAGCGCCACCGCACGGTCGGGCTGACCCGGCATGCACAGCGTGGCCAGCGCCCCGTCCGCCCGGTCCAGGACGATGTCGCCGTCCTTGGTGACCAGACGTACGGCCGTCAGGCCGGGACCCGACGACAGCGTGCGCTCGACGGGGACCCCCAGCCGGTCCGCGAGCCACATGGCCAGCAGTTCGCAGCTCGGGTTCTCGTCCTCGCCCTCGACGGTCGCCGAGGCGACCGACAGGGACTGCTGGTCGAGCGCGGCCGCCAGCATCGAGCGCCACGGGGTGATCCGGGTCCACGCCAGGTCGGTGTCCCCGGGGGCGTACGCCGCCGCCCGCGAGGCGAGCGTCCCGATCGGTTCCTCGCAGGAGTACGTGTCCGTGATCCGGCGCTGACCCAGCGTGCCCAGCGGATCGCCCGCCAGGTCCGTGGGCGGACCGCCCGGCCACCAGACGACCACGGGGGCGTCCGGCAGGAGCAGCGGGAGAACCACCGACTGGGCGTGGTCGACCAGCTCGCCGTGAAGGCGGAGCACGACCGTCTCACCGCTGCCGGAGTCCGCCCCGACGCGGACTTCCGCGTCGAGCCGGGCCTCGCGGCGGCTGCGCGGCGAGCGGCTGGCCCGCTTGATGACGACGACGATCCGCGAGGGGTGTTCGTGGGACGCGTCGTTCGCCGACTTGAGCGCGTCGTACGCGTTCTCCTCGTCGGTCACGATCACCAGCGTGAGGACCATGCCGATGGCCGGCGTGCCGATGTCCCGGCGTGCCTGCACCATCGCGGCATTGATCTTGCTGGAGTTGGTCTCCGTGAGGTCGATCTTCATGGCCGGCGCCAGCTCCGTCCGTCTCGTGCGAGCATCTCGTCCGCCTCGACCGGCCCCCAGGTGCCCGACGGGTACTGAGCGGGCTTGCCGTGCTTGTCCCAGTACTCCTCGATCGGGTCGAGGATGTTCCAGGACAGCTCGACCTCCTGGTGACGCGGGAAGAGGTTCGCGTCGCCGAGGAGCACGTCGAGGATGAGCCGCTCGTACGCCTCGGGGCTCGACTCCGTGAAGGACTCGCCGTAGGCGAAGTCCATCGTGACGTCCCGGACCTCCATGGAGGTGCCCGGAACCTTGGAACCGAAGCGCACCGTCACGCCCTCGTCCGGCTGGACCCGGATGACCAGGGCGTTCTGCCCCAGCTCCTCGGTCGCGCCCGACTCGAACGGCAGGTACGGCGCCCGCTTGAAGACCACGGCGATCTCGGTCACCCGGCGGCCCAGGCGCTTGCCGGTCCGCAGGTAGAACGGGACGCCCGCCCAGCGGCGGTTGTTGATCTCCAGCCGGACGGCCGCGTAGGTGTCGGTCTTCGACTTGGGGTCGATGCCGTCCTCTTCGAGGTACCCGACGACCTTCTCGCCGCCCTGCCACGCCGCCGCGTACTGGCCGCGCACGGTGTGCTTGCCCAGGTCCTCCGGCAGCTGCACCGCCGTCAGGACCTTCAGCTTCTCCGCCACCAGCGCCTTCGGGTGGAAGGAGCCGGGCTCCTCCATCGCGGTGAGCGCGAGCAGCTGCAGCAGGTGGTTCTGGATCACGTCACGGGCCGCGCCGATGCCGTCGTAGTACCCGGCCCGGCCGCCGATGCCGATGTCCTCGGCCATGGTGATCTGCACGTGGTCGACGTACGACCGGTTCCAGATCGGCTCGAACATGGTGTTGGCGAAGCGGAGCGCCAGGATGTTCTGGACGGTCTCCTTGCCGAGGTAGTGGTCGATCCGGAAGACCTCGTCACGCGGGAAGACCTCGTGGACGACCTTGTTGAGTTCCTCGGCGCTCTTCAGGTCGTGTCCGAAGGGCTTCTCGATGACGGCACGCCGCCAGGAGCCCTCCTTCTGCGCCAGCCCGTGGTCCTTGAGCTGCTGGACCACCTTGGGGAAGAACTTGGGCGGGACCGACAGGTAGAAGGCGAAGTTGCCGCCCGTGCCCTGTGCCTTGTCCAGCTCCTCGATGGTGGCCTTCAGGGTCTCGAAGGCCGCGTCGTCGTCGAAGTCGCCCTGGACGAACCGGCAGCCCTGCACCAGCTGCTGCCAGACCTCCTCGCGGAACGGCGTGCGCGAGTGCTGCTTGACGGCCTCGTACACCTCCGTCGCGAAGTCCTCGTGCTCCCACTCCCGGCGGGCGAAGCCGATCAGGGAGAAGCCCGGTGGCAGCAGGCCGCGGTTGGCCAGGTCGTAGACGGCAGGCATCAGCTTCTTGCGCGACAGGTCACCCGTAACGCCGAAAATGACCAGGCCGGACGGCCCCGCGATGCGCGGGAGCCGCCGGTCCTGTGCGTCACGAAGCGGGTTCGCTCCGTTAACAGACAAAGTGTTCAGGCCTCCGTGGGGGCAAGGCGCTCAAGCTCCGCCTCGGTCGACTTCAGCAGGTCGTTCCAGGACGCCGCGAACTTCTCGACGCCCTCGTCTTCGAGCAGCTGCACGACATCGTCGTACGAAATGCCCAGCTTCGCGACCGCGTCGAGCTCGGCGCGGGCCTGCTCGTAGGTGCCGCGCACGGTGTCACCGGTGATCTGACCGTGGTCCGCGGCGGCCTCCAGCGTGGCCTCCGGCATGGTGTTCACCGTGTTCGGGGCGACCAGGTCGTCCACGTACAGGGTGTCCTTGTACGCCGGGTCCTTGACGCCCGTCGAGGCCCACAGCGCACGCTGCTTGTTGGCTCCGACCCGCTCCAGGGCGGTCCAGCGGTCCGAGGAGAAGACCTCCTCGTACGCCTCGTAGGCCAGACGGGCGTTCGCGAGCGCCGCCTTGCCCTTGAGGGCCTTGGCCTCGTCGGTGCCGACCGCGTCCAGGCGCTTGTCGATCTCGCTGTCCACGCGGGACACGAAGAAGGAGGCGACCGAGTGGATCAGGGAGAGGTCCAGGCCGGCGGCCTTGGCCTTCTCCAGACCCGCCAGGTACGCGTCCATGACCTCGCGGTAGCGCTCCAGCGAGAAGATCAGCGTGACGTTGACGCTGATGCCCCGGCCGATGACCTCGGTGATCGCCGGCAGGCCGGCCTTGGTCGCCGGGATCTTGATGAGCGTGTTCGGGCGGTCCACCAGCCAGGCCAGCTGCTTGGCCTCGGCGATGGTCGCCGGCGTGTTGTGCGCCAGGCGCGGGTCGACCTCGATCGACACGCGGCCGTCCTGGCCGTCGGTGCGGTCGTAGACCGGGCGCAGGATGTCGGCGGCGTCGCGGACGTCCGCCGTGGTGATCATGCGCAGGGCCTCTTCGACGGTGACCTTGCGGGTCGCGAGGTCGGTGAGCTGCTGCTCGTAGCCCTCGCCGCCGCTGATCGCCTTCTGGAAGATCGCCGGGTTGGTGGTGACACCGACCACGTGCGACTGGTCGATGAGCTCGGCCAGGTTGCCGGACGTGATGCGCTTGCGGGACAGGTCGTCCAGCCAGATCGCCACGCCTTCGTCGGAGAGGCGCTTGAGTGCGTCTGTCATGGGATTACATCTCCTACTTGTGGTTCCGGACCGGCGTCAGCGCGCGGCGGCGGCGAGGGAGTCCTTGGCGGCGGCGGCCACGGCCTCGGCGGTGAAGCCGAACTCGCGGAACAGCACCTTGGCGTCGGCGGAGGCGCCGAAGTGCTCCAGCGACACGATCCGGCCGGCGTCGCCGACGTACCGGTGCCAGGTCAGGCCGATGCCGGCCTCGACCGCGACGCGGGCCTTCACCGAGGAGGGCAGGACGCTGTCCTTGTACTCCTGGGACTGCTCCTCGAACCACTCGACGGACGGCATGGAGACGACGCGGGTGGGGACGCCCTCGGCCTGCAGCTGCTCGCGGGCCTCGACGGCGAGGTGCACCTCGGAGCCGGTGCCGATGAGCACGACCTGGGCGGGACCGCCCTCGGCCTCGAAGAGCACGTACCCGCCCTTGGCGGCGTCCTCGTTGCGCTCGTAGGTCGGCACGCCCTGGCGGGTGAGGGCCAGACCGTGCGGGGCACCCTTGCCGAAGACCCTGGTGTGGCGGCGCAGGATCTCGCGCCAGGCGACGGCGGTCTCGTTCGCGTCGGCCGGGCGGACGACGTTCAGGCCCGGGATGGCGCGCAGCGAGGCCAGGTGCTCGACCGGCTGGTGGGTCGGGCCGTCCTCGCCGAGACCGATGGAGTCGTGCGTCCACACGTAGGTGACCGGCACGTGCATCAGCGCGGAGAGGCGGACGGCGTTGCGCATGTAGTCGGAGAACACCAGGAAGGTGCCGCCGTAGATGCGGGTGTGGCCGTGCAGGGCGATGCCGTTCATGGTCGCGGCCATGGCGTGCTCGCGGATGCCGAAGTGGATGGTGCGGCCGTACGGGTCGGCCTCCGGCAGCGGGTTGCCCACCGGCAGGAACGAGGAGTCCTTGTCGATGGTGGTGTTGTTGGAGCCGGCCAGGTCGGCCGAGCCGCCCCACAGCTCCGGGATGACCGCGCCGAGCGCCGAGAGCACCTTGCCGGAGGCGGCGCGGGTGGCGACACCCTTGCCGGCCTCGAAGACGGGGAGCTTGTCCTCCCAGCCCGCGGGCAGCTCGTTGGCGTTGATGCGGTCGAACTCGGCGGCGCGCTCCGGGTTGGCGGTGCGCCAGGCGGAGTAGTCCTTCTCCCAGGCGGCCTTGGCCTCGCGGCCGCGGTCGAGCGCCTTGCGGGTGTGCGCGATGACCTCGTCGGAGACCTCGAAGGTCTGCTCCGGGTCGAAGCCGAGGACGCGCTTGGTGGCCGCGACCTCGTCGTCGCCGAGCGCGGAACCGTGCGCGGCCTCGGTGTTCTGGGCGTGCGGGGCCGGCCAGGCGATGATCGAGCGGGCCGCGATGAAGGACGGGCGTCCCGTCTCGGCCTTGGCGGCCTGGAGGGCGGCGAACAGCGCCTTCGGGTCGAGGTCGCCGTTCTCCTGCTGCTCGACGCGCTGGACGTGCCAGCCGTACGCCTCGTAGCGCTTCAGGGTGTCCTCGGAGACTGCCGTCTCCGTGTCACCCTCGATGGAGATGTGGTTGTCGTCCCACAGCAGCACCAGGTTGCCGAGCTTCTGGTGGCCGGCCAGCGCGGACGCCTCGTGGGAAATGCCCTCCTGGAGGCAGCCGTCGCCCGCGATCGCGTAGATCATGTGGTCGAACGGGGAGGCGCCGGTGGCGGCCTCCGGGTCGAACAGGCCGCGCTCGTAGCGGGCGGCCATGGCCATGCCCACCGCGTTGGCGATGCCCTGGCCGAGGGGGCCGGTCGTGGTCTCCACGCCGGCGGTGTGGCCGTACTCCGGGTGACCCGGGGTCTTGGAGCCCCAGGTGCGGAAGGCCTTCAGGTCGTCCAGCTCGAGCCCGAACCCGCCGAGGTAGAGCTGGGTGTAGAGCGTCAGGGACGAGTGCCCCGCAGAGAGCACGAAACGGTCGCGGCCCACCCACTCGGGGTCCGCCGGGTCGTGCCGCATCACCTTCTGGAAGAGGGTGTACGCGGCGGGGGCCAGGCTCATCGCCGTACCGGGGTGGCCGTTTCCGACCTTCTGGACCGCGTCAGCGGCCAGGATGCGGGCGGTGTCGACGGCCCGCTGGTCCAGTTCGGTCCACTCGAGCTCTGTGGTGGTCGGCTTGGTGCTCACCGTGGGTCAGGGCTCCTCTCCACATGTTTTTGTATCCCGGTGACGAACGGTGCACCGGCGATTCCGAGCCTACCCCTGCAACGGCGTGCAGCTATTCGAGTGCAGCCAGTCCGTCACCGCGCCGCCGATGCCTGTTCACCCGCTCACGCGGGCCCGGCGGGAGCGGTCCCCCGTATGTATGCACGGTCCGATCGGCCCAACACGAAGCGACCCCGGCGCGGGGCGACGCAAGTGCAACGTCTAGAGTGGCGTGGTACGCGCAAGCCTTAACCGGGCCTTCATGTTCTGGGTGGTCCGAGTCGGAGCTTGCTGGATTCTCTCTCAGGGGTGTGCGTGACGGCCGTCGAATCCCGTCCAGCGGGGGTGCTCGGGACGAGCCCCGGTCACCGGCCGTTCGGGACCCGCGTCATGGCTTTCGTGGCATTGACCAAGCCGCGGATCATCGAACTTCTGCTGATCACCACAGTGCCGGTGATGTTCCTCGCCGAACAGGGCGTGCCGTCGCTGTGGCTGGTCCTCGTGACCTGCTTCGGCGGTTACTTGTCCGCGGGCGGCGCCAACGCGCTGAACATGTACATCGACCGCGACATCGACGCACTGATGGACCGCACCTCGCAGCGTCCGCTGGTGACCGGCATGGTCAGCCCGGGGGAGTGCCTGGCCTTCGGCCTGACCCTCGCGGTGGTCTCCACCCTGTTCTTCGGACTGCTGGTCAACTGGCTGTCGGCGGCGCTGTCGCTCGGTGCACTCCTCTTCTACGTCGTGGTCTACACGATGCTGTTGAAGCGGCGCACCGCCCAGAACATCGTCTGGGGCGGCATCGCGGGCTGCATGCCGGTGCTCATCGGCTGGTCGTCGGTCACCAACGAGCTCTCCTGGGCCGCGGTCATCCTCTTCCTCGTCATCTTCTTCTGGACGCCGCCGCACTACTGGCCGCTGTCGATGAAGGTGAAGGACGACTACGCGCGGGCCGGCGTGCCGATGCTCCCGGTCGTGGCCGGCAACCGGCCCGTGGCGCGCCAGATCGTCCTCTACAGCTGGGTGATGGTGGCGGTCTCGCTGCTGCTGACCCCGCTCGGGTACACCGGCTGGTTCTACACCACGGTCGCGCTGGTCTCGGGCGGCTGGTGGCTGTGGGAGGCGCACGCGCTGCACGCACGGGCCAAGGCGGGCCTGACGGGCGCGAAGCTCAAGGAGATGCGGCTGTTCCACTGGTCGATCACCTATGTGTCGCTGCTGTTCGTGGCGGTGGCCGTGGATCCCTTCCTCCGTTGATTACTCGCCGGTAGCATGGCTTCCATGGGAGACACCGCAGAGACCGCGGCCGCCGCAGGCGCCGCGGACAAGAAGCAGGACCGTACGGCGGCCAAGCTGGCCAAGCAGATCGGCGCGTTCGCCAAGGAGCACGGCGGCGCCGAGGGCCAGCTCGCCCACATCGGCCAGGCCGGCACCCGGATCGTGCTCGTGGGCACGGACGGCGGCTGGGGCGACCTGGTGGCCCCCACCTTCGCGGTGGCGCAGCTGGCCGCGGAGAAGGCCGGGCTGACCCTCCACGAGGAGTTCGACGGGGAGTTCGCCGCGCGCGTGCGGACCGGCCCGTACGAGTGGTCGCGGATGGCCGGCATCCAGCTCGGCGGCACCGCGAACCCGGCGGCCTGACCTCCTCCGGGAGCCGTTTCGTTGGTGCTCGAGGCGCCCCGGGGGACCCGGGGTGCCGTCTCGGTCAACAGCGCGAGCAACACCTCACACCCCGCTCACCCGTTAGGACGTGTGGAAGCCCCTTCCTCACGTCCGCAAACGGGATGCCCGGATGATCGAAACGCCGCCCCTGGTGGACCAGTACTGCCACGGAGTACTCCGTACGGAGCTGGGCCTGGGCACCTTCGAGGCCCAGCTGGTCCGCTCCGCCGGCCCGCCCGCCGCGGGCACCACCTTCTTCGACACCCAGACCGGTTTCGCGGTGCGCCGCTGGTGCCCGCCGCTGCTGGGGCTGGAGCCGCACGCCACGCCCGTGCGCTATCTGGCCCGGCGGCGCGAGCTGGGCGCGGCCGAGACCGCGCGGCGGCTGCTGAGGGGATCCCGCGTCGCCGCCTACCTGGTCGACACCGGGGTGGCCGGGGACCTCACCGGCCCCAAGGAGCTGGCGCTCGCCGGGGACGCCGAGGCCTTTGAGACGGTCCGGCTGGAGTTGCTGGCCGAGCAGGTCGCCGACACCTCCGGGACGGTGGCCGCGTTCCTCGCCAATCTCGCCGAGGCCGTCCACCACGCCGCCGCCGGAGCCGCGGCCTTCACGTGCGCCACGGCCTTCGACCGCACCACGCCCTTCGACCATCCGGACGGTCCGGCCACCTCGCCCGAACCGCCCGGCCCCGGTGAGGTGCGCGGGGCGGCCGGACGGTGGCTGGCCGGGAGGGCGAGGGGCGGGGCCGTGCGGGACCCCGTACTCCTGCGGCACCTGCTGTGGAGCGCGGTGGCGTCCGGGCTGCCGCTCCAGCTGCACACGGGCGCGGGGGATCCCGCCCCGCTGACGGAGTTCGTACGGGCCACCGCGGGCCTGGGCACGCGACTGGTGCTGCTCGGCGGACATCCGCACCGGCACCGGCACGCGGCGCAGCTCGCGGCGGCCTTCCCGCACGTCTACGCCGACACCGGAGCGGCCCTCGGGCGCACCGGGGCGGGAGCCGCGGCGGTGCTGGCCGAGCTGCTGGAGCTCGCGCCGTTCGGGAAGCTGCTGTTCTCCAGCGGCGGCCGGCGGCTGCCGGAACTGCACGCGGTGGGCGCACTGGTGTTCCGGGAGGCGCTGGGCCGGGTGCTGGGCGGCTGGGTCGCCGAGGGGTCCTGGTCCTGGCGGGACGCGGAGCGCGTGGCCGCCATGGTCGCGGCGGGCAACGCCCGCCGCGTCTACCGCCTGGACAGGCCCTAGGGCGGACCGCCCAGGCGGGTCGGGAGGCTCAGACCGTGGAGAGCTGCGGGTCGCCCTGGGCCGGGATCCCCGCCTGCTGGGCCGGCCGCTCGCGCAGGCTCAGCGCGACCCGGAGCACGGCGATCCACACCAGGCAGGAGCCCAGCATGTGCGCGGCGACCAGGACCTCGGGCAGGTCGGAGAAGAACTGCACGTAGCCGATGCCGCCCTGGGCGAGCAGCACGATCAGCAGATCGCGGGCGCGCGCCCGGGTGTCGACGGGGGCGTCGACCACGCGCAGCACCAGCCACATCGCGACGGCCAGCGCACACACGAGCCAGGCGGCGATGGCGTGCACATGTGCGGTGGCCGCCCAGTCGAGCGGCATCCGCTTGATCTCGCTGCTGTCGCCGGCGTGCGGTCCGGCGCCGGTGACCACCGTGCCCGCCGCGATCAGCACGAGGGTGGTGGCGACCAGTGCCCACGAGAGCTTGCGGACCGGGCCCGGTACGCGCGGGCGGGGGGCGGTGTCGCCCTCGCCGGTGCGCTGCCAGGTGACGGTCGTCACCGCGATCAGCGCGGTGGCGAGCAGGAAGTGCCCGGCGACGCTGTACGGGTTGAGGCCCGTCATGACGGTGATGCCGCCGAGCACGGCGTTGGCCATCACGATGACGAACTGGAGCCAGCCGAGCTTCGTCAGCGCGTGCCGCCACGGGTCGGCCGAGCGCGCCGCGAGGATGACCCAGCCGACGGCCGCGCTGAGCACGTACGTCAGCATCCGGTTGCCGAACTCGATGGCGCCGTGGAAGCCCTGGGCCTGCGTCGCGATCAGGCTGTCGTCGGTGCACTTGGGCCAGGTGTCGCAGCCGAGACCGGATCCGGTCAGCCGCACCGCGCCGCCGGTGACGACGATGGCCACGCTCATGACGAGCGCGGCGAGCGCGGCCCGCCGGACGATCCGGGGTGACGGAGTCCAGCGGCTGGCGATGAAGGCGAGGGGGTTCAACACGGCCCCTATGGTAGGCGGCCCCTTGTGCAAAGTTTCACGAGGGGGTGGCCACGGGGGCGTCGGGGCCCGCGACCCACCGGAACCTGGCCCCCTCGGGATCGCCCTCGGCGTGCCACCACAGGAAGACGCGCCAAGGGCCGCCCTCGCCCGGGCAGTCCGCCGAGCCGACGAACCCGCGGATCAATTCGCCCGCTACGTCCTCGGCTGTCCTGTTTCTCACTTCTGTGGCGCTGTGCCAGGGATGCTGGAGTACGTTCCACAGTCCGTCAGGACCGCGCACCTCGAAGCGCCACACCGCGAGCCAGGGCGTGACCTCCAGCATCGTCCCCACCTGCTCGGCGCCGAGGCGCAGCCGGGCCGCGATGTCGGCCTCCTCCACCCCCTGGATGCGGGCGGCCACCACGGCCTGCGGCAGCAGCCGTTCGGGCAGCAGCCCCCGAGTGCGCAGGCTGACCAGCGAGTCGAAGGCCAGGAAGCGCAGGCGCAGTTCCAGCTGACGGCCGATGTGGTCGAGGGCCTCCTCGGCCTCCTCCGACTCCTGTGCGCCGGGGTACGCGAGCAGCAGCTGCCGGAAGTCGGCCTCGGCGTCCACGGCCCAGGCCACCGCGTCCTCGGCGAACCCCAGTTCGGCGAGGCGGTCCCCGAGGAACACCTTGGCCTGGGCGAGGCCCCGCCGGTTGACCGGATCCTGCTGGTCCAGGCCCGCCCACACCTCCACCGCGGTCCGGGTCAGATCACGGGCCCGCTCGCCGGCCGCCCGTTCCATGGCGCTCGGCCCGTCGCCGGCGGCCGGGCCCAGCGGGTGCTTCGGCAGCCGGGTCCCGTCGCTCAGCGGCCAGGCCAGCCACACCCCGTGGTTGATCAGCCCGCGGGCGTACCAGCGGGCGAACTCGGGAGAGTGCACGGCCGCGCGCTCGGAGCTGCGCAGCCCCTCCTCGATCGTGGCGAGGGCGCTCGCGCGGTCCCCCGCCGCGAAGCGCAGGGCGGCCCGGTCGGCGAGGCGCAGCCCGAGCAGCGCGGTGCACCGCGGGTCGTCCGTGAGGGCGCGCAGGGCGCCGATCAGCTCGTCGAGGAGCTGATCGCGCTCCTCCGGCGCCGCGTGCGCGTCCCCCGCCCGCACCCGCGCCCATTGGTCGTCCAGCCGTAGAACGGCCTCCCGCTGCACCATGTCCGCCCCCCGGCTTCATGTGTGGAGGCGCCCATCCTCGCGGCAAGGTCACCGCAAGGGAAAGGGTTTCATTCCCAGCGGAAGAGCCGTGCGGCGGCGCCCAGGCCGAGTGCGGCCCAGCCCGCCAGGACGGCCACGTCGCCCCACGGCAGCGCGGCCCCGTGCTGGAGCACCTCGCGCAGCCCGTCGGAGAGGGCCGAGATGGGCAGGATTCCCAGGACTGACTGCACGGCGCCCGGGAACTTCTCCAGCGGCACGATCACCCCGCCGCCGACCAGCAGCAGCAGGAACACCAGGTTGGCGGCGGCCAGGGTCATCTCGGCCTTCAGGGTGCCCGCCATCAGCAGCCCCAGCCCCGAGAACGCGGCGGTGCCCAGCAGGATCAGCGCGGCGACCGACAGCGGGTTCCCCTGCGGGGACCAGCCGAGCGCGAAGGCGATCACCGTCAGCAGCGCGATCTGCAGCACCTCGGTGACCAGCACGGACAGGGTCTTGGCGGCCATCAGTGCCCAGCGCGGCAGCGGGGAGGCGCCGAGCCGCTTGAGGACCCCGTAGCGGCGGTCGAAGCCGGTGGCGATGGCCTGGCCGGTGAACGCGGTGGACATCACGGCGAGCGCCAGGATGCCCGGCGCGAGGAAGTCCACGGACTTCTCCGCCCCCGTGTCGATGATGTCGACCGCGGAGAAGAGGGTCAGCAGCAGCGCCGGGATGATCACGGTCAGCAGCAGCTGCTCCCCGTTGCGCAGCAGCATCCGGGTTTCCAGCGCCGTCTGCGCGAGGATCATGCGGGACACGGGCGCGGCCCCCGGGCTGGGGGTGAACGTACCGGCGCTCATGCGCGCAGCTCCTTGCCCGTGAGTTCCAGAAAGACGTCTTCGAGGGTGTGCCGCTCCACCGAGAGGCTGTCCGGCATCACCCCGTGCTGCGCGCACCAGGAGGCGACGGTGGCCAGCAGCTGCGGGTCCACGTCGCCGGTGAGCCGGTAGACGCCCGCGGTGAGCTCGGCGGCCTGGGTGCCGTCGGGCAGCGCCTTCAGCAGTGAGGCCAGGTCGAGGGAGGGGCGGCCGGTGAAGCGCAGGGTGTTCTCGGCGCCGCCCCGGCACAGCTGCTCGGGGCTGCCGTGGACGATGACCCGGCCCGCGTCCACGATGGCGACCTCGTCCGCGAGCTGCTCGGCCTCGTCCATGTGGTGCGTGGTGAGGACGACGGTGACCCCGTCGGTGCGCAGCTCCCGTACGAGGTCCCAGGTCGCGCGGCGGGCCTGCGGGTCCAGGCCGGCGGTGGGCTCGTCAAGGAAGACCAGCTCGGGGCGGCCCACCACGGCCATGGCCAGGGCCAGGCGCTGCTGCTGGCCGCCGGAGAGCCGGCGGTAGGGGGTGCGGCCGCAGCCGCCGAGTCCGAGGCGTTCCACCAGGGTGCCGACGTCGAGCGGGTCGGCGTACAGCTTGGCCATGTGGCGCAGCATCTCGACGGCGCGGGCTCCGGAGTAGACGCCTCCGGACTGGAGCATCACGCCGATCCGCGGGCGCAGGGCCTCGGCCCGGGCCACCGGGTCGAGGCCGAGGACGCGGACGGTGCCGGCGTCGGGGCGGCGGTAGCCCTCGCAGGTCTCCACCGTGGTCGTCTTGCCCGCGCCGTTGGGACCGAGGACGGCCGTGACGGATGCCGTGGGGACGGTGAGGTCCAGGCCGTCCACCGCTGTCTTGGTGCCGTACCGCTTCACCAGTCCGCGGATCTCCACGGCGGGGTCGTTGCTCATGGGGGGTGAGTCTACGGAGCCGGGGGAGGGGGTGCGGGTCCCGGGGTCGCGGGGTTACCGGCCGGTTCGCTCTTGCTTTTCGTACCGCCCGGAGGGGCGGGATCACCGTCGGATTCGAACACCGCGACGAGAATATGACTCTTTTCAGTCCGGTGGCCCTGTGTGGGCCGTTCGGTTTCCGTGATCCTTTTCGGAACTCGACGGCCGGCCCGCAGGGAAAGGCCGAGCGTGAAACGGTGCTGGTGGGAGCCGTGAAACGGTTCCCCGGAGGTGCTCGGTGAGATAGCGGAGCACACCCCTCCGAATAACTCTGCGTCGATAAATTAGGTAACCCTTAGTGATGGAGGCCACCAGGAGTGGCGTCCATCACGGCTTGTCGCTGCTCGGTTAATTACGCAACAATGGCGTTGTGAAATACGGCGAACGGCACAACGAGACCCCCCAGGGGGAGCTCGCCACCGGGGAGCGGTCAACCCGCAACCGAGTGGCGCGCTCGATCCTGGACCACGGTCCGTCCACCGTCGCCGACCTCGCCCAGCGCCTCGGCCTCACCCAGGCCGCCGTCCGCCGCCACCTCGACACGCTCGTCACCGACGACGTGGTCGAAGCCCGTGAGCAGCGTGTGTACGGCGCACGGACCCGGGGTCGGCCCGCCAAGGTCTTCGCGCTCACCGACTGCGGCCGCGACGCCTTCGATCAGTCCTACGACACGCTCGCCGCGGACGCCCTGCGCTGGATCGCGCAGTCCGTCGGCGGCGGCGCCCAGGGCGAGGCGGCGGTCGCCGCCTTCGCCCGGTCACGGATGGAGACGCAGGCGCGGGCCTACCGGGAAGCGGTCGACGCGGCCGCGCCCGAAGGCCGTGCGGAGGCCCTGGCCAAGGCGTTGACCGTCGACGGGTACGCTGCTACGGCGAAGAGCGCTCCCGGTCCGCACAGCGGTGAACAGCTCTGCCAGCACCACTGTCCGGTCGCGCACGTGGCCGAACAGTTCCCGCAGCTCTGCGAGGCGGAGACCGAGGTCTTCTCACGCCTGCTCGGGACGCACGTGCAGCGCCTCGCCACGATCGCCCACGGCGACGGGGTGTGCACGACGTTCATTCCGCGAAGCGCGAGCACCACACAGACCGACACATCAGTATCTGCAAGTACGGCCGGGAGGAACCCCGCATGACCACGGAGACTGCTCACCCTGAGCTCGATGGCCTGGGCACCTACGAATACGGCTGGGCCGACTCCGACGCGGCGGGTGCCGCCGCCAAGCGGGGCCTGTCCGAGGATGTCGTCCGCGACATCTCGTCGAAGAAGTCCGAGCCGGAGTGGATGCTGAAGCTCCGTCTCAAGGGCCTCAAGCTGTTCGACAAGAAGCCCATGCCGAACTGGGGCTCCGACCTCTCGGGCATCGACTTCGACAACATCAAGTACTTCGTGCGTTCCACCGAGAAGCAGGCCGCTTCGTGGGAGGACCTGCCCGAGGACATCAAGAACACGTACGACAAGCTCGGCATCCCCGAGGCGGAGAAGCAGCGCCTCGTCGCCGGTGTCGCGGCCCAGTACGAGTCCGAGGTCGTCTACCACCAGATCCGTGAGGACCTGGAGGAGCAGGGCGTCATCTTCCTCGACACGGACACCGCGCTCAAGGAGCACCCGGAGCTCTTCCAGGAGTACTTCGGCACGGTCATCCCGGTCGGCGACAACAAGTTCGCGTCGCTGAACACCGCGGTGTGGTCCGGCGGCTCCTTCATCTACGTCCCCAAGGGCGTGAAGGTCGACATCCCGCTCCAGGCCTACTTCCGTATCAACACGGAGAACATGGGCCAGTTCGAGCGGACGCTGATCATCGTCGACGAGGACGCCTACGTCCACTACGTCGAGGGCTGCACCGCCCCGATCTACTCCTCGGACTCGCTGCACAGCGCCGTGGTCGAGATCATCGTGAAGAAGGGCGGCCGCTGCCGCTACACGACGATCCAGAACTGGTCGAACAACGTCTACAACCTGGTCACCAAGCGCGCCGTGGCGTACGAGGGCGCGACCATGGAGTGGGTCGACGGCAACATCGGTTCGAAGGTCACCATGAAGTACCCGGCCGTCTACCTGATGGGCGAGCACGCCAAGGGCGAGACCCTGTCCATCGCCTTCGCGGGCGAGGGCCAGCACCAGGACGCCGGCTCCAAGATGGTCCACATGGCGCCGAACACCTCCTCGAACATCGTCTCCAAGTCGGTGGCACGAGGCGGAGGCCGCACCTCGTACCGCGGCCTGGTCGAGATCGGCGAGGGCGCGCACGGCTCGAAGTCCAACGTGCTGTGTGACGCGCTCCTGGTCGACACCATCTCCCGCTCGGACACGTACCCGTACGTGGACGTGCGCGAGGACGACGTCTCCATGGGCCACGAGGCCACGGTCTCCAAGGTCTCCGACGACCAGCTCTTCTACCTGATGAGCCGCGGTCTGACGGAGTTCGAGGCCATGGCCATGATCGTGCGCGGCTTCGTCGAGCCCATCGCGCGCGAGCTGCCCATGGAGTACGCCCTGGAGCTGAACCGGCTGATCGAGCTGCAGATGGAGGGCTCGGTCGGCTAGTCCCGGCCGGCTGCCCGTCCCGCAGCACATTCATTGACGTAGACCGTGTTCTTCTAAGAGAGCGAGCAAGACGACAGCCATGGCTGAGGCTCAGAACATTCCGGCGGGTTCGACCACCGCCGGCGCGATCGCGGTGGCCGCCGAGTCCACCGTCGCCACCCGGATGAGTGCACCCCCGTCCTTCGACGTGGCGGACTTCCCCGTGCCCCACGGGCGCGAGGAGGAGTGGCGGTTCACCCCGCTCGCCCGCCTGAAGGGCCTGCACGACGGCACCGCGGTCGCCAACGGCACCATGAAGGCCCAGATCGACGCGCCCGAGGGCGTCACGGTCGAGTCGGTGGAGCGCGGCGACGCGCGCATCGGCAAGGCCGGCACCCCGGTGGACCGGGTCGCCGCCCAGGCGTTCTCGTCCTTCGCCAAGGCCACGGTCGTCACCGTGCCCAAGGAGGCGGTCCTGACCGAGCCGGTGCGCGTCACGCTGCACGGTGAGGGCGGCACCACCTTCGGCCACACCGTCTTCGACGTGCAGGCCTTCGCCGAGGCCGTCGTCGTCATCGACCACACCGGTGACGGCGTGCGCGCCGCCAACGTCGACTTCCTGGTCGGCGACGGCGCCAAGCTCACCGTCGTGTCGGTGCAGGACTGGGACGACACCGCCGTCCACGTCTCCCAGCACAACGCGCTGGTCGGCCGTGACGCGACCTTCAAGTCGATCGTGGTCACCTTCGGCGGCGACCTCGTCCGCCTGCACCCCCGCGTGACCTACGCGGGCCCCGGCGGCGAGGCCGAGCTCTTCGGCCTGTACTTCACCGACGCCGGCCAGCACCAGGAGCACCGCCTCCTGGTCGACCACAGTGCCCCGCACTGCAAGTCGAACGTGGTCTACAAGGGCGCCCTGCAGGGCCAGGACGCCCACGCGGTGTGGATCGGTGACGTGCTCATCGAGAAGACCGCCGAGGGCACCGACACCTACGAGATGAACCGCAACCTCGTCCTGACGGACGGCGCGCGGGTCGACTCGGTGCCGAACCTGGAGATCGAGACCGGCGAGATCGTCGGCGCCGGCCACGCCTCGGCGACCGGCCGCTTCGACGACGAGCAGCTCTTCTACCTGCAGGCCCGCGGCATCCCGGCCGGCGAGGCCCGCCGCCTGGTCGTCCGCGGCTTCTTCGCCGAGCTCGTCCAGCAGATCGGTGTCCCGGACATCGAGGAGCGCCTGCTCACCAAGATCGAGACCGAGCTCCAGGGTTCCGTCTGATGAATTACGTCAAGGTCTGCGCGCTGAGCGAGCTGGAGGAGAACACCCCGAAGCGGGTGGAACTCGACGGCACGCCGGTGTCCATCGTCTCCACCGAGGGGGAGGTGTTCGCGATCAACGACATCTGCTCGCACGCGAACGTCTCGCTCTCGGAGGGCGAGGTCGACGACTGCATGATCGAGTGCTGGCTGCACGGGTCGGCCTTCGACCTGCGCACCGGCAAGCCCTCGGGCCTGCCCGCGACGCGCCCCGTCCCCGTATACCCCGTAAAGATCGAAGGGGACGACGTGCTCGTCTCCCTCACCCAGGAGTCCTGAGGTATCCATGGCAACGCTTGAAATCCACGACCTGCACGTCTCCGTCGAGGCCGAGAACGGCGCCCGCGAGATCCTCAAGGGCGTCGACCTCACCGTCAAGCAGGGTGAGACGCACGCCATCATGGGTCCGAACGGCTCCGGCAAGTCCACCCTGGCGTACTCGCTCGCCGGTCACCCGAAGTACACCATCACCGGTGGCACCGTGACCCTCGACGGCGAAGACGTCCTGGAGATGTCCGTCGACGAGCGTGCCCGCGCCGGCCTGTTCCTCGCCATGCAGTACCCGGTCGAGGTCCCCGGCGTCTCGGTCTCCAACTTCCTGCGCACCTCGGCCACCGCCATCCGCGGTGAGGCTCCGAAGCTGCGCACCTGGGTGAAGGAGGTCAAGTCCGCGATGGAGCAGCTCCAGATGGACCCGGCCTTCGCCGAGCGCAACGTCAACGAGGGCTTCTCCGGCGGTGAGAAGAAGCGCCACGAGATCCTGCAGCTGGAGCTTCTCAAGCCGAAGATCGCGATCCTCGACGAGACCGACTCCGGTCTCGACGTCGACGCGCTGCGCGTCGTCTCGGAGGGCGTCAACCGCGTCCGCGAGACCGGTGAGGTCGGCACCCTGCTGATCACCCACTACACGCGCATCCTGCGCTACATCAAGCCCGACTTCGTGCACGTGTTCGCGAACGGCCGTATCGCCGAGTCCGGTGGCGCCGAGCTCGCCGACCAGCTGGAGGCCGAGGGTTACGACAAGTATGTGAAGGGTGGCGCGACCGCGTGACACAGCTGCCTGGCCTCCTCGACATCGAGGCGATCCGCAAGGACTTCCCCCTGCTGGATCGTGTGGTCCACGACGGGAAGAAGATCGTTTACCTGGACAACGCGGCGACTTCGCAGAAGCCGCGCCAGGTACTCGACGCGCTGAACGAGTACTACGAGCAGCACAACGCCAACGTCCACCGTGGCGTGCACGTGCTCGCCGAGGAGGCCACGGCGCTGTACGAGGGCGCTCGCGACAAGGTCGCCGCCTTCATCAACGCGCCGAGCCGCGACGAGGTGATCTTCACCAAGAACGCCTCGGAGTCGCTCAACCTGGTCGCGAACATGCTCGGCTGGGCGGACGAGCCCTACCGGGTCGACCGTGAGACCGAGATCGCCATCACGGAGATGGAGCACCACTCCAACATCGTGCCGTGGCAGCTGCTCTCGCAGCGCACCGGCGCGAAGCTGAAGTGGTTCGGCCTCACCGACGACGGCCGGCTCGACCTGTCCAACATCGAAGAGGTCATCACGGAGAAGACGAAGATCGTCTCCTTCACGCTGGTCTCCAACATCATGGGCACGATCAACCCGGTCGAGGCGATCGTCCGGCGCGCCCAGGACGTCGGCGCCCTGGTGCTGATCGACGCCTCCCAGGCCGCTCCGCACATGCCGCTCGACGTGCAGGCGCTCGGCGCCGACTTCGTGGCCTTCACCGGCCACAAGATGTGCGGCCCGACCGGCATCGGCGTCCTCTGGGGCCGCCAGGAGCTCCTGGAAGACCTGCCTCCGTTCCTCGGTGGCGGCGAGATGATCGAGACCGTGTCGATGCACGCCTCGACCTACGCCCCGGCGCCCCACAAGTTCGAGGCGGGTACGCCCCCGATCGCCCAGGCCGTCGGCCTCGGCGCGGCCGTGGACTACCTGTCCGCGATCGGCATGGACAAGATCGCCGCGCACGAGCACGCGATCACCGAGTACGCGGTCAAGCGCCTCCTCGAGGTGCCCGACCTGCGCATCATCGGCCCGACGACGGCCGAGGACCGCGGCGCCGCGATCTCCTTCGTGCTCGGCGACATCCACCCGCACGACGTCGGCCAGGTGCTGGACGAGCAGGGCATCGCGGTCCGCGTGGGACACCACTGCGCGCGCCCGGTCTGCCTGCGGTACGGAATTCCCGCGACGACGCGAGCGTCTTTCTACCTGTACTCCTCTCCCGCCGAGGTCGACGCACTCGTCGACGGGCTGGAGCACGTACGGAACTTCTTCGGCTGACCAGGGCGACGAGGACGAGGGACGCAGTGAAGCTGGATTCGATGTACCAGGAACTGATCCTGGACCACTACAAGCACCCGCACGGGCGTGGCCTGCGCGACGGCGATGCCGAGGTGCACCACGTCAATCCGACGTGCGGCGACGAGATCACGCTGCGCGTGAAGTACGACGGCGAGACGCTGACCGATGTCTCGTACGAGGGCCAGGGCTGCTCCATCAGCCAGGCCAGCGCGTCCGTACTGAACGAGCTGCTGGTCGGCAAGAACCTGGCCGAGGCGCAGAAGATCCAGGGCGTGTTCTTGGAGATGATGCAGTCCAAGGGCAAGATCGAGCCCGACGAGGCCATGGAGGAGGTGCTGGAGGACGCGGTCGCGTTCGTCGGCGTCTCCAAGTACCCGGCCCGCGTGAAGTGTGCTCTGCTGAGTTGGATGGCGTGGAAGGACGCGACCGCCCAGGCTCTGGGCGACGCGGAGAGGAAGACGGCATGACCGAGAACGCGACGCCCGAGGCGTCGATCAAGCCGGCCACCGAGGAAGAGGTCCGCGAGGCCCTCTACGACGTGGTCGACCCCGAGCTGGGCATCGACGTCGTCAACCTGGGCCTGATCTACGGCATCCACGTCGACGATGCGAACATCGCCACCCTCGACATGACGCTCACCTCGGCGGCCTGCCCGCTGACGGACGTCATCGAGGACCAGGCGAAGTCGGCGACGGACGGCATCGTCAACGAACTGCGCATCAACTGGGTCTGGATGCCGCCGTGGGGCCCGGACAAGATCACGGACGACGGCCGTGAGCAGCTCCGCGCGCTCGGCTTCAACGTCTGATCACCGCCTGCTTGCGAGGGCCCCCGGCACATGTGTGCCGGGGGCCCTCGGCGTTTTCCGCCGCGGGACCGCCGGGACGGGAACGTCGGGACGGGATCGCCGGGGCGGAGGCCGCGGTCAGGGGTGACCCGTGATCAGGGGCAACCTTTGATCAAGGGCAACCTGTGATCAGGGGATCCGCCGAGAGGGGCCCGGCGGGGTGCTCACGGCGGAGCCGCCGGTCGGCGTAGAGCAGGCCGGCGCTCAGCTGGGGGAAGGTCAGCAGCAGCGCCGGCGCGAGCAGGGCGCCGAGGATGCCGAACCACTGCTGGAGGGCGTACGCGGCCCCCACCGCGAGCGCCCCCGCCGGAACCGTGACCCCCAGGGTCCGCCACCAGGCCCCGCGCACCAGCCCGGCCGACCGGCGCAGGGCCGCGACGGGGCCGAGCCCCTCGTACCCGGCGGCCGTGGGTGCCAGGGCGAAGAGCACGCCGAGCCAGAGGGCGACCGGGGCGAGCGGCAGCGCCGCGAGCGGCGGAAGTCCCGCGGCGAGGGCGCCGCAGGCCGGGCCCGCGGCGGCGAGCAGGCCCAGCAGGTGGGCGCCGAGCACGGCCGGGGTGCGGGGCAGCGCGGCGCGCAGCAGCCCGAGCGCGGTGACGCGGCGCCCGAGGACGGCGGGCCGGAGCAGGGCCGCGGCCAGTGCGCCGGCCAGCGCCCAGCAGACCAGCAGGAACAGGGCCGTGGCCGGGACGAGGGCGTGGACGAAGGCCCGGCTGCCGGCCGTAGGGGTGGGGGAGGCGAGGGCGGCTGCCCCGGCGGCCGCGGCGATCAGGAGCAGGGTGCCCAGCAGTGCGCCGACCTGGCCGAGGAGCAGTGCGCCGAGCAGTCGGCCGCCGTAGCGGCGCAGGGCGGTGAGGGTGCCGCCGAGGATCTCCCCCGGCCCGAGGGGGCGCAGCGGCACCACGCCCGGACGCGGAGCGGGCGGCGGCAGCCAGCCGCCGCCCTGGTGGGTCCAATGCTGCGCCATGCGCGGGCCGCCCCTTCGTCTCCCGAGGAGGCGGACAGGGTAGCGGCGCGGAGCGCAGGAGTCCCGGGTCGTGCGGGTGTCGGCGTGTGGCACGGGGTGGGAACGGCTTGTGTACGGGTGTACGCATCGATGTGTACTCTTGTACGCATGCCTTACGTACTGCTTGCCGCGGCCATCGCCGCCGAGGTCGCCGGAACCACCGCGATGAAGTACAGCGACGGTTTCACGAAGCTGTGGCCCTCGCTGGGCACCCTGCTGGGCTACGTCATCGCCTTCACGCTGCTCGCCCAGACGCTGAAGTCGATGTCGGTCGGCACGGCGTACGCGATATGGGCGGGCGTCGGCACCGCGGCGATCGCCGCCATAGGCATCGTGTTCATGGGGGAGGCGGCGACGGCCGCGAAGATCGCCGGGATCGCCCTGGTGATCGGCGGAGTGGTCCTGCTGAACCTCGGCGGCGCGCACTGATGCCCCCCGGTGTGCGGCGCTACGACCCGGACCGGCGCCAGCGGATCATCGACGCGGCGATCCGGGTGGTGGGCGCCAAGGGCATCGCGGGGCTGAGCCACCGCAGCGCGGCCGCGGAGGCCGACGTACCGCTGGGTTCGACGACCTACCACTTCAAGACGCTGGACGACCTGCTGGTCGCGGCGCTGCGGCAGGCCAACGAGGGCTTCGCGCAGGCGGTGGTCGAGTCGGCGGCACTGGCGGATCCGGAGGCGGACCTCGCGGGGGCGCTGGCCCGCCTGCTGGGGGAGTTCCTGGCGGCGGACCGCGGCCGGGTGGAGCTGGAGTACGAGCTCTACCTCGCGGCACTGCGCCGCCCGGCGCTGCGGCCGGTGGCGGCGGAATGGTGCGAGGCCATGGCCGCGGCGCTCACCCCGCGGACCGACCCGGTGACGGCGCGGGCGCTGGTGGCGGTCATGGACGGCATCAGCCTCCAGGTCCTGCTGACGGACGCCACCTACGACGAGCCGCACGCCCGCGAGATCCTGGGACGGGTACTGCGGCCGTGCTGACCTCCACCCCGCCCGGCGCCCACTCTTCCAGCTGTCGGGCACCCGAGGGCCAGGGCCCGCTCTTTTAGCCGTCGGGCGCCCGAGGGCCAGGGCCTGCTCTTCCAGCCGTTGGGCGTCCGAGGGCCAGGGCCCGCTCTTCCAGCCGTCCGGCGTTTGAGGACCGGGTCCGGGCAGGGCCCGTTCTTTGAGCCGTCCGGCGTTTGAGGACCGGGTCCGGGCGGAGCCCGGCTGGGGGTCCCCCCGGACGGAGTCCGGGGGATGGGGAAAGGGCGGGGCGGGGAGGAGGCTCCGCGCAGCGGCGGCCTGCGGCCTGCGGCCCGCGCCCCGCTAACCCGCGGAGCGCACGGCCGCCAAAGCCCCCCGCACACTCGCCTCGATGTCCCGGATCGGATAGATCACCTCGCGCACCGTGCGCTCACGGTCGATGACCAGGGTCAGCCGCTTGATCCGGCTCACCCCCGCCGCACGGAACGTCGGCAACCGCAGCGCCGCCGTCAGCGCCAGATCCGCGTCCGAGAGCAGCGGGAACCGCAACCGCTCGTGCTCCGCGAACTCCCGCTGCTCGTCCGGCCGCTGGGTCGACACCCCGTGCACGGTGGCGCCGGCCGCGGTGAACTCCGCGAGCTGATCGCGGTACGTGCACGACTCGAACGTACAGCCCTTGGCGCCCGGGATCCCGGCCCAGCCGGGCGGGTAGGACTCGGCCCGCGCGTACGCGCCCGGGAAGCAGTACAGGACCGTGAACGGGGTCTGCGCCACCGGGTCGCTCAGCTCGCCGAAACGGTCCGGCAGCAGCAGCCGCGGCACCCGCGTGCCCCGCAGCGCGTGCACCCGTTCCGCCTCCCGCGAGGCCTCGTCCGTCGTCGCGGTCATCTCTCCCTCTCCCAGGATCCAGGTGTCTCCCCAGTCCTGGAGGGCGACCAGGACGGGGAGCAGCCCCCGCCCGCGCGGGGTCAGCCGGTACTCGTGCCGCACCGGGCGCTCCTGGTACGGCTCGCGCGACAGCACTCCGGCCTCGACGAGCAGCTTCAGCCGCTCCGCCAGCACCTTGCGGGACATGCCCAGCTCGCGCTGGAGCTCGTCGAAGCGGTGCAGGCCGCGCGCGGCGTCGCGCACGATCAGCAGCGTCCACCAGTCGCCCACCACGTCGAGGGCCTGGGCGATGGCGCAGTCCGCGTCGCCGAGGTGTGTGCGCTGGGCCATGGGAGCTCCTTTGTCCGTTGACCCAAGGCTGTCATGCTGACATAGTCCGTTCCCAAAAGGAACTTACTCATCGGATGTGGGGGACACGGGTGTGCTGCAGGGGTTCAAGGACATACCGAGGGTCGTGTGGCTGCTGGCTGCGGGGGTCTTCGTCAATGCCGTCGTCAGCTTCACCTTCGTCTTCGTCTTCCTCTACCTGACCGGCCCGCGCGGCCTCAGCGCCGCCGAGGCGGGCCTCGTCAGCGGAATCGCCGGAATCGGCCTGGTCGTCGGCAACTTCACCGGCGGCTGGTACGGCGACCGCTTCGGCCACCGCCGCGTGCTCCTCGCAGCCGCCACGCTGGGCGGCCTCGCCCTGATGGCGCTCCCGCTGCTGCCCACCCCGCTGCTCTGCGCGGCCCTGCCGGTGGCCGAGTACACCGCCGGCGTGATCCGGGCCGCCAACTCCGCACTGATCGCGGTCACCGTCCCGGAGGGGGCCCGCCGCCAGGCCTTCGCCGTCGTACGCTGCGCCTCCAACGGCGGATTCACCCTCGGGCCGCCGCTGGGCGCACTCGTCGCCACCGGCTTCTCCTACGACTGGCTCTTCGTCGGCGACGGCATCGGCACCCTCTTCTTCGCCTTCTGGACCGCTCGGGTCGTCCCGGCACGCGGCGCCACCCGCAAGACCGCCGTGCCCGCCTCGGCCCCGGACGGGGGTCGGGGCCGCGGCGGACACGGCGTCTGGCGCGAACTGCGGGCCCGGCCCGCCCTGTTGGTGCTGCTCGGCGCGATCCTGGTGGCCGACGTCGTCTACCGCCAGCAGTACTCGACCTTCCCCGTCTTCCTCGCCGACCACGGCCTGGACGCGCGTGCCTTCGGGCTCGTCATCGCGCTCAACGGAGGGGTGATCCTGCTGCTGGAGCTGCCCGCCGCCGTCGCGCTGCGCAAGCGGCCGGCGTTGGCGGTCGTCGGCACCGGGCTGGTGCTGGTCGGGGCCGCGTACGGGGCGCTGCTGCTCGGGGCCGGGATCGCGACCGCCGTGGTGATGATGGTGCTGCTGAGCCTCGGGGAGATCCTCTACAAGACCACCGCCACCGCCTACGTGGCCGACGAGGCGCCGGAGCACGCCATCGGGCGGTTCCAGAGCCTGTACGCGGGGGTCTCGGTCAGCGGGGTCGTCCTCGGCCCGTCGCTGGGCGGAGCGCTGTACTCCGCCGCGCCGGGGCTGCTGTGGCCGCTGTGCGCGGTGCTGGCGGCGGGGGCGGGCGGGGCCGTCCTGTGGGCGCACGCCCGGCAGGGCCGGCGCGCGCCGGCACATGAGACCGGTTCGCAACCGAAGGCCGTCGCCGGTTAGGTTTCGGATATGACTGCTACGCGTACCACCGGCGCCGTCGCCGCCGGACTTGCCACCCTCACCGCCGACGGCACCGTCCTCGACACCTGGTTCCCCGCCCCCGAGCTGGTCGCCGAGCCCGGCCCGGCCGGCACCGAGCGCCTCACCGCCGAGCAGGCCGTGGAGCTCCTCGGCGCCGCCGCGGCCAAGGCGATCCGCACGGACGGGGTCCGCGGCGTCGAGGTCGTAGCCGTCCGCACGGTCATCGCCTCCCTGGAGGACAAGCCGCTGGACGCGCACGACGCGTACCTGCGCCTGCACCTGCTCAGCCACCGCCTGGTCAAGCCGCACGGCCAGAACCTCGACGGCGTCTTCGGCCTGCTGACCAACGTCGCCTGGACCTCTCTGGGCCCGGTCGCGGTCGACCAGGTCGAGACCGTCCGCCTCAACGCGCGCGCCGAGGGCCTGCACCTCCAGGTCACCTCGATCGACAAGTTCCCGCGGATGACGGACTACGTCGCCCCCAAGGGCGTGCGCATCGCCGACGCGGACCGCGTCCGCCTCGGCGCGCACCTCGCCGAGGGCACCACCGTCATGCACGAGGGCTTCGTCAACTTCAACGCCGGCACCCTCGGCACCTCTATGGTCGAGGGCCGCATCTCCGCGGGCGTCGTGGTCGGCGACGGCTCGGACATCGGCGGCGGCGCCTCCACCATGGGCACCCTCTCGGGCGGCGGCAAGCAGATCATCTCGATCGGCGAGCGCACCCTGGTCGGGGCCGAGGCGGGCGTCGGCATCGCGCTGGGCGACGAGTGCGTCGTCGAGGCTGGCCTGTACGTGACCGCGGGCACCCGCGTCACCCTCCCGGACGGCCAGATCGTCAAGGCCCTGGAGCTCTCCGGCGCCAACAACATCCTCTTCCGCCGCAACTCGGTCACCGGCACCGTCGAGGCCCGCCCGTACAAGGCGACCTGGGGCGGCCTGAACGAGGTCCTGCACAGCAACAACTGACGGTCGGATCCGTCTCCGAGCGCCCCCCGGACCCGCCGTGGCCCGGGAGGGCGCTCGGGTGCGGTCAGGGCGGGCTGTGCAGCGCCGCGTAGGCCCGCTCGACTTCGCCCGGGTACTGGTCCCGGCGGAAGCGGACCTCCTCGACCACCGCGTTGCCGGCGCCGGGGTACACGAGGTCGGACCAGACGACCGTCTCGCCGCGGAGCCGGACCCGGATGGTCAGCCGGTCCGGGCGCGGGATTTGCGGGCCGTCAGTCGCAGCGCTCGACGGCGTCGGGTTGCAGCCTCAGCTCCTGGACCTGGTAGCAGTCCGAGTAGACGGTGGCGATGACCGCGCCGCACGTGCACACCAGGTTGGGGCCCCATTCGCCGTCCATCCCGCAGCAGTAGCCGCGGCGCATCGCGAGGTCCGGGTGCGCCTCCAGGCCGATGCCGTCGCCGGGGTTGAGCACGATGGTGCCGCTCGGCCCGGACTCGACGAGCAGGCCGGACGAACCGTCCAGAACGTACGGGGGGCCGGACGGCTCGGGGTCGACCGCGAAGGTCCCGGGAGTCATGCGCACGATCGGTTCGTCGGTGTGGCCGTCCGCGTCCGTGGCAGACGCCTTCGGCCGGTACCACTCTTCGTCCCTGTCCGGGTCCGGCAGGGACCGCTCGGTGACGGGCGGAGTCACCGCGCGGTGGCAGGCACGGCACTGGAAGACCGTCATCAGGGCACCTCGCTTCCCCGGCCGTTGTCGCCCGGGGCTGCGCTTCGGCCGCCGGCTCGGACCCGTGCGCCGGGCAGACGCTCAGTGGAGGGGGATCGTGCGGATCAGGCCCGCGAAGGCCTGTTCCTCCGCCTCGGTCAGCTGTACCGACTCCATCGGGTGCGCGGCGGAGGTGCGCTGGGCCGGGATCATCGGCAGGCCCTCGTGGGTGCCGGGCTCCGGCTGGGGGAAGCGGCTGTCCCACAGCATGTGGCCCAGACCGGCCACCCAGACGAGCGCTGCCACGAACAGGACGGCGAGGCCGATTTCCTGGGCGAGGGAGATCGAGGGGAACACCAGGATCCTCCAGGGATGCGGGTGGTGCGAGCCGGGGCAAGATCGGGCGTGCAGACACTCAACACCACAACCGGTCGATTCGGTAGAGATGTGGCGAGCGTCACGCCAGGGTCCAAAGTCCCCATCTTGCCCGGTGCCGGCCCGTCACGGCCGCTCCAGCGGCAGCTTGAAGCCCTCGTGGCTGCGTGCGAAGCCCAGGCGCTCGTAGAAGCGGTGGGCCGCCGTGCGGCGCTTGCTGCTGGTCAGCTGGACCAGGCCGCAGCCGCGGCCGCGGGCCCGCTCGACGGCCAGCCGCATGAGTTCCGCGCCGAGCCCCTCGCCCCGCCGGTCCGCGCGGACCCGTACGGCCTCCACCAGCGCCCGCTCCTGGCCGTTCTGGCCCAGGCCCGGGATGTACGTGAGCTGGAGGCAGCCGAGGACGCCCCCGCCCGCAGCAGCGTCCCCGGACCCGTCCGTGAGGACCAGCATCTCGTTGCGGGCGTCCGACTCGATCGCGGCGAAGGCCCGCTCGTGCTCCTCGCCGACTGGCATCGAGGCCGGGTCGAGGACCGGGTCCTCGTCGGCGAGCAGGGCGAGTACGGCCGGCAGGTCCCGGCGTGTGGCGACGCGGAAGATCATGGCGAAATTGTGGCAGGGGGCCCGGCCGGGACGGCGGCCGGACCCCCTGCTGCTCCGGACCCGGGGACTACGGGCGGAAGCGCAGCACCTGCGGGTCGTGGTCGCTGTTCTGGTCCGCGAACTCCGCGTTGATGTGCACGCTGTCGTACGTGAACTTCTTGATCGCCGGGCTGGTCAGGATCTGGTCCAGCACCTGCGCGTTGCCCTGGAAGACGTACGAGTAACGCTCCGACTTCGGCAGCGACTTGATCGCCGGGTACAGCGCCCCGCCGTCCGCCAGCGCGTCCGTCGTCGCCGAGAACTCGAAGTCGTTGATGTCGCCGAGGACCAGGACGTTGGCGTTCTTGTCCGCCGCCAGGATCTCCTTCACGAAGCCGTTCACGGCCTGCGCCTGGAGCAGTCGCTTCTCCTCCGACTTGCGCACCGGCGGCTGGTGGTGCGAGGTCAGGCCCTCGTCGCCGCCCTTGGAGCCGAAGTGGTTGGCGATCACGAAGACCGTCTTGCCGCGGAAGACGAACTCGCCCGCGAGGGGCTTGCGGCTGTCCGCCCACGCCGGGTTCGCGGGGTCGATGCGGCCGGGGGAGCGGGTCAGGTGGGTCTTGCCGTTCTCCTTGACCACACCGGTCGCCGTCACCGCGTCACCCGGGGCGCGCTCGGTGAAGGAGACGCGCGCCGGGTTGAAGAGGAACACCTGGCGGATGTTGCCGCCGGGCTCGCCGCCGTCCTTCTTGTCCTCGGGGTTGATGGTCCGCCACTGGTAGGCCGGGCCGCCCGCCGCCGTGATCGCCGTGGTGAACTTCGTCAGCGTCTGCTCCGCCGAGACGGTGCCGTCGTTCTTGGCGCCGTTGTCGTCCTGGATCTCCTCCAGGGCGAGGACGTCGGGGGAGGCCAGGTTCTCGACGACGGCCTTGGCCAGCGCGTCGAACTTCTCCTGCGGGTCGGTCGGGTCGAGGTTCTCGACGTTGTACGTGGCCACCGCGAGCTCCTGCTCGGCCTGCGGCTTGGTCTTCTCGGGGGCGAGGGTGCCCGCCTTGACGGTGCCGAGGGTCCGGGCCACCAGCGTGTAGCCGCCGAACTGGTTGAAGTCCAGCGGGCCCTCGGTGGTGCCGGTCAGCTTGTCGCCGACGTTGGCCACCGGGAAGGGCTGCTGCGCGATGGGCGCGAGCTGCTGGATCTGCAGGCGGCCGGTGTTCTGGGACTCGTAGGAGCCGTAGACCGTGCCGCCGCGCTTGGCGGCGTTCTCCCAGCCCTTCACCGTGACCCACAGCTCCGAGTACGGGTCGGTGGCGCCGACCACGCGCGAGGTGCCGATGCGGACGTTCATGCCCTCCAGGGACTCGTAGAAGTCCAGGGCGTAGCGCGAGGGCTCCAGGGCGAGGCCGTTGATGCTGCCGGCGGCGGCCGGGTCGCCGGCCGGGGCGTACTCGGCGGGCACCGTGTACTCGTTGATCGCGGCGGCCTCGGGCAGTGCGTTGCCGGAGGAGGCCACGGTCACCGTCGGCTTGGAGATCTGGGTCACCGACTGGTTGCCGGAGGTCAGGCCGCCGGGGATGTACTCGCCGACCGTGCCGGAGACCTTGACCGCGTCGCCCACGGCGACGGTCGGGACCGAGTTGGTGAAGACGAACACGCCTTCGCTCGTGGCGTCGCTGTCGTCGGCGTCCGGGTCCTGGATCCAGAAGCCGCGCGAGCCGTAGGTGCGCACGCCCGTCACGATGCCCTCGACATCGGTGACCTGCTTGCCGTTGAGCGGGGATATCCGGGTGGTGCCCTGGATGTCGTGGATGCGTACCGAACCGGCGGACGCGTCGCCCTCGGCCGCGTCGGCGGAGCCCGCGAGCAGGCCGGTGGCCAGAGCAGTGGCGACGAGGGCCGCGACGGCGGCGGAACGGGGATGCGAGGAGCGCATGGTCAGTGACTCCGGTGTGGGAGAGAGGAAGGTGGGGGTGTGGCAGCGAGATCTGCGGGTGGCGTGCCGCCCCCGAGACATCTACGCGCGTCAATTTCCTGTGTGGCCCGCAAAGTTGTCAAGCCCTCCAGGGAATACGGCAGACGACTGTGGGATGAACCAAAGGAGATGCCCCGCCGGAGGCGCCCGATATGCGTCTACGCTGGGACGCCGTACAACGGCCACACCTGTCGTCTGCGCCACATCTGGCATGCCCGCCCTGCCCGTCATGTCGGCCATGTCGCCGGAATCCGGGCGCTTCTGACGGGCCCGTCGGCCGGCCGGCCGGTCCGTGCCGGCATGCCCCTACCGCGTCCGCGAGGAGAACCGCCCCATGTCCGCTGAGTCGCATCCCACACTGCCGCCGGTACGGCTGCACTCCGACGCGGAACTCGCCCGCGACGCCCTCGGCGCCCCGCTGTTCGCGCGCGCCGTACGACTCGCCCGCTGGGCCGGACCCGACACCCGCGTCGGCATCGGCGGCGAACTGGTCGCCGCCCAGCTGCCCGAGGCCGCCGCGGTGCTCGGCCTCGACGCCGCCGACGCGGAATCCGCCGGGTACGCGAGCCAGGCCTGGCGGGTGGCGGTGGACACCGGCCTGGTCGATGTGACCGAGCCGGAGGAGGACGGCGGGGTGGCCGGTCGGACGGACGGCGGGGCGGCCGACGGCACGTCCGACGGGGAGGGCGGCGGGGAGGGCGGCGAGGAGCAGTTCGGCACGGCCGCGCCCGGTGAGGACCTGGCGCTGGTGACGCGCGGTGCGCCCGGCGACGTGCTCGACCTCTGGCTCGCGGCCCTGGACGCGGTGCTCGCCGACGCGGCGGTCCCCGACCTCGACGGACTCGTCGACGCCCTGGACGCGGGGGGCGAGATCGACTTCGGCCGGCTGGACTGGAACCCGGGCCGCGAGGCGGACTTCCTCGACGAGGTCCTCGCCAACCTCTACCTGCTCACCGTCTCCGAGGGCAGGGCTGCGGACGGACCGGTTCCGCTACCGGTGCTCGCCGCCTCGATGGTCGTGCCCGACGGCATGGGCGAGCCGACCGACGCCGTGCTGGAGCAGATCTCGGATGCGATGATGCGCCTCGACGACCAGTTCCGGCAGCTGGAGCCGATCGGACTGGTCGAATTCCGGCCGGTCGACGAGGAGCTGATGGCGGAGGCCGCCGACGAGGAGGCCACCGCCGGCGGCTCGGCCGGCCGCGACGGCGGGGACGCCCGGGACGACGAGGACGTCTCCCGCTACGGCATGGTCCGTCTGACCCCGCTCGGCCTGTACGGGGTCCGGGCCCGGATGCTGGAGGCCGGCGTCGACGCGCCCGCCGTCGGTGAACTGGCCGGCAAGGGCGCCGACGCCCTGCTCGACGCGGTCGCCTTCTACTCCGAGGGCGCGGCGCAGGCCGAGATCGAACAGTGGCTGGCCGGCCGTGAACTGCCCGCCGCGGCCGCGGAACTGCTGGCCGCCGCCCGCGGGGACGACGAGGGCGGCCCGCTGCGCCGGCTGCGGTGCCAGCAGGCCCTGGCGTCGGCCGGGCCGGAGGCCGAGCCGGCGGTCCGCTCGGTGCTGGACGACCCGGAGCTCGGCGGGCTCGCCCGGGTCTGGCTGGCGGAGCGCGGTCTGCGCGACGTACCGGCGCCGGACCCGGAGATGGTGTTCTGGCTGACCGTCGACACGATCGCGGCGCAGCTCGCCGCCGACGGGGAGACGCAGGAGCTGCCGCTCCTGATGGAGACCCTGACCGCTCATCACGCGGGGTTCTTCGACCAGGTGTGGCGCGTGGAGCACCCGGCGACGGCCCACGTCCTGGAGGCGATGGGCCGATTGCACCCGGACCGGAAGGCGGCGAAGGAGGCCCGCAAGGCCGCGTTCAAGGCGCGCTCCCGCCGGCCGTGAGCGGAGCGGCCCCGGGCGGGTGGCGACAATGCGCCGTTTCCTGGGCCGGAGTTGGCCATTCCGGCCACGGGCAAGGGGCCGGTTCCTCGTGGTGGGTAGTTCAGCCGCCGTTCACGTGCGGGCGAGAGCGTGTGCGCCGACGACCGCACGACAGGCGCACCACCTCCCCACCCCTGGAGACCCGATGCCGCTCAGCCGTAGAGACTTCACCGCCCGTACCGTCCTCGCCGGCGCGGGCGTCGCGCTCACCGGGACGGTCGGCGCCCTCGCCACCGCCCCGGGGGCGCTGGCGGCCGACGACGGTACGGCCCGCGACGAGCACGGGCGGCCCTGCGAGCCCGGCTACGGCCCCCTCGTCCCCGACCCGGCCGGAATCCTGGCCCTCCCGGCCGGATTCACGTACCGCGTGATCACGCACAGCGGTGTCACCAAGCTCGTGTCCGGCGAGAGCACCCCCTCCAACCACGACGGGACCGCCGCCTTCGAGGGCCACCGCGGGGTCACGCTCCTCGTCAACAACCACGAGCTCAAGGGCAAGCGGGAGGGCTGGGCCCACCCCGTCCCGCTCACCGAGGGCCTCGTCTACGACCCGGCCGCGGCCGGCGGCTGCACGGTCGTCGAGGTCCGGCGCGGCGGCGAGGTCGCCGAATGGGTGGGCATCGCCGGTACGTCGACCAACTGCGCGGGCGGCGCCACCCCCTGGGACACCTGGCTGACCTGCGAGGAGAACTCCGACCTCGCCGGCAAGAACGGCATGACCAAGGACCACGGCTACGTCTTCGAGGTCGACCCGCACGACCGCCGCGCCAACCGCGACCCGCGGCCCGTCAAGGCGTTCGGGCGCTACGACCACGAAGCCGTGGTCATCGACCCGCGGCAGGGCCACGCGTACCTGACCGAGGACGCCTCCGGCCCCAACGGGCTGCTCTACCGCTGGACCCCGCCCCGCGGCTTCCGCCACGGGCGCGGCAGGCTCCGTACGCTCGCCGCCGACGCCGGCGTGCTCCAGGCCGCCAAGTGCACCGACCGCCTGGGCCGGTTCGTCGACGACCTCTCGCGCGCGACGAAGATCGGCACCGTCTACGGGGTCGACTGGGTGGACGTGGCCGACCGCGACGCCCGGACCGTGCCGGTGCGCAAGCAGTTCGCGGACGGCGTGGTGACGCGGGGGCGCAAGCTGGAGGGCATGTGGTGGGCGGACGGCGGCGCGTACTTCGTCTCCTCCTTCGCCCGTGAGGAGAGCCCGGGCGCGGCGCACGACGGCCAGGTCTGGTTCTACGACCCCAAGCGGCGCACCATCCGGCTGACCGTCCTCATCGGGGTCAACGCGGACCCGTCGACGGGCGGCGGCTACGACGGCCCCGACAACATCACCGTGTCCCCGTACGGCGGGCTGATCCTCGCGGAGGACGGCTCGGGGCTGCAGCACCTGTTCGGCGCGACCGCTTCGGGCCGTACCTATCCGCTGGCGCGCAACGAGCTGAACGTGGGGTCGCCGCAGGAGCCGGAGTACTCCGAGTTCACGGGTGTCTGCTTCTCCCCGGACGGGCGCACGCTGTATGTCAACATCCAGGACCCGGGCATCATGCTGGCCGTCACCGGGCCGTGGCGGCGCGGACACTGACGCCGCCGAGGCGCGCGCACGGACGCCGCAGACGCGCCCTCACGCCGTCACTGGGCCGGGGAGACCTCCGCGCGCGAGGCCTCGGCCCACTCCGCCAGCAGGAACTCATACGCCTGCGACGGCCACTCGCCGTCCACCCGGGTCTCGACCAGGTGCCGTATCGCCTCGTTCGCCTCGGCGGCGGACGGGCGGGCGGGCCCGGCGGGTGTGAGCGTCTCGTACATGCCTCCAAGGCTACGGGCGGGCACTGACAGCCACCTACGGATTACGCGTGGCATCCATCACCCGCGATCCGCCCCGGTGGCTGGACGTGCCCGCCCACCTGCTCAGAGTGCCTGCGAGGCCGGCTTGACCATGCCGCGCACTGTGCGCGACTTCACAAAGTCGCCCATGGCGGTCATCTCCCACTCGCCGGAGAACTGTTTGATCAGCTTCGCCATCATCACGCCGGTCTGGGGCTCGGCGGAGGTGAGGTCGAAGCGCACCAGCTCCTCGCCGCTCGCCGCGTCGATCAGACGGCAGTAGGCCTTGGCCACCTCGGTGAACTTCTGGCCGGAGAAGGAGTTGACCGTGAAGACCAGGCCAGTGGCGTCGGCGGGGATCCGGCCGAGGTCCACGACGATCACCTCGTCGTCGCCCGCGCCCTCACCGGTGAGGTTGTCCCCCGAGTGCTTGACGGCGCCGCCCAGGATCGACAGCTTGCCGAAGTAGCAGCTGTCGATGTGGTTGCGGTTGGGGCCGTACGCGATGACGGAGGCGTCGAGGTCGATGTCGCGGCCGCGGAACGCGGGCTCCCAGCCCAGGCCCATCTTGACCTGGGAGAGCAGCGGGCGGCCGCCCTTGACCAGGGAGACGGTCTGGTTCTTCTGGAGGGTGACCCGGCCCTTGTCGAGGTTGATCTTCCCGGTGCCGGCTGCTGCGGCGGCGGGCGCGGCGGGTGCCGCGGCGGGGACCGGTGCGGCCGGGGTGGGCGTCGTCGCGCCGCCGAGCCAGGGGGAGGCCGGGTAGGAGACCGGCGGGGCCGGGGGCGCGGGCGGGGCCTGAGGTGCGGGCGGGGCGACGGGGGCGGCCGCGGGAGCCGCCTCCTCCTCGACGGAGACCCCGAAGTCGGTGGCGATGCCCGCGAGGCCGTTGGCGTACCCCTGGCCGACCGCGCGCACCTTCCACACGCCGCCGCGCTGGTAGATCTCGACGATGACGAGCGCGGTCTCGGCGCCCAGCTGCGGCGGGGTGAAGGAGGCGATCACCGCGCCGCCGTCGGCGTTGCGCACGGTGCCGGTGGGCTCGATGCCCTGGAACGACTGCCCGGCGGCGTCGGGGCTGGCCGTGACCACGATCCGCTCGATGCCCGGGGGCAGCGCGCCGGTGTCCACGGTGATCGAGTCCGGTGCCGAACCCCCGCCGGACCGGTAACCGACACCGGGACCGGAGGGCTGGTTGAAGAAGATGAAGTCGGCGTCGGAACGCACCTTGCCGTCCGCCGTGAGGAGCAGGGCCGATACGTCGAGTCGCACCGGCGCAGCCACGTCCACCGTCACGCGGACGGCATTGAGCGGCAGGTTGGATCCAGGGGTCATAGCGGTCATGCCCGGAGAACGAGCGGAGGGGCTTTGCCGTTCCCTTACCCTCGCCGGAGATTTATGCACCGGGCGTACGTGCACCCGTTCGGCTCCGCCCGGCCTGCCCGGCCTGCCCGGCCTGCCCGGCCTGCCCGGCCCGCGCGGCCCGGGCTCCCGGCCGTTCTCCCGGCCCGGGGCTCCCGGCCGCGCGGCGTGCGGGCCGCGCTCAGCCGCCCGTCACGCGCCGCGGCAGCCCCAGCGGGTTGGCCTCCCGAAGCTCCGCCGGAAGGAGCGCGTCCGGCACCGACTGGTACGCCACCGGCCGCAGCCAGCGCTCGATCGCGGTCCCGCCCACCGAGGTGGAGTGCGAGGTCGCCGCCGGGTACGGGCCGCCGTGGTGCTGGGCCGGCGCCACCGCGACCCCGGTCGGCCAGCCGTTGACCACGATCCGCCCCGCCAGCTCCGTGACCTGCCCGATCAACTCGGCGGCCGGGCCCGGCGCGCCGTCGCTCTCGGCGGCCGACAACTGGAGGGTGGCGCTCAGGTTCCCGCCCAGCCGCCCGAGGACCGCGCCGGCCTCGCCCTGGTCGGCGTACCGCACGACGACGGTCACCGGGCCGAAGCACTCCTCCAGGAGGAGGTCGTACGCGCCGCCGTCGAGGAGGCTCCCGGCGGGCACGGTCAGGTAGCCCGCGCCGACGGTGTGCTCGCCGCCGGAACCCGGGGTGACGGGCGCCTCGACGCCGGGCAGCGCGGCCCGCTCGCGCACGCCGGAGACGAAGTTCTCCCGCATCCGGTGGTCGAGCAGCACCCCCGGCTCGGTCTCCCCGAGCGCCTTGGTGAGCGCGCCGGTGACCCGGTCGCCGTCCGCGCCCACGGGGACCAGCACCAGGCCGGGCTTCACGCAGAACTGGCCGACGCCGAGGGTGACCGAGCCCGCGAGCCCGCTGCCGATCTCCTCGGCGCGCTCGGCGGCCGCGGCCGGGGTGACCACGACGGGGTTGAGCGAGCCCAGTTCGCCGTGGAAGGGGATGGGGACGGGCCGGGCGGCGGCCGCGTCGAACAGGGCCCGCCCGCCCCGGATGGAACCGGTGAATCCGGCGGCGGCCACCAGCGGGTGGCGGATCAGCTCCAGACCGGCGTCGAACCCGTGCACCACGCCGACGACTTCGGCCGGGAGCCCGACGCTCACCGCCGCACGGCGCAGCAGCGAGACGCACAGCTCGGAGGTGGCGGGGTGGTCGGGGTGCGCCTTGACGACCACCGGACAGCCGGCGGCCAGCGCGCTCGCGGTGTCCCCGCCCGGGACGGAGAAGGCGAGCGGGAAGTTGGAGGCGGCGTAGACCGCGACCACGCCGAGCGGGACCTTGTAGCGGCGCAGTTCGGGGCGGGGCGGGCTGAGGGAGGGGTCGGCGCGGTCGATCCGGACGTCGAGGTAGGCCCCCTCGTCCACGGCGTCGGCGAAGGCGCGCAGCTGGCCGGTGGTGCGGGCCAGTTCGCCCGTGAGCCGGCCCGGGCCGAGCGCGGTCTCGGCGTCGGCGGCCTCGATGACGTGGGCGGCGGCCTCGTCCAGCAGGGTGGCCGCGGCGCGCAGGAAGGCGGCGCGGGCGGTGGCGTCGGCGAGCGGGCCGCGGGTGGCGTGGGCCGCCCGTACGGCTTCGTCCACCTCCAGGGATGTGGCCTCCACCGCAACCTGTTCGCGCTGCTTCCCGGTGCGGGGGTCCACACTCCAGACTGGTGTCGTTGTCATGGCCCACTGCCTCCTGGATCGTTCAGTATTCTGAACGCGGTTCCGGTGGATGAATGATCACATCTGCTGCGGACTCTATTTCCGCGTCCTGCGCGTGACAAGAGGCGACCAGAGGGGAAGCAGGCGTATGACGACGACCGAGTCGGGGATCCCGGTTGCGGCGGCGCCGGTCAAATCGGCGGTGCGGACCGTGCTGCTGCTGGAGCACTTCGCCGCGCGGCCGGGGCTGCACAGCCTGGCCGACATCCAGAACGACCTCTCCCTGCCCAAGTCCAGCCTCTACATGCTGCTGCGCACGCTGGTGAACCTGGGGTGGGTGGAGACGGACGCGACGGGCACGCGCTACGGCATCGGCGTACGGGCCCTGCTGGTCGGCAGTTCGTACATCGACGGCGACGAGGTCGTCGCCGCCGCCCGGCCCACCCTGGACCGGCTCTCGGACGACACGACGGAGACCATCCACCTGGCCCGGATGGACGGCACGAGCGTGGTCTACCTCGCCACCCGGCAGTCCCAGCACTACCTGCGGCCCTTCACCCGGGTCGGGCGGCGGCTGCCCGTGCACTCGACGGCGCTCGGCAAGGCGCTGCTGGCCACGCACACGGACGAAGAGGTGCGCAGGCTGCTGCCGCGGCGGCTGGAGGCGGTCACCGAACACACCCTCACCGACCGGGAGGTGCTCATCGAGGAGCTCGCGCTGGTGCGGGAGCAGGGCTACGCGGTGGACCGGGAGGAGAACACGCTCGGGCTGCGCTGCTTCGGGGTGGCCGTGCCGTACCGGACGCCGGCCCGGGACGCGGTGAGCTGCTCGGTGCCGGTGGCCCGGCTGACGGCGGGGCACGAACAGGTCATCAAGGCGGCGCTGTTCGAGGCGCGGGACCGGCTGTCTGTGGTGACGCGCCGGATGTGAGCATGCGCGTGCGGGTGCCGCATGCGGATCGGCGGAGGGAGCGGTTCCTCCCCCGGCCGGGGGAGCGGGTTCCCCTGTGAGGGGGAGGTGGCGGGGCGGCGCGCACGGGACCGTTGGGTCATGACCACACGAGCCGTTCACACGACGTACGCGCCGCCCTCCCAGAGCTCCGGGCCGGGGACCGGGCAGCGGATCCTGTCTGCGGTGGCCCTGGCCGCCACCGCGCCCTATCTGGCGCTCAAGACCGCCTGGCTGGCCGGGCGTCAGATCGGAATACCGGCCGGCAGCGTGCTGAGCGAGCCGGGCCTGTTCCTCACGGTGGCCAATGCCGTCACGCTGGCCATGGACGCCTGCGTGATCCTGCTCGTGCTGGTGCTCACCAGACCCTGGGGCATGCGGGTGCCGGCCCTGCTGCTGACCGTCCCGGTGTTCACCGCCACCGGCCTGCTGACCCCGATCCTGCTCGGGTTCCCGGGCCAACTGCTCGTACGGGCACTGGGCTTCGGGTCCGGCCCGGAAGCGTCGGCCGCGCGGGAGCCCTTCCTGGACTCCTGGGTCTTCATCGTCGTGTACACGGGCTTCACGGTCCAAGGACTCGCCCTGGCCGGACTGTTCGTGCCCTATGCGCGGGAGCGCTGGGGCCGGCGGTGGCAGGGCGTGCTGGGAGAGCGGCTGCCGTCGTCCACGGGGGTGGTGGCGGCAGCCGCGGCCTCGGCCTCGGCGGTCATGGCCGCGGTGTACGCGTACTGGGCCTTCGGCGGCACCGCCGGGGTGGGTGCCGAGCAGGTGGCCGCGTACTCCGCGGAGACCGGCGTGGTGTCCGCGGCCCACGGGATGTGCGCGCTGGCCGCCGGAGCCGGAGTCCTGTCCCTGGCCCGCGGCGGGACGCTCCGGGCGCGATGGCCGCTCGGCCTCGCCTGGGTCGGAGCGGGGGCGACGCTGACGTGGGGCCTCTGGCTGCTCTTGGCCTCGCTGGGCCCGCAGTTGGACCGCGGCGACGGGCCCTCCGCGACGGTCGTGTTGATCTACGCTGGCCAGGTGATCACCGGAGCTCTCGCCGCCGCCGTCCTCACCCGCTACCTCATATCCCGCCGAGAGGGCTGATGCGCGACGCTCCGGCCAGGCTGCTGGGGGCGCGGGCCCGGCTGCGCTGGATCCACCTGATCCTCGGCGGGGCGCTGCTGATGCCGTACTTCCTGCTCGCCCAGGTGGGGGTCGGGGTGGCGGCCGGCGGGGCCAATGCCTTCAGCTCCTTCCCGCTGACCCTCGCCGCCTACGCGGCGGCCCTGCCCCTCGCCGCGGCCACCGCGGTGTTCGGGCTGGTCCGGCCGCTGTCGGTGAGCGCGGTCCGGGCCCTGTGCGGGGTACCGGGGGAGCGGCTCGCCGAAGGGCCCGCGCTGTCCTGGGCCGCCCGGGGGAGGACCTCCGCCTGGTGGACCCTGCACCTGGGGGTCGGTGCGCTGGTCAGCGGGATGACCCTGGCGGTCCCGCCCATGGCGGTGGTGCTGATCGCGCTGCCGTTCGTGAGCGGACCGCGGGCCACCGAGCTCGGCCTGGGCTGGTTCTCCACCAGGGCCGAGCCGTATGTGGCCCCCGTGCTCGGGATCGGTCTGCTGGCCGCGCTCGCCCTGTGCGCCGCCGGGGCCGGGGTGCTGCTGGCCCGGACGGCGCCCGTCCTGCTCGGGCCGACGGCGGCGGACCGGCTGGCCGCGGCCGAGGAGCGGGCCGCCGACCTGGCCGTGCGCAACCGGCTGGCCCGGGAGCTGCACGACGCGGTCGGGCACGCCCTGAGCGCCGTCACCCTGCAGGCGGCCGCCGCCCGGCGGATGGTGGAGCGCGACCCCGACTTCGTACGGGAGGCGCTGGCCGCGATCGAGGACACCACCCGACGGACGGTGGGCGAGCTGGACGCCGTACTGGGGCTGCTGCGGGACGGGGACCCGGCCCGGCCGGACGCCGCGCCCGCGCCGACCCTCGCTGCCGACCTCGACGGGCTGCTGGCCCGCACCCGGGCCGCCGGCACCGCCATCACCGTGCACCAGGAGCCCGGAGCCGTCGGGGACTGGGCAGCACTCCCGGCGATCGTCTCCCGCGAGGCGTACCGGATCGTCCAGGAGGGCCTGAGCAACGCCCTGCGCCACGGCACCGGCCCGGTGGACCTGCGGATCCGCGTCCGGGCCGGCCACGACAGCACAGACCGTGACCGACTCCGTGACCGACCCTGTGACCAACCCCGTGAACTGGAGATCACCATGACCAATCCGCCCGCCGCCCCCGAGGACCGGGAGCCGCGCACCACCGGGGGCCGCGGGCTGCGCGGCTCCGCGGAACGGGCCGCACTGCTCGGCGGGAGCGTCGAGGCCGGTCCGCACGAGGACCGGTGGCGGCTGCGGGCCGTCCTCCCGCTCGCCGGAGGTGACCGATGACCGGGCCCGCCCCGGCCGGCCGCCGGCCGCTGCGCATCGTGCTCTGCGACGACGAGCGGATGGTCCGCACCGCCCTGCGGGTCATCCTGGAGGCCGAAGCCGATCTGGAGGTCGTCGGTGAGGCGGCCACCGGGGCCGAGGCGGTCCCGCTGGTCCGCTCGCTGGCCCCCGACGTGGTGCTGATGGACGTCCGGATGCCCGAGATCGACGGCATCCGGGCCACCGAGCAGATCCTCGCCACCATGGCCGACCCGCCCCGGATCGTGGTCGTCACCACCTTCGAGAACGACTCCTACATCTACGACGCACTGCGCGCGGGAGCCGCGGGCTTCCTCCTCAAGCGGGCCGACCCCGACGAGCTGATCGGCGCCGTCCGGCTCGTCGCCCGCGGTGACTCCCTGCTCTTCCCGGCCGCCGTCCGCTCCCTCGCCGCCGCGCACGCGGCCGCCTCCGCGCCCGCCACGGCACCCTGGGTGCGCCGGCTCACCGACCGCGAGGCCGACGTACTGCGCCTGATGGCCACCGGACTGTCGAACCACGAGATGAGCGAGCGTCTCGGCGTCGGACCGCAGACGGTCAAGACCCATGTCGCGGCGGTCCTCACCAAGACCGGTTCCCGCGACCGCACCCAGGCCGTCATCGCGGCCTACGAGGGGGGCTTCGTCATGAAAAAAGGCTGAGAACCCGGCCACAATCGGGGCAGAGCGGAACGGCCGGGGCCGCTGGGGCGTCCTTCTGGGGGATGAACAAAACGATCAGGCGTGCGTCGGTCTTCTGTCTGCTCCTGGTGCTGGCCCTGCTGGTCCGCGTCACCTGGGTGCAGGCATACCAAGGCCAGGCCCTCGCAGACGACAAGCACAACCGCCGGAACCTCATCGGGCAGTACGAGAACCCGCTGGGCAACATCATCGTGGGCGGGGAGGCGATCACCGGCTCGGTGAAGACGGGCGGCAAGGACTTCGGCTACAAGCGGACCTATGTCGACGGCCCGCTCTACGCACCCATCACCGGGTACAGCTCCCAGGCGTACGGCACCACCCTGCTGGAGGGCATCTACAAGAACGTCCTCAACGGCTCAGACAGCCGGCTGAAGACCGTGATGGACATGCTCACCAACAAGCGGGCCGACCCCGGCAACGTCCTGACCACCATCGACAAGGACGTGCAGAAGGCCGCCTACGACGCCCTGCAGGGCAAGCAGGGCGCCGCCGTGGCCCTCGACCCCGTGACCGGCGAGATCCTCGCCGTGGTGAACAACCCCTCCTTCGACCCGGGCACCATCGCCGGAGCCAACGACCTGGAGGCCTGGACCCAGCTCTCCGCCGACAAGGGCAAGGCCATGGAGAACGTGGCCCTGCGCAAGCCCCAGGCACCCGGCTCCACCTTCAAGCTGGTCACCCTCGCCGCGGCGATCGAGAACGGCCTTGTCACCGACATCGACCGGCAGACCGGCATCGCCGACCCGTACACGATCCCCGGCACCCGCACCCCGCTGCCCAGCGAGGCGGGCTCCGCGGCCTGCAACAACGTCTCGGTGCGCACCGCCCTGCGGCTGTCCTGCAACAACGTGTTCGCGGAACTCGCGTCCAAGCTCGGCCAGGACAAGATGCGTGCGACGGCCGAGAAGCTCGGCTTCAACGTGCAGATCGACACGCCGGTCCGCACCAACCCGCCGAGCAAGTACCCGTCGAAGAAGATGTCGATCGACCAGGTCGCGCAGACGGGCATCGGCCAGTTCGACGTGCAGGCCACCCCGCTCCAGATGGCGATGGTGACGGCCGCGATCCAGAACGGCGGCAAGCTCGTCGCCCCGCACATGGTCTCCGAGGTCACCGACGCCAACGGCGACGTGCTGGAGAGCTTCAAGAACCCGAAGTCCCAGCAGGTCATGAGCGACAAGACCGCCTCGATGATCCGGGACGCGATGCGCACGGTCGCCACCGAGGGCGGCGGCAAGCCGGCCCAGGTGCCGGGCGCCGAGGTGGGCGGCAAGACCGGTACGGCCCAGCGCGGTGTGAACAACAGCCTTGCGCCGCTGGCCTGGTTCACCTCGTACGGCAAGCTGAACGGCAAGCAGATCGCCGTCGCCGTGGTGATCGAGAACTCCGACACCGACCGCTCCGAGATCGGCGGCGGCAAGCTGGCCGCCCCCATCGCCCAGAAGATGATGGAGGCGTGGCTGAAGAGGTAGCCGCGCCAGGCGCCGCGCCCCACGCGCCGCGCCCCACGCGCCGCGCCCCACGCGCCGGGAACCGGCGAGGCTCCCGGCGCGTTCCCCCTCCCGTGATCAGGACCGCGCACCCCGCCGATCTCGACGCCATCGCCGCCCTTCACGCCCGGGCCCGCGCCACCTACTACACGGGCCACATCCCCGAGCAGGCCTACGCGGGTGGGGCCGAACTCCACCGGACCCGCGAGGGCTGGTCCCGGGCCGTCGCCCGCGACGCCGCCGAGGGCGGGGTGCTCTGCGCGGAGCAGGAAGGCGAGATCACCGGGGTCGCCGCCTTCCGCACGCAGGACGGCGAGACCACCCTCACCCAGCTCCACGTCGACCCGGTCCACTGGCGCCGCGGCACAGGCGCCGCCCTGCACGCCGCCTGCCTGGACGCCTGGCGCCGCGCCGGAATCCGCCGGGTCCGCCTGGAGGTCTACGAGCACAACCTCCGCGCCCAGGCCTTCTACGCCACCCACGGCTGGCGCCCCGACCCTGCCACCCCCCGCTCGGGCACCCACCGCACCCTCTGGCTCCAGGTCGGCCCCACGCCCGCCGCGTCCGGGGCGGAACGAGGCGCCCACGCGGGCGCGCGGCCTCTCCGGGTGCACGCACGGCCGTTCGCGGTGAAGCTGGGAGCGACAGGCAATCCCGGGAAAGGACCGTTCATGTCCATGCTCGACAAGCTCAAAGGCCTGATCAAGGGACACCCGGACCAGGCCCGCCAAGGCGTCGAGAAGGCCGGAGACGCCTTCGACGCGAAGACCCAGAACAAGTACCAGAGCCAGGTGGACACGGCGCAACAGAAGCTCAACGAGCAGATCGGGAACCAGCCCCCGCCCCCCACCGGAGGCGAGCGCCCGCCCCAGCCGTAGACGGCCCGGCCTCGGGTGGCCCTGCGGGGACCGCAACGCGCTTCAGGACGATTGCCGAGGTGTGGTGCGGTCCCCGCCTGCCGCGTCCGGGGCATGAGTCCGGGGAATGAGACGGGGCCGGGGAAGGTTGAACCACAAACCGTTTTATCCCCCCGAACCCGGAGAGAAGAAGGATCATGCGCGTCGAGATCTGGAGCGACATCGCCTGCCCCTGGTGCTACATCGGCAAGGCCCGCTTCACCAAGGGGCTGGCCGACTTCGCGCACCGCGACGAGGTGGAGGTCGTCTTCCGGTCCTTCGAGCTCGACCCGGGCAGCGCCAAGGGCGTCACCGCCCCGGTCCTGGAGATGCTTGCCAAGAAGTACGGCCGGACCCTCGACGAGGCGCGCGGCATGGAGGAGCACGTCGCCGCCAGTGCCCGCGCGGAGGGGCTGGAGTACCGGACCGAGGGCCGCGACCACGGCAACACCTTCGACATCCACCGGCTGCTGCACCTCGCCGACGCCCGCGGGCGGCAGGAGGAGCTGCTCGACCTCGCCTACCGGGCCAACTTCGGCGAGGAGCGCTCCGTCTTCGACCCGGAGGTGCTGGTCGCCCTCGCCGTCGAGGCAGGGCTGGACGAGGCCGAGGCCCGCGCCGTCCTCGCCGACGACTCCGCCTACGCCGGCCAGGTCCGGGCCGACGAGCGCGAGGCCGCCGAGCTGGGCGCGAACGCCGTGCCGTTCTTCGTCCTCGACCGCCGCTACGGCATCTCCGGCGGCCAGCCGGCCGAGGTGTTCACCCGGGCCCTGGAGCAGGCGTGGGCCGGGCGCGAAGTCGAGGAACCGGCCGCCGCCGCCGAGGCGTGCGAGCCCGACGGGGCGTGCGCCGTCCCGCAGGCATAAGGATGACTTGGAGTGGGCGCGCAAAACCAGGCAATGGACTTTGGGTCGTTCCTGGCGCAGAGTTGAACGCATGGATCTTCCGCTCGCCGATGCGACCCGTGCCGAGTTCGCCCACTCCACCACCTACCTCAACACCGCCAACTGCGGGGTGCTCCCGCGTGCCGCCGTCGCCGCCGTACGGGAGCTGGCCGAGGCGGCGGGGGCCGGGATCCCCGCCGGATTCGGCGACTTCGACCGGGTGACCGGCGCCCGGGCCGCCTTCGCCCGCCTGGTCGGGGTCGACACCGACCGGGTGGCCGTCGGCTCGGCCGTCTCCACCCACGTCGGCCTGATCGCGGCGTCGCTCCCGCCCGGCGCCGAAGTGCTCTGCCCGGAGGGCGACTTCGCCTCCGTGATCAACCCGTTCGTGGTGCGGGGCGACCTCAAGGTCCGCTTCGCGCCGCTCGAATCCGTCGCCGAGGCCGTCGGTCCGGACACCGCCCTCGTCTCGCTGAGCGCCGTGCAGTCCGCGGACGGACGGATGGCCGACCTGTCCGCGGTGCGTGCGGCGACCACCGCGCACGGGGCCCGGATGCTGGTGGACGCGACCCAGGCGGCGGGCTGGCTCCCCTTCGACGCGTCGCCGTACGAGTACACGGTCACCGCGGGCTACAAGTGGCTGCTCGGCGCCCGCGGGGCCTCGTACCTGACCGTGTCGCAGGAGGCCCAGCACACGCTGACCCCGCTGCACGCCGGATGGGTGGCGGCGCAGTCCATGTGGGACGCCACCTACGGCCCCATGCCGGAACTGGCCCACGGGGCCCGGCGGTTCGACGAGTCCCCGGCCTTCCTCGCCTACCACGCGGCCGAGGCCTCGCTGCGGCTCCTGGAGCGCATCGGCATCGAGACCGTCCACGCCCACGACACCGCCCTGGCCGCCCGCTACCGGGCCGGGCTCGCCCGCCTCGGCCACGAGCCCGTGCCCGGCGAGGCCGCCATCGTCTCGGTGCCCGGCCTTGCCGACCGCCAGCCCGCCCTGCAGGCCGCGGGCATCGCCACCTCGGCCCGCGCGGGCCTCCTGCGGGCCTCGTTCCACCTCTACACCACCGAGGCGGACGTGGACCGGCTGCTCGACGCCCTGTCCACGCCCTGACCCGACCGGGCCGCGGGCCCGACCCGGCCCCCGACCGAGGGGGCCGCACCCCCGACCCGGCCCCCGGCCCCCCTCGCGCTCGATCCGGCCCGCCCCTCGCGCCCGACCAGGACCCCCCTCGCGCGCGGGCGGCGCCCCGCCCCGGGGCGCCGCCCGCGCCCGCACGTACAGTGCCGACATGAGCGATGTGCTGCACGTGAAGGGGCGGGTGCTGGTCGGGCCCGACGAGGTCCGCGACGAGCTCTGGGTGGTCGGCGGGAGGGTCTCCTACGAGCGTCCGCCCGGCGCCCGCGAGGTCACCACGGTGACCGGGTGGGCCCTGCCGGGTCTGGTCGACGCGCACTGCCACGTGGGGCTGGACGCCCACGGGCCGGTCGACGCCGCGACCGCCGAGCGCCAGGCCCTCACCGACCGCGACGCCGGCACCCTCCTCATCCGCGACGCCGGGTCGCCCTCCGACACCCGCTGGATCGACGACCGCGAGGACCTGCCGAAGATCATCCGGGCCGGCCGGCACATCGCGCGCATCCGCCGCTACATCCGCAACTACGCCCACGAGATCGAGCCCGCGGACCTCGTCGAGTACGTCGGCCGCGAGGCGCGGCGCGGCGACGGCTGGGTGAAGCTGGTCGGCGACTGGATCGACCGCGACGCCGGCGACCTGACGGCCTGCTGGCCGCGCGCCGAGGTGGAGGCGGCCATCGCCGAGGCGCACCGGCTCGGGGCCCGGGTCACGGCGCACTGCTTCGCCGAGGACTCGCTGCGCGACCTGGTCGAGGCGGGCATCGACTGCGTCGAACACGCCACCGGCCTCACCGAGGACACCATCCCGCTGTTCGCCGAGCGCGGGGTCGCGATCGTCCCCACGCTCGTCAACATCGCGACGTTCCCGAAGCTGGCGGCGGGCGGCGAGGCGAAGTTCCCGCGCTGGTCGGCGCACATGCGACGACTCCACGAGAGGCGCTACGACACCGTCCGGTCCGCCTACGACGCGGGCGTCCCGGTCTACGTCGGCACCGACGCGGGCGGTTCCCTGCCGCACGGCCTGGTCGCGGCGGAGGTCGAGGAGCTGGTGAAGGCCGGGATCCCGCCGCTCCAGGCCCTCTCGGCGACGGCCTGGGCGGCCCGTGAATGGCTCGGCAGGCCCGGGCTGACCGAGGGGGCGCCCGCGGACCTCGTGGTCTACGGCTCCGATCCGCGGGCCGACGTACGCGCGCTGGCGCAGCCGCTGCGGGTCGTCGTGAACGGCGCGGTCCGGGCCTGAGCCGCGCACCGGCGTCCTGTTGACGGCGCGTGACATCGGCGGCCCGTCGGTCGTTGAGAACGACCGCGCGGGCCGGTTGTTCGTGAAAGGAGAGAACTCGCGTTCTTTGTGAGGCGCGATGATTCGAATATGTGCGTGGAAACCACCCTTTGGGGTGAACTCACGTCAGGTTGCCACCCCTTCACCCACAGTGCGTAAAGATTCCGGGGTCGAGGCCGTCGGCGCGCGCAATGTCCCCCATTGGCGGCGCGACGGCACCCATCTCCCCGGGGGTTCCACCACCTTGAACAGCAACACCTTCCGCATGCCCGCGGCCATCCTGCTCGCGACGGGAGCGGTCGCCCTGCTCACCGCCCCGCCCGCCCTCGCCACGGGAGGCGGCGGGTCCGGGGGCGAGGGCAAGGCGGGCGCCGTCGTCCTGCGCGCCGGACTGGACGTGGGCCTGCTCAACAAGACCGTGGACGTCCCGCTGAAGGCGACCCTCAACGAGGTCAGCGCCCCGGCGACGGCCGAGAAGACGGCGCTGACCGTCACCCTGGACGGGGTCGAGGGAAACAAGCCGGTCAGCATCCTGCGCGCCGACGTGGCCACCTCCAGGGCGACCGCGGACAAGACCCGTGCCGAGGCCGAGGCGAACCTCGCCAAGGCCTCCGTCCACGTGCCCGGGCTGCCGCTGCTCTCCCTCGTCGAGGTGGAGAAGGTCACCTCCAAGGCCGTCTGCGAGGCGGGCAAGAAGCCGGTGGCCAGCGCGAACGTCCTCGGGAAGGTGACGGCGCTCGGCAAGAAGGTCACCCTGTCGGCCGGCGGCCCCACCAAGGTCGAGGTCCCGGGCGTGGGCCTGGTCAGCCTGGAGCTGTCCGGTACCCAGACCACCTCCGCCACGGCCGCCGCGGCCGCGCTCCGCCTGAAGGTGTCGGTCAACCCGCTGAAGCTGAACGTGGCGGAGGTGGAGGGCGAGATCGTGCTCGCCGAGGCGCACTGCGAGTCCCCGGCCGGTCCGGCGCCGAGCGCGACCGCGCCCGCGAAGCCGGACGTCAAGCCCCAGACCGCGACCGGTACCGAGACGGGCACGGGGGCCGGTACCGGTACCAGCACCGGCACCGGATCCGGCATCACCGCCGACGCCAACCTGGCCGAGACCGGCGGCGGTTCGATGTCCGCCTACATCGCGGGCGGGGCACTGACCCTGCTCGGCATCGGCGGGGCCGCGCTCCTCCTGACCCGCCGGGGCCGGGCCTCGTAGGGCCGACGGGCGCACCCGGGCCGCCGTCGGCACGGCCGCCCAGCGAGCACACGGAGGGGAGTGCTCAACGGGTGGCGTGCTGCAGCCCCTGCCCGCCCGCACCACGTGACATCACGGCCTCGGTGACCTGCTGGTCGATCCGGGCGTACTCGCTGCGCCTGCCGGCCGGGAGCGTGGTGTCGGAGGCCGCGCAGGAGGCGCAGACGACGCGGAACGGCGGCCCCATGTCCGAGTACTGCGTGAGGTATTCGGCCTTCACCACCTCCCAGCGGCCCGGACGGTCCGCCGCCGGGGCGAAGGTGAAGCGGGGGACCGAGGACTGGTTGCCGCGCAGTTTGTCGGCTGGTACGAAGCTGGCGACCTGGTCGCCCATGCCGAAGACCACCCAGGTGCCGTTGATCTTCTCGTAGGGCTGCGGCACGTGGTTGTGCGTGCCGATGATCAGATCGATGTCGGGGAGGCCGTCGGCGGAGCGGGAGGCGGTCAGCGCCTGCGCCAGTTCCTTCTGCTGCTCGTCGGGCGCCGTCTGCCACTCGGTGCCCCAGTGGACGCTGAGCACCACCACGTTCGCGCCGCCGGCCCGGGCGGCGCGGGCGTCGGCGATGATCCGGTCCTTGTCGATCAGGTTGACGGCCCACGGCTTGTCCTGGGGGAGCGGGATGCCGTTCGTGCCGTACGTGTACGACAGCTGGGCGACCTTCGCACCGCCGGCCGCGAGCAGGGCCGGGGCCTTGGCCTCCTCCGCGCTGCGGGCCGAGCCCACGTGCGGGATGCCGACCCGGTCGAGGTGCTCCAGGGTGCGGGCGAGACCCTCGTAGCCGTCGTCCAGGGTGTGGTTCGAGGCGGTGGAACAGCCGTCGTACCCGGCGTCCTTGAGGGCGTCCGCGAGCTGGTGCGGGGCCTTGAACAGGGGATAGCCGGTGTAGGGGCCGCCGGGGCGCCCGTACGGTATCTCGTGGTGGCATATCGCCAGGTCGGCGGCGGAGACCAGGGGTTTGACCCCGGCGAGTATCTTCCGGAAGTCGTACGCACCGGCCTCGTCGGCGTCGTCCGCCGACCGCTGGATGATCGAGGGGTACGGGATGATGTCGCCGGTCGCCACCAGGGTGAAGGGCTGCCCGGCGGGGGCGGCGCTCGCCGGAGGGGCGGACGTGCTCTGCTCCGGCTTGGCCCGGAGCCGCTGCTCCGCGGCCGGCGCGGAGCCGCGGTCGAACAGCTGCGGCGCGGCGTAGATCCCACCGCCCACGACGGCCAGCCCGGCCAGCGACGCGCCGATTTTGGCGGATGCCTTCATTCCCAACCCCCGATGCCGAGCACTGGTGCGGGGATCCCCAACGGCCCGCCCCGTGGCCATGGTAGGCGGGCCCGCCCGGGGCGGCGACCCCAGTCAGCGGAAAATGCGCAGGTCAGGCCGCAGTTGTGCAGGTCAGCGCGCCCCCAGGGCGAGGGCGTGGTCCAAGGCCTGGAGCAGCCGGCCCGTCGTCGCCCGGTCGCGCACCGCCAGCCGGAGCCAGGAGCGGTCCAGCCCGGGGAAGGTGTCCCCGCGGCGGACGGCGAAGCCGAGGGCGCGCAGCCGGGTACGGACCTCCGCGGCGCCCGTCACCCGGATCAGGACGAACGGCCCCTGCGCCACTCCGGCGACCGTCACCTCGTCGAACTCCGTGAGCCCGGCCAGCAGGTGCGCCCGGTCCACGGCGATCCGCCGCGCCGCCTCCTCCGCCTCGGCCAGCGCCTCCGGAGCCACACAGGCCTCGGCCGCCACCAGCGCCGGGGTCGACACCGGCCACAGCGGCTGCGCGGCCGCCAGCTTCGCGATCACCTCGGGCTCGGCCAGCACGTAGCCGATCCGCAGCCCCGCCAGCCCCCAGGTCTTCGTCAGGCTCCGCAGCACCACCAGCCCCGGCAGGTCCATCCGCCCGGCCAGCGCCTCCCGCTCGCCCGGAACGGCGTCCATGAACGCCTCGTCCACCACCAGGATCCGGCCCGGCCGGGCCAGCGCCGCCAGCGCTGCCGCCGGGTGCAGGACGGACGTCGGGTTGGTCGGGTTGCCGATCACCACGAGGTCCGCGTCCTCGGGCACGTCCGCCGGGTCCAGCCGGAACCCGTCCGCCGCCCGCAGCACCACCCGCTCCACCCGGTGCCCCGCGTCCCGCAGCGCCGCCTCCGGCTCGGTGAACTGCGGGTGGACCACGACCGGCCGTACGGCGCCCAGCGCCCGCGCGATCAGTACGAAGGCCTCCGCGGCCCCGGCGGTCAGCAGCACCCGCTCGACCGGCAGCCCGTGCCGGGCCGCCACCGCCGCCCGGGCCCGTCGCCCGTCGGGGTACGCGGCGAGATCCCCGAGGGAGGCGGCGATCCGCTGCTTGAGCCACTCCGGGGGCGTGCCCGCACGGACGTTGACCGCGAGGTCCACCAGCGCGGAGCCCGTGTCGATCACTTCCACGTCCCCGTGGTGGCGCAGGTCGTGGGCCTGCGCCACGGCCACCGCGCAGGTCGCCGACACCGACCGGCGCTTGGGCACGAGGAGTTCCCCGCCGCCCGCGAGGGCCGCGGCCTCCGCCACCGAGGGGGTCCCGGCCGCGGCGCGCGCCGCCTCCGAGGGGTGCGGCACGGTGACGGCGGCCAACTCTTCGGGGGAGTAGCCGAGCAGGGGCACGCCGAATCGTTTCGCCGCGCCCGCGATCCCCGGCTCTCCCGTCTTCGCGTCCACGGTGGCCAGCGCCGTCACCGCCTCCGCGGCCAGCCCGGCCCCCCGCAGCGTCTCCTCGACCAGGGCGCAGACCTCCGCGACGGAAACCCCCGCGCGTCCGCCGACCCCGACCACCAGCTGTGTCGTGTACTCGCCCACCGGGGGGCCTCCCTCCGTAGTCACGGCCACCGGCACGTCACCGGCACCGGTCTGTCGTCAACGATGCGACGCCCGCCGCCCGCGTGGGGATGTGCGCGCGGAGCGAGGAGTCTGTATTCAGGGGCACATGGCCGTGATCGTGGCGTTGGGCGCGTTCCTGATGACCCTGGCGGGCGGATGGACGGCGCAGCGCGTCACCGACCGCCGCCACCTCGTGCTGGGCCTGGCCGGCGGGCTGATGCTCGGCGTCGTCGGCCTCGACCTGCTCCCGGAGGCGCTCCACGCGGCGGGCGACGAGATCTTCGGCGTCCCGCTCGCCCTGCTGCTCTTCGTGGCCGGATTCCTGGTCGCGCACGTCGTGGAACGGCTGCTGGCCGTCCGCCAGGCCGCACACGGCGCCGAGGACGGCGTCCGCGTCCCCCAGGTCGGACTCACCGCCGCCGCGGCGATGGTCGGCCACAGCCTCGCCGACGGCGTGGCCCTGGGCGCGGCCTTCCAGATCGGCGGCGGGATGGGCGTGGCCGTGGCGCTGGCCGTCATCACCCACGACTTCGCCGACGGGTTCAACACGTACACGCTCACCCGCCTCTACGGGAACGACCGCCGCAAGGCCGTGATGATGCTCTTCGCGGACGCCGTCGCCCCGGTCGTGGGCGCGGCGTCCACTTTGCTGTTCACCCTTCCGGAGGAACCCCTCGGCGCCTACCTGGCCTTCTTCGGCGGCGCCCTGCTGTACCTCGCGGCCGCCGAGATCCTGCCCGAGGCGCACCACAAGCACCCCGCCCTGTCCACGCTGATGTGCACGGTGGGCGGGGTGGCCGGGATCTGGCTGGTGGTGGGCATCGCGGAATGACCGCGGCCGGCGGACGGGGGTCACCGCCGTGCTGCCGCGGCTTCCGTGAAACGGCGGGCGACGGACGGCTCGGCCGCCCAGTGCGTGTGCAGGTAACTGGCGTGCACACCCTGCTGGACGAAGCCCTCGACCCGGCGTTCCGGGTGCGTGAACCCCCAGGCCGGCGTGACACCGGCGCCCGGCTCGATCACCGTCCGGTGGAACTCGTGCCCGCGCAGCCGGGTCCCGGCCCGCGCGAGCGCGCTGTCGGACACCGCCACCGCCTCGCGGTAGCCCAGGGTGAGGCGCTCCGACATCCGCGCGTCGGCGTCGAGCACCCCGCACATGGGCTTCCCGTCGAGCGACCGCCCGAGGTACAGCAGCCCGGCGCACTCGGCGGCCACCGGGCCGCCGGCCGCGGCGAAGTCGGCGACGGCCTTGCGGAGCGGTTCGTTGGCGGACAGCTCGGGCGCGTACACCTCGGGGAAGCCGCCGCCGATCACCAGGCCGGTGGTGCCGTCGGGGAGCGACTCGTCCCCGAGCGGGTCGAAGGTGACGACCTCGGCCCCGGCGGCGGTGAGCAGCTCCGCGTGCTCGGCGTAGGAGAACGTGAACGCGGGCCCGCCGGCGACGGCGATGACCGGTGAGGCTGAAGAGTTCAGCCCCTCCGGCGTTTGAGGAGCGGGGTCCGGGGCGGCGCCCCGGCCGCGCGTCAGCGCAGTCGTCGCAGACCAGACCTCACAGGCCAGCGCCGGGGCCGTGCGGGCCAGCGCCATGAGCGCGTCAAGGTCGCACCCGCGGCGGACCTGATCGGCCAGCGCCGACACCGCGGCCAGCGCATCCGCACGCCGCTCGGCCACCGGAACCAGCCCCAGGTGCCGCGACGGCGTGGCCACCTGCGGAGCCCGCCGCAGGACGCCGAGCACCGGCATCCCCGCTTCCTCCAGGGCCTCCCGCAGCATCACCTCGTGCCGGTCGGAGCCGACCTTGTTCAGGATCACGCCCCCCAGCCGCACCTGCGGGTCGAAGGACGCGAAGCCGTGCACCAGCGCCGCCACCGACCGCGACTGCGAGGAGGCGTCGACCACCAGCACCACCGGCGCCCGCAGCAACTTCGCGACCTGCGCCGTCGACGCCAGTTCACCCCGGCCCGCGGCCCCGTCGTAGAGCCCCATCACACCCTCGACCACGGCGAGGTCGCACCCGGCCGCCCCGTGCGCGAACAGCGGAGCGACCAGCTCCGGCCCGCACATGAAGGCGTCGAGGTTGCGCCCCGGCCGGCCGGTGGCCAGCGCGTGGTAGCCGGGGTCGATGTAGTCGGGCCCGGCCTTGTGCGGGGACACGGCGAGGCCGCGCTCCGCGAAGGCCGCCATCAGGCCCGTGGCCACGGTGGTCTTGCCGCTGCCGGACGACGGCGCGGCGATGACCAGCCGGGGAACGTTGAACGAGGTCACCACTCGATGCCCTTCTGGCCCTTCTGGCCGGTGTCCATCGGGTGCTTGACCTTGGTCATCTCGGTGACGAGGTCCGCGAACTCCACCAGCTTCTCCGGCGCGTTGCGGCCCGTGATCACCACGTGCTGGGTGCCGGGACGGCTCCGCAGCACCTCGATGACCTCGTCGACGTCGATCCAGCCCCAGTGCATCGGGTAGGCGAACTCGTCGAGCACGTACAGCTTGTGCGTCTCGGCGGCCAGATCGCGCTTGACCTGCTCCCAGCCCTCCTTGGCCGCCTGCTCGTTGTCGAGCTGCGCGTCCCTCTGCACCCAGGACCAGCCCTCGCCCATCTTGTGCCAGGCGACCGCGCCGCCCTCGCCGGAGGCGCCGAGCACCTTGAGCGCGTTCTCCTCGCCGACTTTCCACTTCGCCGACTTGACGAACTGGAACACCCCGATCGACCAGCCCTGGTTCCAGGCGCGCAGCGCCAGCCCGAAGGCCGCCGTGGACTTGCCCTTGCCGGGACCGGTGTGGACGAAGACGAGCGGACGGTTGCGGCGCTGGCGCGTCGTGAGTCCGTCGTCCGGAACGACGGACGGCTGTCCCTGCGGCATTACGCGGCCCTCCTGTTGCTGTGGGGTGATGCACTGGATGTCACGGCGGTACGTACGTTCTTCACGAGTCCGGCCAGCGAGTCGGCCCGCAGCCCGTCGAGCGAGACGGCGGGCCCGCCGAGATCGGCGGCCAGGACCCCGGCCAGCCCCAGCCGGACCGGCCCCGATTCGCAGTCCACGACCACGGAGGCGACGCCCCCGGCCTGCAGCAGCCGCGCGCTGCGCCCCGCGAGCTCCCGCGGGGTGCCGTCCGACCGGCCCGTCGCGGTCCCGGCCGAGGTGGCCCGCCCGTCGGTGACGACCACGAGCAGCGGCCGGCGCGAGGGATCCCGCAGCCGCTCGATCCGCAGCACCTCGTGGGCCTTCAGCAGCCCGGCGGCCAGCGGGGTGCGGCCGCCCGTCGGCAGCTGCTCCAGCCGGGCCGCGGCCGCGTCCACCGAGGACGTCGGCGGCAGCGCCAGCTCGGCCGTGGCACCCCGGAAGGTGATCAGGCCGACCTTGTCCCGGCGCTGGTAGGCGTCCAGGAGCAGCGACAGCACGGCGCCCTTGACCGCGCTCATGCGCTGCCGGGCGGCCATCGAGCCGGAGGCGTCGACGACGAAGAGGACGAGGTTGCCCTCGCGGCCCTCCCGCCGGGCCTGGCGCAGGTCGTCCTTGCGGATCACCAGACCGCGCCCGTTGCGGCCGCGCGCCTTCTGGTGCGGGGCGGCCGCGTGCACGGTGGCCGCCAGGTGCAGCTTCGTGAGGTGGCCGCGGGGGCGCTGGGCGCCGGTGGTCCGGCCGTGGGCGGTGCGGGCGCGCGAACGCCGTCCGGCCGCGCCCTCGCCGAGCCCCGGCACGCTCAGCATCTTGGTACGGAACGGCTCGGCGGCCCGTACGGCGGCCTGTTCGGGCCCGCCGGCCTCCTGCGCGGAGGGCTGCGGGGCCTCGGGGGCGTCCGAGGGGGCCTCGGTGGTCTCGGCGGGCTCGGCCGGGGCGTTCGCGTCCTGCGGGCCGCCGCCCTGCGGGGGCACCCCGCCGCCGCCGTCGGGGCCGTCGCCGTCGCCGTCGCCGTCACCATCCGGGCCCTCGGGGTCCGGGTTCGGGTCCGGGTCGGGCTCCGGCTCCGGGTCGGGCTCGCGCTCCGGCTCCTCGTCGGGGAACTGGTCGAGGATCTCGTCCAGCCGGTCCTCGTCCAGGCCCGGCGCGTCGAAGGGATTGCGGCGCCGGCGGTGGGGGAGGGCCAGCAGCGCGGCCTGCCGCACGTCCTCCTTCAGCACGGCGCTCCGCCCGGCCCAGGCGGCCAGGGCGGTCGCGGTCCGCGCCATCACGATGTCGGCCCGCATGCCGTCGACCTCGAAGCCGGCGCAGGTCGCGGCGATCTGCAGCAGCGCGGTGTCCCCGAGCCGGACCTGCGGGAGCAGCGCCCGCGCGGCCACCACCCGGGCACGGACCTCGTTCTCGTCACCGGCCCAGCGGTCGGCGAAGCCCGCGGGATCGTCCTCGTACGCGAGCCGGCGGCGCACCACCTCGACCCGCAGGGCGGGCTCGCGGGAGGCGGCGACCTCGACGGTCAGCCCGAAGCGGTCGAGCAGCTGCGGCCGCAGCTCGCCCTCCTCGGGGTTCATCGTGCCGACGAGCAGGAAGCGGGCGGCGTGGCGTACGGAGACGCCCTCGCGCTCCACGTACGAGGCGCCCATCGCCGCGGCGTCGAGCAGCAGGTCGATCAGGTGGTCGTGGAGGAGGTTGACCTCGTCGACGTAGAGGATCCCGCGGTGGGCGTCCGCGAGCAGCCCGGGCTCGAAGGCCTTCACGCCTTCGGCGAGGGCCCGTTCGATGTCGAGGGCGCCGACGAGGCGGTCCTCGGAGGCGCCGACGGGCAGCTCCACCATGCGGGCGGGCCGGGCGCCGCCGGGGCCGGGCTCGTGCGGGCCGTCCGGGCAGGCCGGGTCCGGCGCGCCGGGCGCGCAGGAGAACCGGCACCCGGGTACGACGTCGACCTGCGGCAGCAGGGTCGACAGCGCGCGCACGGCGGTGGACTTGGCGGTCCCCTTCTCGCCGCGCACGAGCACACCACCGACCGCGGGGCTCACGGCGTTGAGCAGGAGCGCCAGCCGCAGGTCGGTCTGGCCGACCACTGCGGTGAACGGATAGGGCGTGCTCATGTGTTGCTCACTCCTTGGATGCGGACCGTGGCAGGGGCCTGGCCGGATGCTCTGCGCGGAGCCGTGGGCGAGTGCGGCGCCGTCGCCGGGGCCCCGTCCCGGACCCCGCGCCTCAAACGCCGGCGAGGCTGGAAGACCGGGGCTCCGCCCCGCGCCCCGCGCCTCAGGCGAGGCTGGTTGTCGAGCCCCGCCGGCGATTGAGGCGCGGGTCCGGGCAGGGCCCGGGAAACGGAGAAAGGGCGGGTAGGGGAACAGCCCCGCAGGGCGCGGCCCCTCACGGCGCGCCCGGTGGGAGGAAGGGGAGGCCCGACGGGGCGCCGGCCTCGATCAGCCGCAGCAGCGCATCCGTGTCCGCGTGCTCCTCGATCAGGTCGCCCAGCAGGTCGAGCTGCTGCTCGCGCAGCGCCTCGAACGACGTGTCCGGCGCCGGCACGAACCGCCGCCCCGCCGCCGCCGCGACCTCCCGCAGGAACGCCCGGCGGAAGCCGTCCGACTCCAGCGAGCCGTGCCAGTGGGTGCCCCACACCGATCCGACGCGGCAGCCGTCGAGGAAGGGCTCCCCGCCCAGGACCTGCGCGACCCCGTGGTGGATCTCGTAGCCCGTCACGGCCTCGCCCAGCGCCGAGCCCACCGGCCGGGCCAGGGTCTTCTCCGGCGCGAAGCGCACCCGTACGGGCAGCAGCCCGAGGCCGTCCACCGCCCCGGCCCGCGATTCGACCTCGTCCTCGATGTGCTCGCCCAGAACCTGGAACCCGCCGCAGATACCCAGGACCGGCCGCCCCTCGGAGGCCCGCCGCGCCAGCGCGTCCGCGAGTCCGCGTTCGCGCAGCCACGCCAGTGCCTTCACCGTGCCCCGGGTGCCGGGGACGACGACCAGGTCCGCGTCGGCCAGTTCCTCGGCCCGGTCCACGAACCGCACCACGACCCCCGGCTCCGCCGCGAGCGCGTCGACGTCCGTGAAGTTCGACATCAGCGGCACCGCGCACACGGCGACCCGCAGCACGTCCTCGCCCACGGGCGGCGCCACCACGGATTCCCGTACCGCGCCCCGCAGGGAGACCCGCAGGCCGTCCTCTTCGTCGATGCCCAGCCCGTGCCGGAACGGCAGCACCCCGTAGGTCGCCCGCCCGGTCAGGCCGCGCAGCATCTCCATGCCCGGCTCCAGCAGCGACACGTCGCCGCGGAACTTGTTGACCATGTACCCCGCGATCAGCGACTGGTCCTCGGGGGAGAGCAGTGCGGTCGTCCCGAAGAAGGACGCGAAGACCCCGCCCCGGTCGATGTCGCCCACCACGACCACCGGGAACCGCGCGGCCCGCGCGATCCCCATGTTCACGATGTCGGTCCGGCGCAGGTTGATCTCGGCCGGACTCCCCGCTCCCTCGCAGATCACGGCGTCATACGTGCCCCGCAGCTGCTCCAGGCAGTCCGTGACGATGCCGAGCAGCTGCTCCTGGCGCCCGCCGTGGTAGCCGCGCGCGCTCATCTCGCCCACGGGCTTTCCCAGCAGCACCACCTGGCTGCTGCGGTCGCTGCCGGGCTTGAGCAGCACCGGGTTCATCAGCGCCGTCGGCTCCACGCGGGCCGCCTGGGCCTGCATCGCCTGGGCGCGCCCGATCTCGGCGCCCTCCCGCGTGACGAACGAGTTCAGCGACATGTTCTGCGCCTTGAAGGGCGCCACCTTCACGCCTTGGCGGCTCAGCCAGCGGCAGATGCCCGCCGTGACCACGCTCTTGCCGGCGTCCGACGTGGTGCCCGCGACCAGCAGACCGCCGCCGCGCTTCGCGCCGCTCATGCGCGCCGCCCTCTCTTGGTCGTACGGGGGATCAGCAGTCGGGAGACCAGCAGCCGGGCGGCCACACAGGTCCCCAGGGCCAGCCAGGTCACCTGCTGCGACAGCCGGACCGCCCGCTCGATGTCCGCGACCTCCACCGGCCGCCCCTTCTCGCCGTTCAGCACGGCACGGTGCTCGACCCGGCCGCCGTACGCCAGGGTCCCGCCCAGTCTGACGCCGAGCGCCCCGGCGAAGGAGGCCTCGACGGGTCCGGCGTTCGGGCTGGGGTGCGCGGCGGCGTCCGAGCGCCAGGCCCGTACGGCTCCCCGCCGGTCGGGTCCGGCCAGTACGGCGGCGGCCGCCGTCAGCCGGGCCCCAGGCCAGCCCGCCAGGTCGTCGAGCCGGGCGGAGGCCCAGCCGTAGCGCAGGTAGCGGGGGGACTTGTGGCCGACCATCGCGTCCAGGGTGTTCACGGCGCGGAAGGCCAGCAGGCCCGGGACGCCGGCGACGGCGCCCCACACCAGGGCCCCGACGACCGCGTCGGAGGTGTTCTCGGCGACGGACTCCACGACCGCGCGGGCCATCTGCTGCCCGTCCAGGGCTTGCGGGTCGCGCCCGCACAGGTGGGGCAGCCGCTCCCGGGCCACCTCGGTGTCCCCTGCGGCGAGCGCCCCGCCGATGGCGCGGGCCTCGCGGCCCAGCGAGGTGCCGCCCACGACGGCCCAGGTGGCGGCGGCGGTCAGGGTGATACGGGCGGCAGCGGGCCGGGAGCGCACGGCGCGGGCGCCCAGCGCACCGACGGCGGCCGCGCCCCCGGCGCACACCAGGGTGTGCAGGAGGCCCCGGGCGCGGTCGTCGCGCCACAGGGAGCGCTCGACGGCGGCGGCGGCCCGCCCGAAGGCGGCCACGGGGTGCCCTCGGCGGGGATCACCGAGGATCCGGTCGCCGATCAGGCCCGCCGTGGCGCCGTACGCGAACACGCGATCGGCACGCATGGTGGCAGGTATGTCCTCACTCAGGGTCCGCGCCCTGGTTCGACGTGTCCGGCGGCGAGAGTTCCTGGCTCCCGGGACGCACGCGCGGCGTGCGCTCCCCGGTGACAGTGGCGGGACCGCGCCGGATTCGCACCGGACTTCCTCTCCATGCCGCCGTATTGGCTCGGGCAGTCCACCACGCACCGAGAACGCCCGTCAACTCGCCGTTGACCTGCGGCGCTGCAGGGGCGGGAGATGCGAAAGCTCCCCCCGGGAGAAACCCGGAGGGAGCCTTCGCGCCCGGCCCGCCGTACGGCGGGGGATCAGGCGACGATCAGGTAGATCCCGTACGTCACGGCGGCCGCGACGAGCGTGAAGCAGAGGTACGCGCCGCTGCGGGCCAGGGTGGCGGCGCCGCCCTGCTCGGTCGCGGCCTCGTGCTTGGACAGGCCCATCAGGCCCAGCGTGAACAGGGCCACGAGGGCGACGGTGGCGAAGAGGCTGACCCCGAAGACGGAGCCGAGCGCTTCCCAGTCGATCTTCATACTGCCGTTTCCTCTGTGTGTCTCGGTCAGACCGCGGCGGCCGGAGCCGCCGGGGTCGTCGTCGCGGCCGGGATGGTGGCCTTGAGGGCGTCGTCCGTGACCGCGGCGGTCGTACCGGCGGCTGCGACCGTCGTGCCGGCCGCGGCGACGGTCGGCGGGACGGTGACGGCCGCGATCGCCGTGGTGACGACACCCGGCTCGTGGGCGTCGACCGGCTCCACGTCGTTGACGTTGCTGTGGTCGACGACCTGGCGGCGCGAGATGAGCCAGATGGCGAGGCAGGAGCCGACCAGGAAGACGGTGACGGCGGCGATGCCGATGTCACCCGTGCGCATGACCAGCTCGGCACCGGCCGAGACCAGCGCGGCGGCCGGCAGGGTCAGGCCCCAGGCGACGAACATGCGGGTCGCGGTGGACCAGCGGACCACACCGCCCTTGCGGCCCAGGCCCGCACCCATGACCGCACCGGAGCACGAGTGGGTGGTGGAGAGCGAGAAGCCCAGGGTGGAGGAGGCGAGGATGACGGACGCGGCCGAGGTCTGGGCGGCGAAGCCCTGCTGCGGCTGCAGGTCGGTCAGGCCCTTGCCCATGGTGCGGATGATGCGCCAGCCGCCCAGGTAGGTGCCCATCGCGATGGCCACACCGGCCGAGACGATGACCCACACCGGCGGGTTCGAGTCGGGGGCGATCGCACCGCCGGCGATGAGGGCCAGGGTGATGATGCCCATCGTCTTCTGCGCGTCGTTGGTTCCGTGCGCGAGGGAGACGAGGCCGGCCGAGGCGATCTGACCGGCGCGGTAGCCCTTGGCGGAGGTCTTGTCGCCGACCTTGCCGCCCATCTTGTAGGTGACCTTGGCGGCCAGGTACGCGGCGATGCCGGCCACCAGCGGGGCGGCGATCGCGGGGATGAGCACCTTGGTGACGATGACGCTGCCGTTGACCGCGCCGATGCCGGCGGAGGCGACCGCGGCGCCGATGAGGCCGCCCATCAGGGCGTGCGAGGAGCTGGAGGGGAGGCCGACCAGCCAGGTGACGAGGTTCCAGAGGATCGCGCCGACGAGGGCCGCGAAGATCACTTCTGGCTGGATGCCGTCCTCGTTGACCAGGCCCTTGGAGATCGTCTTGGCGACCTCCACGGACATGAACGCGCCGACGAGGTTGAGCACGGCGGACATGGCCACCGCCGTCTTGGGCTTGAGGGCGCCGGTCGAGATGGTGGTGGCCATCGCGTTGGCCGTGTCGTGAAAACCGTTCGTGAAGTCGAACACGAGAGCGGTGATGATCACGATCCCGAGGAGAAGCGTTATGTGCTCCATTTACCCAGGCTTCTGTTTGACGTCAGTGGCTCGGCGACCGTAGGCAACCTGGGTGAACGGAAGGTGAACTGGCGCGGGCGGAGCGGTGTACGGGCACGGGGCCCCATCGCGACATTCGTCCTGATTCTGTCGTAGAAATCAGCATTAATGCACGTCAAAGCCGGGTGAATGAACCCCTCCGGGTGGCCCGGCGCCGCATCCGGCCCTGCGCCCGGAGCCCCTGAAGAGACCTAGATCACCCCTCTCCCGGCGCTGGCGGAGGGATCCCCTCCGGTGGCCCGCCCGAGCCCGGGCGCAGACACTGGAGCGGTGCGAACCGCGACAGCGACGGCAGCAGCCGTCACCACCGCTCTCCTGGGCGCCGGCGCGGCCGCCGTCGCGGTCGGCCGGTACGCCGCCGACGCGGCCCTGCGGCCCGAACCCGGCCGTCCGCTCCCCGGCGGGCCGCGGCTGAGCATCCACTCCACCGCCCCCGGCCGGGTCGCGCTGACCCGCTCGCTCACCTCCCTGCGCCCCGGTACGTACGGCCTGGTCGCGCCGGGCGTGCACGCCGTCGTCGGGCCCGTGCTCCCGGACGCCGAGCACGACCCGGACACCGTCGTACGGGAGCTCCTCTCCGTCACCCACGGCACCCTCGCCCCCGGGACCCGGGTCACCCTCACCCCCCAGGTGTACGTCGGCGACCCCCGCACCGCCCTCGGGCTCGACCACGCCGACGTGGACGTCCCCGGAGAGCTCGGCGCGCTCCCCGCCTGGTTCCTGCCCGGGGTCCGGGACACCTGGGTGATCACCGTGCACGGGCTCGGCGGCAGCCGCGAGCACCCGATGGTGGTCATGCCCTTCCTGCACCGCCACCGGCTGCCCGTCCTGGACCTCGGCTACCGCGGCGACCTCGGCGCCCCCGCCTCCCCGGACGGCCTCGGCCACCTCGGCGAATCGGAGTGGCGGGACCTGGACGCCGCCATCCGCTACGCCGTGCGCTACGGCGCCCGGCGCGTGGTCCTGCACGGCTGGTCCACCGGCGCCGCCATGGCCCTGCACGCCGCCGAGCGCTCGGCGCTGGCCGACCGGATCTCCGGGCTGGTGCTGGACTCGCCGGTACTCGACTGGCACACCACCCTGCGCGGGCTCGCCGCGGCCCGCCGTACCCCGGCCGTGGTGCTGCCGCTGGCGGTCCGGGCCGCCGAGGGCCGCGCGGGACTGCGCGCCGACCACCGGCCGCCGGGCGCGGACCCCGGCGCGCTGCGCGTCCCCGTACTGATCTTCCACGGCCCGGACGACTCGCTCGCCCCCTGGGGCCCCTCCCGCAGGCTGGCCGCGGCCCGCCCCGATCTCGTCACCCTGCACACCGTGCCCGGAGCCGGGCACGGTGCGATGTGGAACGCCGGCCCGGCCGGATACGAGGAGGCCCTGCGCCGCTTCCTCACCCCCCTCATGTGAGCCTCATGTGAGCGCCCGTCATGTGAAGGCCGTGTGACGGACCGGGTCCTGCGGGCGTGTTGTCCCGGTCTGCACCACGGGCGATCGGCGGCAAGCGTTCATTCCGTTTGGGCTTTCGGCCAGTGACGGGCGAGACTGCTTCCGTGACGTCCCGAAAGCCTGATGAGCAGTTGGCTCGCGACTCCAGACTCCGACTCGTCTCCCCGCGGTCGGTCGCCGCGGCCCGCAAGGCGGTGACCGACCGGCGTACCCGTCCCGCCCCGCGCCCCCCGGCGGGCACGCCCGCCACGGCCGACCTCGCGAACCGGGCCCGGGCCTCGCTCGCCGATGCCGTACGCCTGACCCGCTGGGCCGAGCGCAACCTCGGCGCCGGAGACGGCGGCCGGCCCGCCCCCACGGGCGCCCTGGCGCCCTCCGACGTCGAACGCGCCGCCGCGGAACTGGGCCTGACGCACGGCCAGATCCGGGTCGGCTGGGACCGGGCCCGCCTCGCCGGCCTGGTCGAGGTGCACGGCGGCCACGCCCGGCCGGGCTGGCGGCTGCGCGCATGGGACCGCGACGACACCGCCGTCCTGCGCGGCTGGGTCGCCCTCTTCGACGCCTGGTCGCTGGTCCACCCCGCCCCCGCCGACATCGCCCCCGCGGCCGTCGCCGAGGTCGTCGAGGCGATGCCCCAGCTCCTCTCCCTGCTCCAGCTCTCCGCGGGCGCGGTGACCGTCCCCGACCTGCTCGACCTGCTGGGCCAGCGCGTCACCGAGCTGCGCGACGAGCGGTGCGAGATCCCCTACGACGCGGAGCCCGCGGCCGAGGGAACGGCCCCCGACGCCGAACCGGGAGCCCCGGCCGAACCGGAAGACCCGGCCGAACCCGAAAACCCGGCTCCCGCCGAGCAGGGAGCCCTCGCCGAACCGTCCGCGGTCCCCGGTTCCGCCGAGGCCCGTCCCGTCCCGCTCGCCCGGCTGCTGCGCTGGGCCCTCGGCGGTCTCGCCGCCGTGGACGCCGTCACCCTCGGCCCAGCCCGGGCCACGCTCACCCCGCTCGGCAGCTGGGCCGTCTGGGTCAAGCTGGAGCAGATCTGCGTCGCGGCGCAGAGCCCCGCCGGGAACATCGAGCAGTCCGCCGCCGCCATGCTGCACGGCTGCGCGCGGCTCACCCCCGGTCCGGCCCGCGCCGAGTACCAGGCCTGGCTCGCCGCCCGGCCCGTCGGCCACGCCGTGGCCGAGCTCCTGCAGGCGGCCCGCGGCGAGGACGCCCTGCTGCGCGGCCTCGCCTTCGAGGCGCTGCGCGTGGTCGGCGCCCCCGCCGAGCCCGAGGTGCGCGCCGCCGTACGCGAGCCCGCCCTGCGCCCCTACGCCCTGCTCTGGCTCGCCGAGCACGACGGGATCGACCCCGACGAGGCGCAGGACGTGCTCACCGCGGAGGAGTCGACCTGGCTCTGGGTGGACACCGCGGCCGCCATCGCCGACCACGGCGAGGCCGACCTGCTGGCCCGCCACCTGGACTCGGCCGTGCGGACGACCGTCCCCCGGCTGCTGGACGAGGTCCGCGCGGTCGGTCATCCGCGCACCGTGCAGGTCCTGGTCGCACTGGCCGCGGCCCACCCCGACCCGGCCCTGGCCAAGGCGGTCCGCCGGGCCGCCTTCCAGGTCCACACCGGCGGCGCCTGACGCCCGCGCTACGCGCGTACGCGCCGCGGGTCTTCAGACCTGCGGCGCGTACGTCCCGAAGCTCCAGATGTTGCCCTCGCCGTCCCGGGCCATGTAGTCGCGGGAGCCGTAGTCCTGGTCGGTGGGCTCCATCAGGATCTCCACGCCGTGCTCCACGGCCCGCCGGTGGTGGGCGTCCACGTCGTCGACCACGACATAGACCCCCGAGGGGCCCGCGCCCTCCATGGCCTTGTCGAAGACCCCGCCGGTGCCCTTGCTGCCCAGCATCACCATGCCGTTGCCGTACGCCAGCTCCGCGTGCGTCACCGAGCCGTTCTCGCCCTCGTACACCGCGACCTGGCTGAACCCGAAGGCCTCGGTCAGCAGCTTGATGGCCGCCTTCGCGTCGCGGTAGACCAGGGTGGGGCAGATGGACGGAACGCCTGCCATGACGATCACTCCCTCTCGTGACGGTGACCCGCGTCACACCAGCATGGCAGGCGCCGCCGACAGTCAGCGGAAGGTGTTGCACTGGGCCATGTCGCCGGTCCGGTAGCCCTGGTAGAACCACTGCTGGCGCTGCTCGGCCGAACCGTGCGTCCAGGACTCCGGGTTGACCCGGCCCTGGATCTTCTCCTGGATCCGGTCGTCGCCGACCGCGGCCGCCGCGTCCAGCCCGTCCCTGATGTCCTCGTCGGTGAGCGAGGTGATCAGCGGCCAGCCGGTGGACTCGTCGGGGGTCCTCGTCGCGTGGTGCGCCCACACCCCGGCGTAGCAGTCCGCCTGCAGTTCGACCTTGACGGCGTTGCTGGCCGCGCCCTGCCGCCCGTCCTGGGCCCGCTGGAGCGTCCCGGTCAGGTTCTGGATGTGGTGCCCGTACTCATGGGCGATGACGTAGGCCTGGGCGAAGGGGCCGCCGGTCGCGCCGAACTTCGTGCGCAGGTCGTCGTAGAACGCCAGGTCCAGGTAGACCCGCCGGTCGGCGGGACAGTAGAAGGGCCCGACCGCCGAGGTGGCCGCCCCGCAGCCGGTGTTCACGCGGTTCTGGAAGAAGAGCGTCGTCGCCGGGCTGTAGGTGCCTCCGCGCCGGGTGAACTCCTGCCGCCAGAAGTCCTGGGTGCTGTTGACCACCGCCACCAGCCGGCAGTCCTCCCGGGCGTTCGCGTCCCTCCCCTTCTTGCAGGCCTGCTCCACCTGGTTGAGGGAGGACGAGACGGGCGCCGGCTCCGGGTCGCCGGGGGACAGCCCCAGCTGCTCCGGTCCCACACCGAACAGCAGGCCCATGACCAGCGCGATCAGCCCGACGATGCCGCCGCCGATCGTGGCCCGCCCGCCGGGGATGCGGCTGCCGCGCAGATCCTTGACCTCGGACGTGTCCAGATTGGCGTCGTCGTCGAACTGCATCCCGCACCGCCGTCCATCCGTGGAACCAAGGAGCCACGTCCCCTGCGGCGAGTATCAACCCATTCATTACGATCTGCGCCCCGGCCCTCCGGGGGGATCCCTGAGCCGAACGAGGGACACGCGCGACCGCCCCCGGGTGTCGCGAGGGCGGACCGGCGGCCCGGAAAGTAGTTGCGCACCCCCGGTAGAATGTCTCTCATGGCAAATCTCCTCGCGGATTAGCGGCGTCGAAGCTTCGCGTCCTGCCCCCTCTTCCGCCGTCCCGACCCGCCCTGGAGTATTTCCGTGATCACCGCCACCGGCATCGAGCTGCGCGCCGGCGCCCGCATCCTCATCGAGTCCGCCTCCTTCCGTGTCGCCAAGGGCGACCGCATCGGCCTGGTCGGCCGCAACGGAGCGGGCAAGACCACCCTCACCAAGTGCCTCGCGGGCGAGGGCCAGCCCGCCGCCGGCTCCATCGCCCGCTCGGGCGAGGTCGGCTACCTCCCGCAGGACCCGCGGACCGGCGACCTCGAGGTCCTCGCCAGCGACCGGATCCTGTCCGCCCGCGGCCTCGACGTCCTGATCAAGAAGATGCGCATGAACGAGGAGCGCATCGCCAACGGCAGCGGCGGCACCCGGGAGAAGGCGCTGCGCCAGTACGAGCGCCAGGAGACCGAGTTCCTCACCAAGGGCGGGTACGCCGCCGAGTCCGAGGCCGCGACCATCTCCGCCGCCCTCGGCCTGCCCGACCGGGTGCTCGGCCAGCCGCTGCACACCCTCTCCGGCGGCCAGCGCCGCCGCGTCGAGCTGGCCCGGATCCTCTTCTCGGACGCCGACACCCTGCTCCTCGACGAGCCGACGAACCACCTCGACGCCGACTCCATCGTCTGGCTGCGCGACTACCTGAAGAACTACCGCGGCGGCTTCATCGTGATCTCCCACGATGTCGACCTGGTCGAGACCGTCGTCAACAAGGTCTTCTACCTGGACGCCAACCGCGCCCAGATCGACGTCTACAACATGGGCTGGAAGCTTTACCAGCAGCAGCGCGAGGCCGACGAGAAGCGCCGCAAGCGCGAGCGCCAGAACGCGGAGAAGAAGGCCGCGGCCCTGAACTCGCAGGCCGACAAGATGCGTGCCAAGGCGACCAAGACCGTCGCCGCGCAGAACATGGCCAAGCGTGCCGACCGGCTGCTCGCGGGCCTGGACGCCGTCCGCATCTCCGACAAGGTCGCCAAGCTGCGCTTCCCCGACCCGGCGCCCTGCGGCAAGACCCCGCTGACCGCCGAGGGCCTCTCCAAGTCGTACGGCTCGCTGGAGATCTTCACCGACGTCGACCTGGCCATCGACAAGGGCTCCCGCGTCGTCATCCTCGGCCTCAACGGCGCCGGCAAGACCACCCTGCTGCGCCTGCTGTCGGGCACGGAGAAGCCCGACACCGGCCAGGTCACCCCGGGACACGGCCTCAAGCTCGGCTACTACGCCCAGGAGCACGAGACCCTGGACCCGGAGCGCACGGTCCTGGAGAACATGCGCTCCTCCGCGCCCGACCTGGACCTGGTCGCCGTCCGCAAGACGCTCGGCTCCTTCCTCTTCTCCGGCGACGACGTGGACAAGCCCGCCGGGGTGCTCTCCGGTGGCGAGAAGACCCGTCTCGCCCTCGCCACGCTGGTCGTCTCCTCGGCCAACGTGCTGCTCCTCGACGAGCCCACGAACAACCTCGACCCGGCCAGCCGCGAGGAGATCCTGGGCGCGCTGCGCACGTACAAGGGCGCGGTCATCCTCGTCACGCACGACGAGGGCGCCGTCGAGGCGCTGGAGCCGGAGCGGATCATCCTGCTCCCGGACGGTGTCGAGGACCTGTGGGGACCGGACTACCGGGACCTGGTCGCCCTCGCCTGACCCCGGCGGGGCCCGGCCGGTCCCCGCTCCGGCCGCCCTGCGGCTGCGCCGCGGCCCTGATCCAATTCCTTATGGATCATTCGGCTCAGGGGTGATCCATCATCTGAGTGAGACGGTCTCGTACCGTTGCACGTCGTTCGAGGGCCCCGGCCGCACCAGTGAAGGTGCGCGGCCGGGGCCTTTCGTTTTCCACCGTCCGGCCTCTGACCTGGCGATTCCCGGCGCGAGCGGTGGAGTGTGACGGAAGTCATGCGGCGGAAGAGAAGATTCCGTTCTGCTCGGCCGTCCACTGCTCGAGAAATGCCGCCGTACCGACCTTGCTGAATGGGTGGCCAGGAAGCGTGGGAGGGGTGATCATGAGAAGTCCAGAGCGCACTTCCCATGAGGAGGCACGGGTGGCCGAGACTCTGAAGAAGGGCAGCCGGGTAACCGGCGCCGCGCGCGACAAGCTCGCGGCAGACCTGAAGAAGAAGTACGACTCCGGTGCGAGTATCCGGGCGCTGGCCGAAGAGACCGGCCGGTCCTATGGATTCGTCCACCGGATGCTCAGTGAGTCCGGGGTTTCACTGCGTGGCCGCGGAGGCGCGACACGTGGCAAGAAGGCGGCTACGGCCTGACCCCGGTCCCATCGGTTCCAACGCGTCAACGGCTCCAAGGCTCACATGATCCGACGTTTCCTTCGGTGACCCCCGGTCGGCCCTTTGGTCGACTGGGTGGTTACTGTGCAGTCACTTAGGCCGAGCTTGCGGCCGACTGCACACCGGAGGCATACGGATGGCTCTGCTCGACAAGGACGGCGTACGACTCACCGTCGACGACACGGTCGCCACGGTGACACTGACCAATCCGGCCAAGCGAAATGCCCAATCCCCCGCGCTCTGGCGGGCTTTGGCCGAGGCCGGGAGGTTGTTGCCGGGCACCGTTCGGGTCGTCGTGCTGCGCGGTGAGGGCAAGTCCTTCTCCGCAGGGCTCGACCGGCAGGCGTTCACCCCCGAAGGTTTCGAGGGCGAGCCGTCCTTCCTCGATCTGGCACGCGGTTCGGACGAACTGCTCGACTCCACGATCGCCGAGTACCAGGAGGCATTCACCTGGTGGAGGCGCAACGACATCATCTCCGTCGCCGCCGTGCAGGGGCACGCGATCGGCGCCGGCTTCCAGCTCGCGCTCGCGTGCGACCTGCGCGTGGTCGCGGACGACGTGCAGTTCGCCATGCGCGAGACCAGCCTGGGCCTGGTCCCCGACCTGGCCGGTACCCAGCCCCTGACCTCCCTGGTCGGTTACGCCCGCGCGCTCGAGATCTGCGCGACGGGCCGCTTCGTGCATGCCGAGGAGGCGGAGCGGGTCGGCCTCGCGAACCTGGTGGTCGCGGCGGACGAGCTCGACGCCGCCGTGCAGGACCTCACCAGCGCCCTGCTGGCTCCGCCGCGCGACGCCGTGATCGAGACCAAGGCGCTGCTGCGCGCCGCGCCGTCCCGTCCGTACGACGACCAGCGCACCGCCGAGCGCGCCGCCCAGGCCCGCCGCCTGCGGGACCTGGCGGGCCTCTCGGACTGACCCGCGGCCGCGCCGCCGTCGCCGGGGCTCCGTCGGGCGAACTGTCCGAGCCCGGCGGCGGCGCCGCTGCGGGGGCCGGCCCCCGGACCTCCGCTCCTCAAACGCCTGAGGGGTGGATTTGTGCCGACCGGCGTAGTCCTCACGCGTGGCCGCCCTTCCGCGCTTACCGTGGTGTCGAGTGAGTCCGCACGCAGGGAAGGGACACGCCATGACCGAATCCAGCGCAGGCGGCGGCTCCGCCAGGGAGCCCGCCGAGCGGGGGCGCACCACCATCGCCGACGGGGTGGTCGAGAAGATCGCCGGACTGGCCGCCCGCGAGGTGGTCGGCGTCCACGCCATGGGCAGCGGCAGCGGGCTCTCCCGTACGTTCGGGGCCGTCCGCGACCGGGTGCCCGGCGGCGGCAAGGCCGGTGTCAGCCGCGGGGTCAAGGCCGAGGTCGGCGAGGTACAGACGGCCCTCGACCTGGAGATCGTCGTCGACTACGGCGTGTCGATCCGCGACGTGGCCCGTGCGGTCCGTGAGAACGTCATCTCGGCGGTGGAGCGGATGACCGGCCTGGAGGTCGTCGAGGTCAACATCGCCGTCGGCGACGTCAAGCTGCCCGACGAGCCCGACGAGGAGCCGGAGTCCCGTCTCCAGTAGCCGAGAGGAGCCCGCAATGAGCATGGCGATCGCCGGCCTCTTCGCCGGCATGGCCCTGGCGTTCGCCGGTTACTTCGGCGGGTTCGGAGCCTTCCTCCTGGTGGCGGCCCTCGGCACGATCGGGTTCGTCGCCGGGCGCTTCCTCGACGGGGACCTGGAAGCCGGGGACCTGTTCCGCCGCCGCGACGACCGGCGCGGGTGAGGCGCCGATGAACACCCCGCCACCGGCCACCCCGCCACCGGCGACCCCGCCCGGGGTCCCCCCGCCGCCCCGGGCCGTCGCGCCCCGGGTGGCCGCCGCGGACCGCGGGGCCACCCGCATCGCCGACCGGGTCGTCGCCAAGATCGCCGCCCAGGCCGCCCGGGAGGCGCTCGCCACGACCTCGGGCGCGCCCCCGCACGCGACCGTCACCGTGCACCACGACATCGCACGGGTCCGGGTGAGCCTGGAGCTCGACTACCCCTCCGACCTCGCCGCCCAGTGCGCGGCCGTACGACGCCAGGTCGCCCTGCGCATCGAGGAGTGCGCGTCGATGTCCGTACCCGAGGTGGACGTCGACATCGAGCACCTGCACTCCGCCCACACCCGGACGCACGCCGGGCGGGACCGGCGGCTGCGGTGACGGCCCCCGCCCCCACCAAGGCCGGCCCCACCAGGGCCGACCGCACCAGCGCCGCCCGGTTCCGCTCCGCCCGGCGCATCCCCGCCGCGCTCACCGCCCTGGTCCTGCTGGGCGTGGCGGTGCTGTTCCTGTACGACCTGGCCGCCGTGCTGACCGACCGGCCCGGCATGCGCTGGCGCCGCGAACTCGTCCACCAGCTGGAGACGCGGACCCCCGCGGACCTGGCGGTGCAGCTGACCGGCGGGGCCCTGGCCCTGGCCGGGGCGGTGCTCCTGCTGCTGGCGCTCGCCCCGGGGCTGCGCGGGATCCTGACGATGCGGAGCCCGGACCCGGGCGCGGGCGTACGGGCCGGGATCGGGCGCAAGGACGCCGCGCAGATCCTGCGGGACCGGGCCATGGAGGTGTCCGGGGTGCGCTCGGTCCGGGTCAGGGTGGGCCGTTCCCGCATCAGGGTGAGGGCCACCTCGCACTTCCGCGAACTGGACGACGTACGGGCCGACCTGGACGCGGTCCTCGCCGTCGGCATCGAGGAACTGGGCCTCGTGCACCCGCCGCAGCCGCGGGTGCGGGTCAGGAGGTGAGCGGGATGCTCGGGGCGGTGAACCGGACGCTGCTGGCGCTGGTGGGAGCGGTCCTGCTGGCGGCCGGGGTCGTGCTGCTGACGGCCTCGTGGCCGCTGAACGGCCGGCACGCACCGCTGTTGGCCGAGGAGGCCCGGCGCCGGTACTGGCACGCCGAGGACTGGTGGTGGTGGGCGGTGCTCTCCGGGCTCGGGCTGTGCGTCGTGCTGGCGCTGTGGTGGCTGCTGTCCCAGGTGAGGCGTCCGCGGCTGGCGGCGGTGGTCGTGGACACCGGCGACGGGGCGTACGCCCTGCTGCGGGGGCGCGCGCTGGAGGAGGCGGTGGCCGCGGAGACCGGCGCCGTGGAGGGGGTCGCGGGCTGCAGGGCCACCCTGCGCCGGCGACGCGGGGCGCCCGCCCTGCGGGTCGCCCTGGAACTGGAACCCCACGCGGTCCCCGCCGACGCCCTGGCCGCCGTGGCGGGCCAGGTCCTCACCCACGCCCGGACCTCGGCGGGCCTCCCGGAACTGCCGACGGAGGCCCGCCTCAAGGTGACGTCCCACCGCGCCCAGCGCGTGACGTAGCCCCCGGCAACGGCCGGTCAGAAACCGTGCCGGTAGCCGCCGTCGACCGGGAGCATGACGCCCGTCAGGTAGGAGGCCGCCGGGGAGAGCAGGAACGCCGCCGTGCGGCCGAACTCCTCCGGGGCGCCGTACCGCCGCAGCGGGATGCGGGACTCGTTGCCCGCGCGCGCCGCCTCCGCGTCACCGGACAGCGCGTCGAGCTCGCGCACGCGGTCGGTGTCGATGCGCGCCGGAAGCAGGCCGACGACCCGGATCCCGCGCGGGCCGAGCTCCACCGACAGGGACTTCGCGAAGCCCGCCAGTCCCGGGCGCAGGCCGTTGGAGATGGTCAGGCCGGGGATCGGCTCGTGGACCGAGCCCGACAGGACGAAGCCGATGACCCCGCCCTCGCCCAGCTCGGCGGCCGCCGCCCGCGCGAGGCGGACCGCGCCCAGGAAGACCGACTCGAAGGCCGCCGACCACTGCTCGTCGGTGTTGTCGGCCGCGGAGCCCGGAGCCGGTCCGCCGACGCTGATGAGGATGCCGTCGAGGCGGCCGAAGCGCTCGCGCGCGCCGGCGACGAGCCGGCCGGCCGCCGCCGGGTCGGCGTTGTCGGCCGCCACACCCGTGGCGTTCGGTCCGAGCGAGGCGGCGGCGTCGGCCGCCCGCTTCTCGTCCCGGCCCGTCAGGAGGACCTTCGCGCCGTCGGCGGTCAGTTCCCGGGCGGAGGCGAAGCCGAGGCCGCGCGTGGCCCCGGTGACGATGTAGACACGGTCTTTCAGTCCAAGATCCATGCCGACACGCTACGCCGTCGCGTGCTCCTGTTCGGCGGCTTCCGCCTGCGCCGCCGCCTCCTCGCGGTCGCGCTTCTCCCGACGTACGAGGACCAGCCAGCCCACCGGCACCGCGGAGGCGAACAGCCACCACTGGACGGCGTACGCCATGTGCGCGCCGATCGAGTCGTGGTCGGGATCGGCGACGGTCTCGGGGCCGCCGGCGGCCGCGGCCGGGTCGTCGAGCTCCAGGTATCCGCCGAGGACCGGCCGGCCCAGGTACTCCGCCTGCTGCACGCTGTTGATCAGCATCACCTGGCGGTCCGGCAGGCCCTTGCGGTTCTTGATGCCGCTGCCGCCGCTCGTCTCGTCGGCCTTCAGCCGGCCGGTGACAGTGACCTCGCCCGCGGGTGCGGCCGGCACCGGCGGGTAGGCGCGGGGGTCGTCGCCGCCCGGCACCCAGCCGCGGTTGACCAGCACCACCCGGCCGTCGGCGAGGACGAGCGGGGTCACGACGTGGAAGCCGACCTTGTCGTCGTTGTTGGTCCGCAGCCGTACGACAACCTCGTGCGCGGTGTCGTACGTGCCGGTCGCGGTGACCGCACGCCAGAAGTCCGCGCGGGGCACCCGGTGGCCGGGGGAGGTGACCTCGGTCATGGCGACCGGCTCGGCCCGCAGGTTCGCCTCGATCAGCTGGTTCTGCGCGACCCGGTGCTCATGGCGGTGGTACTGCCAGAACCCGAGCTTGATCATCACGGGGATGAGGACGAGGGCCATGAGGGTGAGGCACACCCACTGCCGGGTCAGCACAAAGCGGTACACGCCCACGACGTTACCCCCAGCGCGGAGGACCCCGGCGGCCGGGTGGCCGTCCGGGGTCGTGACAGGAGGACGGGGCGGACGCCCCGGGGGAACGCGGGCCGGGAACGCCCGCGGGGTGCGGGGGAGTCAGACGCGGTCGACGATGCCCACCTTCCCCTCCGCGCGGGCGCAGTGCGCCCCGCAGTACCACTGGCCCTCGACCTCGACGCCCTGCCCGATGATCGAGACCCGGCAGTGCTCGCAGACGGGCGCCATGCGGTGGATGGCGCAGGAGAAGCAGTCGAAGACGTGCACGGCGCCCTGCGCGTGCACCTCGAAGGACATGCCGTAATCGTTTCCGCAGACCTCACAACGTGCCATGCGCCGAATGCTGCGCACGGGGAAGGGCCGGAACAAGATCCAGCCGGGTGAGTCGCCGCGCCTGCACCCGAGCGGCGCAACGAGGCTTCCGCGGGCTCAGGACTCCGCCGGGGCCACGTCCCTCAGCAGCTGCGTGAAGGCCGCCTCGTCGACGACGGGCGTGCCGAAGGACTTCGCCTTGACCGTCTTGGAGGTCGCCGAGTCGGGGTCGTTCGTCACGAGGAGGCTGGTGAGCCGCGACACACTCGTCGCGATGTGCAGGCCCGCCTCGACCGCCCGGTCCTCCAACAGCTCCCGCTCGACCGAGGTGTCACCGGAGAAGGCGATCCGCATGCCCTGCTGCAGCGGCTTGCCGTCCTCGTAGCGCCCCGGGTTCGGGTGCGGGCAGGCCGGCCGCTTGCGCGAGGGCCGCCAGCCGCCGCCCCGGTAGGAGGACTGGTAGCCGACCCGCGGGGTGGCGGCGGAGTCCGACCACTCGGTCAGCGGCCGGCATTCCAGCAGGGGCAGCCGTACGCCGTCCCGTGCGGCCGCGTGCAGCGAGGGGCGGAACGCCTCCGCCAGCACCCGGGCGTCGTCGAGCGCGTGGTGGGCGCGCTGCTGGACCACGCCGAAGTGCGCGGCGAGCGACTCCAGCTTGTGGTTGGGCAGCGGAAGGTTCAGCTCCTTCGACAGGGCGATGGTGCACAGCCGCTGACGGACCGGCGCGGTCTCGGCGGCCCGCGCGTACTCCCGGGCGATCATCTGCCAGTCGAAGATGGCGTTGTGCGCGACCAGCACCCGGTCCGCGAGCCGGCCGGCGAACTCCCCGGCGATGTCCTTGAAGAGCGGGGCGCCGGAGAGCATGGCGGTCGTCAGCCCGTGGATCCACACCGGTCCCGGGTCCCGCTCCGGGTTGACCAGGGTGTACCAGTGGTCCTCCACATTGCCCTGAGCGTCGAGCCGGTAGACGGCGGCGGAGACTATCCGGTCGTCGCGAGCGAGCCCGGTGGTCTCCACGTCGACGACCGCGTACCCCTGTGGGTACGCGGTCGGCCACATCGTCTCTGCGGTCGTACGGTCGTCGAGCATGGTCACAGAGGATATCGGCCCCGACTGACACCCGTGGCCGCGTCGGCGCTTCCCGGCCGTCAGCCCAGGGCGGCGACCAGGTCGCCCGCCGCGAGCTGTTCGAGGCCGCAGCCGTCAACCGGACCCGGCAGCAGCCGGTATACGGAGCCGCTCGCGCCGGCGGGCGCGACCTCGCCGTCCACCAGCGCGAGGAACACCGACCGTCCCGAAGCGGCGGTGCCCGCGAGGGCGTCGACCTCCGTGGAGGCCAGCACGCCGTCCGGATCGCGCAGGCCGACCAGCCGGGCGGCGAAGGCCGCGGTGTCCTCGCCGGAGCCCCGGCGGTAGGTCCACAGCTCGTCGGGGTCGCTCGGCCGGGGCGTGCGGCGCAGCACGGCCACCTCGCGGCAGCGCGCGGCCGCGTGCCAGCCGGCCAGCTCCCACAGGGTGGTGCGGCCGGTCGAGAAGTACTGGAACAGGTCGCGGCCGATCCGGGCCAGGTCCTCCTGGTGCGCCCACACACTGTGGTAGCCCTCGTCGTCCGGCAGGTGGACGTCGGTCCACAGGAACCCGCGCCGCTCCAGGTCGACGAGGAGCGGCACATGGATCCGGGAGTTGCCGACCAGGTCGTAGCGCTGTCGCACGGTCCGCGGGTCATAGCGGGCGCAGCGGCCGGAGCGGGTGGGCAGGGCCATGAACCCGGCGAAGGCGTCGGGCAGCAGCTCGAAGGGGATGTTGTTGAAGCTGAAGACGACCGGCATGGCGAAGCGCACACCGGAGTCGGCCAATACGTCCAGGTCGATGTCCACGTACTCGCTCGCCCCGTGGGGCGCCGGCGCCGATACCAGGTCGCCGGAGTGGACGACGGCCCGCTTGCCGTGAACGAGTTTCGTGTAGTCGCACAGGCCCGCGTAGTTCCAGTCGGCGTCGAACAGCACCACCGACAGGTCCAGGTCCACGCGCTTGCGCGGCGGCTCCATCCAGTGCAGGAACATACGCAGCACCTCGCCGTCCGGCAGCGCCTGGAAGCTGCCCTTGGGGACGGTGACCAGCGCCTTGGCCGCCGCCCGCTCGGCGGAAGGGACGTGGAGGTGGGCGAGGCGGGAGTCGAGGACCGCCAGGTCGTACGGGTCGGCCGTGGCGAGCCGGCGCAGCACCTCGGCCTCGAACAGCTCGCACACCGAACGGGTCACCGCCTCGGCCAGCGGGGCCCGGTCGTCCGCCACGGTGAAGGAGTGCGCGACCTCTCCGCGAGGGAAGAACACCCGCCGGCCACCGGGCAGATGGCGGATCCGCAGCCGTCCGAGCGCGGACAGCACGGGCCCCGGCCCGGCCTTCGGCAGCCGCTGCGCCAGTACCTCGGCGACCTGCGGCGCCAGGGTGTCGGCCGCGTACAGCCGCAGCAGGTGGTCCAGGCGCCGGACGAGTTCACCGGGGCGTTCGGCCAGTACGGCCAGGGCCCGGTCCGGATCCCCGCCGCGCAGGGCCTCCTCTGCGCGTGCCAGCCAGGTGGCCGCCCGGACGCGCGAGCCGTCGATCCGTACCGCGTGCGGGTACGCGGCCGCGGTGGCGAGCAGCGCGGCGCCGAGGGCGGTGCCGGTGGTGTCGGTGCCGCGCAGCACGGCGAAGGCGAGCGCGGCGCGCGGGTGGCGGGCGTACTGCTCGAAGGGGTGCAGGATCTCGGCGGCCCGCTTCCACAGGTCCTCGTGGCGCAGTACGTCCTCGACGAGCAGCGCGGGATCGAGCCCGTCCAGGACGGCCAGCAGGTCGCGCCGCAGCGGGCGCGGCAGGGAGCGTACGCGCGGGGGGCGCAGGAGGTCGGCCTCTCCGCCGGACCACACGGCGAGCAGTCGCAGCACGTCGGTGGCGGTGGTCAGCCGCTCGGGCAGCAGGGCCCGTACGGTCTCCCGCGTGCGGCGCTCGCGCAGCAGGGTGCCCAGCACCAGGGCCTTGGTCTCGCGCACCGGTATCGCGTCCGGGAGCCAGTCCAGGCCGGCCGGCGCGTGGGCGAGGAGCACCCGGGCCTCCTCGGTGTCCTGTGGCGAGAGCGGGGTACGGCGGGCGAGGAGCTTGCCGAGGGCGGTGACGGAGTCGGCCGCGCGGTCGGTGCCGAAGGCCAGCAGCCGCAGCGGACCGCCCCCGGAGGGTACCTCCCCCGGGTGCGGGGACGGCCGGATGAACGGGTCGTCGGCGTCGACGCGGCGGTTGCAGATCGGGCAGCCGGTGTAGTCGGCGCCGTCCCAGCAGGTCCGGCAGACCAGGTGGGCGCACGGCGCGACGGGCCGGACGCTGCCGACGGTCGCGCACAGCACGCACGGCTGGTCCGGCCACTGCAGGAGCAGGGTCAGGACCCGGTCGATCCACAGTGCGTGGGTGTCGTCGGGCACCGAGGCCGGGAACGAGCGGAACAGCGGCATGTGGGTGCGGTCCGCGCCCAGCAGGATGTCGATGTCCCCGATCAACTGTGTGCCGGCGGCGGCGAGTCCGGTGGGTCCCAGCCAGGCGAACGCCGAACGCAACGGGCCCGTCAGGGCGTAGCCCCGGTCGAGCAGTTCGGCCTCCAGGGCCGTCAGGCCCTCGGTCGTCGACGGGTCGCCCGGGCGGGGCCCGGCCTGGTCGACGTAGACGGTGTGCAGACGGCGCAACAGGACGGTCGACAGCTCGGGCAAAGGGGGGAGTCCTCCGGAACCGGAAAGGGAGAGTGGGCGGGGGCGGAGAGGGGACGCGCTACGGTTTTCGGAGGAAGGTGAGAAGGAAGCACGTCGCGGAGCCGCCCCCGCGCCGCAGATACAACCACGGGTGCGGGAGCGCGCCAAGCGATTTATCGCGGCGGGGCCCCGCCGACCGCAGGGTCCGGCGCGAGCAGGGCGTGCACCAGGGCCCGTACGGACAGCAGGAACAGCCGCTCCGGATCCGCCGGGCGGGCCAGGGCGCGGGCCAGCGCCGGGTCGTGGGAGGCCGCGGCCGGGTCCCAGAGCTCGCTCTCGCCCGGGGACTGCGCGGGGGAGCGCTCGCGATTGCGCTCGACGAGCAGGAAGCCGACGATCTGGAACTGCACGGCGCGCACCGCGTCGGCCGCGCGGGCGCCGCGCAGTCCCGCGGCGTGCACCTCGTGCACCAGCGCCTGCTGGGCGGGCAGGAACATCCGCTCGGTGAGCCCGCGTTCGTGAACCATCGCGATCAGGTGCGGGCGGGTCCGCAGCTCGCGGCGCAGGATCCGGGCCACCGACAGGATCCGGTCGGCGGGGGTGCGGCCGGCGGGCCTGATCGCACCCATCTCCTCCACGGTGCGCTGCACGAGGGCGTCGAGCAGTGATTCGCGGTTGCCGACGTGCCAGTAGATGGACGTCACCGCGGTGCCCAGCTCGGCGGCGAGCCCCCGCATGGTGAGGGCGGCCGGGCCGTGCTGCTTGACCAGGGACGCGGCGGCGTCCAGTACCTCGTCGCGGGTCAGCGCGTTTCTGGCCATGGAACCGGCCCACCCATCTGTCGGAGCGTCAGTTCTGGTGCGTGCAGGGGTCTTTACCCTTCATCGGTGGCGGTGTAACTGTGTTACAGAACCGACTCCCCCCGAGCCGAGGGATGGTGCGAGACATGGCACGAGTACGGTACGGAGCGCGGACCGAGGCCGAGATCGCGGCGTCGCGCGAGAAGAGTTCCAAGCTCCCCGACATCTGGTCCACCGGCGTGGTGGCCGTCTGGGAGAGCGACCCCGACGTGGTGGCGGCGGTCCTGCCGCCACCGCTCAAGCCCGCCGAGCGGCCCCTCGTACGGGCCAACATCAGCAAGGTCGACCTGTCGGGCTACCCGCTCGGCGCCGGCTCGGTGGCCGTCGCCGCCCGGCACGGCGGGGTCGAGGGCTGGTACCCGCTCGTCATGCCCATGACCCACGAGCGCGCCCTGGTCGGCGGCCGCGAGGTGTTCGGCGAACCGAAGAAGCTCGGCGAGGTCACCGTCGAGCGCGACGGCCTCGTCATCCGGGCCTCCCTCGCCCGGCACGGGATCGCCTTCGTCGAGGTGCGCGGTGCGGTGGACCGCGCGCTGCCGCTGCCCGAGCCCACCCGGAAGATCGACTTCTATTTCAAGTTCCTGCCCGCCGTGGACGGTTCGGGCTTCGACGTGGACCCGGTGCTCGTGCACTGCACGCGCAACGAGAAGGTCCGCAAGCTGGAGCACATCACCGGGGACGTCGTCCTGCGCGAGTCGATGTTCGACCCGATCGCCGACCTCCCCGTCCGCCGGATCGTGGAGATCACCATCGGCGAGAAGACGACCGACCAGAAGGGCCGGGTCGTCGAACGGGTCAGCGCACAGGCCCTGCTCCCGTACATCCACCAGCGCTACGACGACCCGATGCAGATCCTCGACGCGCCCCCGTCGGGAAGCACCGAGGGGAGGGTCTGACGTGCGACTCGAACCGGGACAGGTGGCCGTCGTCACCGGAGCCGCCAGCGGCATCGGCCTCGCCATGGCCCGCCGCTTCGCCGCCGAGGGACTGAAGGTGGTCCTCGCCGACGTGGAGGAGGGCGCCCTGCGCAAGGCCTCCGAGGAACTGACCGCGGACGGGGCCGATGTCCTCGCCCGCACCGTCGACGTCAGCGACCGCGACTCCGTGCTCTCCCTCGCCGACGCCGCGTACGAGACCTTCGGCGCCGTCCACGTGCTCTGCAACAACGCGGGCGTCGGCTCGGGCGCCGAGGGCCGCATGTGGGAGCACGAGCCCAACGACTGGAAGTGGGCCTTCTCCGTCAACGTGTGGGGCGTCTTCCACGGCATCCAGGCCTTCGTCCCCCGCATGATCGCGGGCGGCGCGCCCGGCCACGTCGTCAACACCTCCTCCGGCGACGGCGGCATCGCCCCCCTCCCCACCGCCTCCGTGTACGCCGTCACCAAGGCGGCCGTGGTCACCATGACCGAGTCGCTCTACGCCCACCTCAAGGCGGAGGGCGCCGCCGTCGGGGCCTCCGTCCTCTTCCCCGGACCGCACATGCTGCGCACCGGGCTGTGGGAGTCGCACCGCAACCGGCCCGAGCGGTACGCGAAGGAGCGGCCGCGCAAGTCCCCGTACCGCAGCCTCGACCAGTACGAGGCGGCGATGAGGCAGGCCGGCCACGAGGTGAACTTCACGCCCGTCGAGGAGGTCGCCGGGCACGTCGTCGACGGCATCCGCTCCGACCGCTTCTGGATGCTCCCGGACAGCGAGCACAGCGACCGGCAGATCCGCGCCCGGTCGCAGTCGATGCTCGACCGGTCCAACCCCGCCTACCTGGAAAGCTTCATCCTCGACTGAGGGGCGTTCGTCGTGAGCGACATGGTGAATGACATCGTGAGTGGCACACCGATCGAAGACCCGTACCTGATCATCTCCTCCGACTGCCATGCGGGCCTGCCCACGGAGCAGTACCGGCCCTACCTGGACTCCCGCTTCCACCCCCGGTTCGACGACTTCCTCGGCGAGCGCGACGCCCGCCGCGCCGAGGCCACCCGCCTCGGGGTCCGCAACGAGGCCTTCGCCGAGAAGTGGTTCCACGACCACGAGGAAGGCCTCAAGGGCGGCTGGGACACGGGGCAGCGGCTCAAGGAACTCGACGGCGACGGCGTGGCCGCCGAGGTCGTCTTCCCCGACGCGGACGCCGTCGACAGCCAGACCGCGGCCCCCTTCGGCGTGGGCCTCGGCCTCTCCGGAGACCAGGACCCCGAGCTCGGCATGGCGGGCGCGCAGGCGCACAACCGCTGGCTGGCGGAGTTCGTCTCCGGGACCCCCGAGCGGCACTGCGGGGTCGCCCTCCTCCCCATCACCGGCGAGCCGGACAAGGTCGTCGCGGAGATCCACCGGGCCAAGGAGTCCGGGCTGGGCGCGCTGATGATCCCCGCGATGTGGGTGGACAAGGCGCCCTACCACGACCGCCGCTACGACCCGGTCTGGGCGGCGGCGGCCGAGACGCAGATGCCGATCGTCACCCACTCCGGCTCCTCACCGCGCCACGAGTACGGCGACCACCTGGGCATCTTCGTCTCCGAGGTCACCTGGTGGCCGGCCCGCCCGCTGTGGTTCCTGCTCTGGTCGGGGGTCTTCGAGCGCCACCCGGGCCTGAAGTTCGGCGTCGCAGAGTCGGGCTGCTGGTGGCTGCCGAACCAGCTGTGGTTCATGGACCGGCTCTACCTCGGCGCGCACGGCGGCAAGAAGCTCTCGCCGTTCGAGGAGCTGAAGCGGCCGCCGAGCGAGTACCTGGACCGCCAGGTCTTCATCTGCGCGACCAACACCAAGCGCCGGGAGCTGGCGCAGCGCTACGAGATCGGCGTGGACAACATCCTGTGGGGCTCGGACTTCCCGCACCCCGAGGGCACCTGGCCGGACACCCGGAACTGGCTGAGGAAGACCTTCCACGACATCCCGGTCGCCGAGACCCGCCGGATGCTGGGGCTGGCGGCGGCCGAGGTCTTCGGCTTCGACACCGCGAAGCTCGCCCCGATCGCCCGCCGGATCGGCCCCACCCCGGCCGACCTGGGCCAGTCCCCGGACCAGGCGGCGGTGGAGGCCTCCTGGGCCCGCTCGCGGGAGGTGGGCCGCCACTGGCTGACGGAGCACGACTTCCCGGTGCTGGGGGTGAACCCGTGACGGCCGCGGAGCGCTACACGGTCATCTCGGCGGACTGCCACGCGGGCGCCGACCTGCTGGACTACAAGCCGTACCTGGAGAAGCGGTACCACGACGACTTCGACGCCTGGGCCGCCACGTACGTGAACCCGTACGAGGACCTCCTCGCGGACACGGCCGACCGCAACTGGAACTCGGCGCGGCGCCTGGCGGAACTGGAGGCGGACGGGATCGTCGCCGAGGTCGTCTTCCCCAACACCATCCCGCCGTTCTTCCCCAAGGCCTCCCTCATGGCCCAGCCGCCGACGGCCGCGGAGTACACGATGCGCTGGGCCGGGCTCCAGGCCCACAACCGCTGGCTGGCGGACTTCTGCGCGGACGCGCCGGGCCGGCGGGCGGGCGTGGTGCAGATCCTCCTCAACGACGTGGAAGCGGCGGTGAAGGAGATCCGCCGCACGAAGGAGGCGGGCCTCACGGGCGGCATCCTGCTGCCCGGCGTCCCGCCCGGCTCCACCGTCCCGGAGCTCTACTCGGCGGCGTACGACCCGATCTGGGCGGTGTGCGACGAGCTGGACGTCCCGGTCAACCACCACGGCGGCTCGGCCTCGCCCCCGCTGGGGGACGAACCCGCCGCCCGCGCGGTCTTCATGGTGGAGACCACCTGGTTCTCGCACCGCGCCCTGTGGCACCTCGTCTTCGGCGGCGCCTTCCGCCGCCACCCGGGCCTCAAACTGGTCCTCACCGAGCAGGGTTCGGGATGGATCCCCGGCGTGCTGGAGATGCTGGACTACTACCACGGCCGCCTGGTCGCGGCATCGTCCACGGCCGAGTCCAAGTTCGGGGCGGGCCTCGCGGACTCCATGGGCCGGGGCCCGAGCGAGGTGTGGCGGGACAACTGCTTCGTGGGAGCCAGCTTCATGCGCCCCCACGAGGTCCCGCTGCGCGACCGGATCGGCCTCGACAAGATCATGTGGGGCAGCGACTACCCCCACGACGAGGGCACCACCCCGTTCTCCCGCGAAGGCCTCCGCATCGCCTACGCGGGCCTCCCGCGGGAGGAGGTCGCCGCGATGGTCGGCGGCAACGCGGCCCGCGTCTACGGCTTCGACCCGGGGCTGCTGGACGCGCTCGCGGCGAAGCACGGCCCGCTGGTGTCGGAGATCGCGGAGCCCCTGACCGAGATCCCCCCCGAGGCCACCAGCCCGGCCTTCGCCCGCGGGGGCTCGGTCCGGGTCTGGTGACGTGTCCCTCCGGGGCGGTCCGGGTCACAGGATCCGGATCCGCTCCGGCGGGAACAGGTGGGCACCGAGCACCTCGGTGCCCCGGTACACCTGGACGGTCAGCCCCGGCAGGCCGGCGAGCCCGCTGAGATCCACCGTGCCGCAGGAGCTGAGGGTGAGGGTGGCCAGTTCGGACAGGTCCCGCAGCGCGGCGGGCGCGGAGACGAGCCGGCAGTCGGCGAGCCACAGATGGTTGAGCCGGGGAAACCGCAGGAGGTTCCCGGGGGTCAGCTCATGGCAGTGGATCATCTGCAAGTAGGTGAGGTCGGGGGGATTCTGCGCGGCCCACAGATCACGGCTCTGATCGTCTCCGGCGATGCTCAGAGAAGCGAGTTCCGGCCAGCGCTCCAGGCCTTCCAGGGACATGCTCTCGGTTCCCTCGAACAGCCACAGCTTGGTCAGCCTCGGCAGCCCCGGCAGCTCCCCGACGGACCGGTGGCCGCCGGTCGAGCCGAGACCGAGGGAGAGCAGGCCGGTCAGCCGCTCCAGGACGTGCAGCTGGAGCCGAGGGCTGCCCAGGGTGAACAGGTGCTCCAGTTCCAGGTCCGTCAGCGGGGTGAGATCGGCCAGGGCCGGGCAGCCGTGCAGGCTGAGGCTCTCCAGCCGCGGCAGCGCCGCCAGCGGCCCGATGTCGGTCAGGTCAGGGGAGTCCACCACGTGGAGGACGCGCAGGCCGCGCCGCCCCGAGATCTCCACGGGGATCTCCGGGAATCCGACCAGGCGCAGCCGTTCGAACTGCTGGAGCGCTCCGAGGCAGGCGAGCTGCTCGACCGTCCTCACCGTCAGCACGCCGTAGCCGAGGTCGGCCCCGCCGAGCACGCCCTCCGCGTAGGCGTGGGCCTCGAAGCGGGCCCACGCGTCGTCGAGTTCGTACGCGGCCTTCGGCCCGGTCTCCGCACGGAAGCGGCGGATCACCGTCAGCGCGCGCTCCCCGCCGACCAGGGCCGCCGTGCGGATGGTGCCGGCTGCGGCCAGGTCGCTCATCCCGTCCTCCGGGAAGGGAAGCAGGTCCAGGACCAGTTCGCCCGCCCCGGCCAGTTGCTCGGCCTGTTCAGGACCGCGCGGTGGCAGCAGCTCCGCGGTTCGGGCCAGCACGGCCGACGAGACCTCCGGATCCAGTTCGGAGGCGTGTTCCAGGCAGGCCGCCGCCAGGAGGACCAGCCGGTTGCGGGAGCCCTTGACCTTGTCGGCTCGGCGGAGCAGTCCTCGCAGCAGGCGGGTGCGTTCGTCCGGGCGGGCGTGGCCCACGGCCATGCGGACCACGTCGTCCCAGGTGTCGTCGTGGGCGTTTCTCACCAGGACCCCGAAGTCACGGGACTCCACGGCCGCCTTGGCCCCCAAGTAGTCCTGGAAGGTGCGGTGGACGAAGATCACCGAGCCCGGCGCCGGTTCCAGGAGCAGGCCGCTGCGGATCAGCAGGTGGGCGAAGACCTGTTCCGCGCCGCCCTGAGCCCGCACCTGCGGCATCGAGTCCAGCCACTCGCCGACCATCTCGACGGACTCGTCGCGGCCCGCCTCCACCTGGCCGTTGCGGATCAGCCAGTACGCCAGCCGCTGGAGCAGCGCGATCTGTTCGTCGCGGGTGAGGTAGACCCCCTCGACCCCGCTGATCTCCCGTTCCGTGTCCCGGCGGACCAGCAGCATGTCCAGGGCCGCGTCGTACAGCTCCTTGCGGGCGCGGGGCAGCTGCATCCGCCGGTCCTGGTTCAGCGCGCAGAGCAGCGCGCACATCAGCGGGTTGGTGGCCAGCCGGGCCAGGTCCCGCCGGGAGGCGACCGCTTCGAGCAGCGAGGCCTCGTACGCATCCACCTCCTGGCCCTGCGCCCGTGCCGCCGCGTGCCAGTGCGCGACGAAGGCCCGGATGTCCGTCTGCTCCATCGGCATCAGCGAGTGGGAGGTGAAGCCGAGGCCCGCGAGCCAGTCCTCCGGTACCGCCGACGGGCGGGTCGTCACCACGTACCGCGCCGCCGGGAACGCCGAGATCAGCGAGCGCAGCCACGCCTCCGTGCGGGCGCGCAGCCGCTGCGGGACCTCGTCCACGCCGTCCACCAGGACCAACGCCCGACCCGAGGCCATGAGTTTCTCGGTCCAGCCCGGTGGAGCCGTCAGAGGTACACCCGACGCGCGCAGGAAGTCCTCCGGCAGGGGCAGGCCGTCGGCCGAGGTGAACGCCCGCAGCCGCAGTACGAAGGGGACGGACGTGCTCCACGGGCCATCGGCCTGCCGGGCCGAATTCAGGGCCAGCCACTGGACAAGGGTCGACTTCCCCGATCCCGCCGGGCCGCGCAGCAGGACCCGGTCGGACGTGCCGAGCGCCTGCTCCGCCCGGAGCGAGGTCTGGTGCATCCCCGGCTCGCCCGGCATCAGCTGCGGCTCAGCGCTCACCGCCAGGCTGATGTAGGCCACGTCCAGCGGCCATTCCTGGCGGGAGCGGCTGAGGGTGAGGCCGTAGAGCTGGAGGCGGCCGTGGGTGTCGGCCACGTAGCGGGCGTAGCGCTCCTCGAAGGCGTACGCCGCCCCGTCCCCGCCCTCCTGAAGCCGGTCGACCGCCCGGGTCAGCTCCCCGGTGCGCCGCACCAGTTCGACGTCCGCCCGGGCCCCGAAGCCCGGCAGGGTGGTCACGTACTCCACCGCGTGCGCGCAGCACAGCCGCACCAGCCGCCCGTACAGCGCCTCGGCCGCGGCGCCCAGGCCGGCCGGGGGCGCAGGCACGGCCGCCGCCAGGGCCGACGGCTCCAGGTCCGCCGCGAACAGGGCGTCCGCGTCCAGCGGGCCGAGCGCGGCGAAGGCGTCGCCGACCGCGGCCAGGGCCGCCAGGCGCTCGTGCTCCGGGAGGCGGGCTGTGGCGTTGCCGAGGCGGGCCGCCAGGGTGTCCGCCAGGCGGCGGATCTCCGCCTCGCCCAGTTCCGCGGACGGCCCGCGCCAGCGCGGCACCGGGCGGGCCGGATCCGGCGTCAGCCCCGCTCCCGGGGCCCGGGCCAGCAGCGACTTCACCAGCGCCCCCGCCGCCGTACCCGCCACCCGTAAGAGAACCGTCTCGAAACCCGTCATTCCCCACCCTCCCCGAACCGTCGGTAACCTCGATGGATACCGATCGGTAACAACCCCTAGCGCACCCGCTGAGCCGCCTCTATGGTGCGGACATGCCGAACCTGCCCGATGTCGTGCTGTGGTCCATACCCGCCTTCGTGCTGCTCACCGTCATCGAAGTGGTGAGCTACCGGTTGCATCCCGACGAGGACGCCGCCGGATACGACACCAAGGACGCCGTCACCAGCATCACCATGGGGCTCGGCAGCATCGGCTTCGACCTCCTCTGGAAGATCCCGGTGGTCGCGGTCTTCACCGCCGTCTACGAACTCACCCCGCTGCGCGTGCCGTTCCTGTGGTGGACCGTCCCGCTGATGCTGCTCGCCCAGGACTTCCTCTACTACTGGCAGCACCGCGGCCACCACGTCATCCGCATCCTGTGGGCCTGCCACGTCGTCCACCACAGCAGCCGGCGCTTCAACCTCACCACCGCCCTGCGCCAGCCCTGGACCAGCGCGACCACGTGGTGGTTCTACCTGCCGATGGTGGCCCTCGGGGTGCACCCGGCGGTGATCCCGTTCTGCTACGGCATCAACCTCCTCTACCAGTTCTGGGTCCACACCGAGCGCATCGGCAAGCTGCCCCGGGCCTACGAGTACGTCTTCAACACCCCCTCCCACCACCGCGTCCACCACGCCTCCCAGGGCGGCTACCTGGACCGCAACTACGGCGGCATCCTGATCCTCTGGGACCGGATGTTCGGATCCTGGGTCGGGGAGACCGACAAGCCGGTCTACGGCCTCACGAAGAACATCGCCACGCACAACCCGCTGCGCGTGGCCACCCACGAGTACGCCGCCATCGCGCGGGACGTACGCGCCGCCGGGAGCTGGAGCCAGCGGGCGGGACACGTTTTCCGCGGCCCCGGCTGGCAGCCCGCGCCGGCATCCGCGTCTGCGCCGGCATCCGCGTCTGCGCCGGCATCCGCGTCTGCGCCGGCATCCGCGTCTGCGCCGGCATCCGCGTCTGCGCCGGCATCCGTGCCTGCGCCGGCATCCGTGCCCGCGCCCGCATCCGTACCCGCTCCGGCCACCGGCACCGCTGCCGACGCCGCCGTGCAGGCCCCGGCACCCGCCACGCCGGCCGCACAGGCTCCGGCCGCGCAGGCCCCGGCCCCCGCCGTCGACACGGCCGTTCAGGAGACCACCGCGTGAGCACCGCCGAGTCCCCGGGCCGCCCCGCCCCCTCCTGGGCCGCCGACCGCGCGCCGGGCGCGCGGCTGCGCCTCGGCCGGGCCGCCCTCGTGGCCTTCGCCGCGGCCACCGCCGTCGACCTCGGGTCCCTGCTGGCCGACTGGCACCTCGGGCACGTCCTCGCCAAGCCGCTGCTGATGCCGCTGCTCGTCGTCTACGTGATCACCCGCGGCGCGCCCCGCCTGCTGGTCGCCGCGCTGCTGTTCGGCTGGGGCGGCGACCTCGCGCTGCTCTTCGACGCCGAGCCCGCCTTCCTCATCGGCATGGGCTCCTTCGCCGTCGGCCACGTCTGCTACCTCGTCCTGTTCGGCAAGCGGGCCGCGAACCCGCTGCTCGGGGGCGCGTACACGCTCGCCCTCCTCGGGACGGTCGCCCTGCTGTGGGCCGACCTGCCGCCCGACCTGCGGATCCCCGTCGCCGGCTACAGCCTGCTGCTCACCGCCATGGCGTTCCGCTCCAGCGCCCTCGGCCTGCGGGCCGGCATCGGCGGGGCGCTGTTCCTGCTCTCCGACACCCTCATCGCGAGCGGCGTCGCCGACTGGCCCCAGCTGCCCCGCCCGGACTTCTGGATCATGGCCACCTACGTGGCCGCCCAGTACCTCCTGGCCACCGGTGTGACCTCCCGGGAAGCAGGCGTACGGTAGGACGGTTCCTCAGTCATACAAGACTGAACGACCCCGATCCGGAGGACTGCACCACCATGCGCGCCACCGTCATCCACGCCCCGCACGACATCCGGGTGGAGGAGGTGCCCGACGCTGCGATCCAGCGCCCCGAGGACGCCGTCGTCCGCGTCCTGCGCGCCTGCATCTGCGGCAGCGACCTGTGGGCCTACCGCGGCGAGGCCGAGCGTCAGCCCGGTCAGCGCATCGGTCACGAGTTCCTGGGCATCGTCGAGGAGACCGGCCCGTCCGTCTCGGGCCTCCGCGCCGGCGACCTGGTCGTCGCGCCGTTCATGTGGTCGGACGGCACCTGCGAGTACTGCAAGGAGGGCCTGTTCACCTCCTGCGACCACGGCGGTTTCTGGGGCTCGGTCGGCCACGACGGCGGCCAGGGCGAGGCCGTCCGCGTCCCGCACGCCGACGGCACCCTGGTGAAGCTGCCCGCCGAGGCCGTCTCCGACGACCACCTGCTGACCGGGCTGCTCGCGCTCTCCGACGTCATGGGCACCGGCCACCACGCGGCGCTGGGCGCCGGCGTGCGCCTGGGCTCCACGGTCGCCGTGGTCGGCGACGGCGCGGTCGGCCTGTGCGGCGTCCTCGCCGCCAAGCGACTCGGCGCCGAGCGGATCATCGCACTGGGCCGCCACACCGCCCGTACGGACATAGCCAGGCTCTTCGGTGCCACCGACGTCGTCGCCGAGCGCGGCGAGGCCGCCGAGGCGGCCGTGCGCGAGCTCACCGGCGGCCGCGGCGCGCACGCGGTCATCGAGGCGGTCGGCACCGAGCAGTCCATGCGCACCGCCGTGAACATCACCCGCGACGGCGGGTCCGTCGGCTACGTCGGCGTCCCGCACGGCAGCGGCACCGGCCTCGACCTCGGTGTGATGTTCGACCGCAACATCACCCTGCGCGGCGGCGTGGCCCCGGTGCGCGCCTACATCCCGGAGCTGCTGGAGGACGTGCTCAGCGGCGCGATCGACCCGTCGCCCGTCTTCGACCGGGCCGTGTCCCTGGACGAGGTCCCGGACGGCTACCGCGCGATGGACGACCGCAGCGCGCTCAAGGTGCTGATCAAGCTCTGACCGGCTGAACGGACGACCAGACGAACGGACGGGCCGGGCGGGGTGATCCCCGCCCGGCCCGTCCGTTCACCGTTACCGCTGCCGCCTACTTCACGGCCTTGAGCGCGTCGACCACGCCGTGGCCGTAGTAGCCGGTCTGGCCCCACTTGCTCGCGCAGGTGGTGGCGTCGATCAGGGCGCCCGCGGCGTCGTAGATCTGCGTCGGGCAGGCCGCCTTGGTGGACTGGAACTTCAGCATCGTCTGGAGCTGCGCCGGCGTGGCCGACGGGTGGGCGCTCTTGAGCAGCGCCGCGACGCCCGCGACGTGCGGGGCGGCCATCGAGGTGCCCTGCTTGTAGCCGTAGCCCCCGCCCGGGACGGTGGACAGCACGCGCCCGTTGGCGTCCGGGGTGGCCGGGACCTGCCATTTGTCGCCGCCGGGGGCGGCGACGTCCACGACCCCGAGGCCGTAGCTGGAGTAGTACGAGCGCAGGCCCTTGTCACCGGTCGCCGAGACCGTGACCACGCCCGGCAGCTGCGTCGGCAGGTCCAGGCAGACCTTCGGGTCGATGGTGCGCGGCACCGGGGTGGTGTCGTTGGGGCTGGTGTCGTCGACGAGGGAGTCGGCCGCCAGGTCCTGGTTGGAGTTGCCGGCCGAGGCCACGTGGAGCGTGCCCTTGCGCTCGGCGTACTTGGTGGCCCGGGCGATGGCCTCCACCAGCGCCTTCTGGTCGTCGTCCGTCTTGCAGTTGAAGAGCCAGGGGTCGACGTAGTAGCTGTTGTTGGTCACCTCGATCCCCTTCTCGGCGGCGAACATGAAGCCGCAGACGACAGCCTCGGTGTAGAAGAGGCTGGTCCCGGGCTCGCTCACCTTGATCGCGGCGATCTTCACGCCGGGCGCCACACCGCTGATGCCGAGGCCGTTGCGCGGGGCCCCGATGGTGCCGGCCACGTGCGTGCCGTGGTCGCTGCCGTCGGCGTACGGGCGCCAGGCGCCCTCGGTGGTGTCCGCGACACCGCCGACGCAGTTGGCGGACTGGCCCTTGGAGAAGTTCGGGGCGAGATCGGGGTGGGTGTCGTCGACACCCGTGTCGATGATGCCCACGGTGACGTCCCGGCTGCCATCGTTGATCTTGTGAGCCTCGTCGGCCCTGATCGTCCGCAGGTCCCACTGGTTGGGTTCGAGCGGCTCCTGCCCGTCCTGGGCCTGCGCCGCGGCCTTGGCCGCGTCCGCCGCGCTCAGCTGCTGGGTCGCCCCTTCCTCGGTGGTCTGCACCGCCTGGAGCGGGGCCGTCCGGGTGGCGCCGACCGACACGAACAGGCCCCGCTGGGCTCGCAGCTGCTTGGCGAAGTCCGGGTTCTGGGAATGTGCGACGACGACGCCGATCTGCTCATAGGCCGTCACCACCGTTCCGCCGGCCCGCTCCACGGCCTTCTTCGCCGCCTTCATCGTGGCGTACGTGTTCAGGTTCGCCACGTACGACAGCTTGGGGCCGGAGGTCTCGGGCTTCGAGGCCGCCGTCCCGGCCGTGTTGTCCAGCGGGGCGGCGGAGGCCGCGACCGAGGGCAGGAAGGCGAGCGAAGCGGTGAGCGCCAGGCCGACCGGTACGGAGAGGGCGCGCCGGCTGCGGGGTCCCAGATGAGCCATGGGTTCTCCAGATCATCGTGAAAAAGCCGCCCTGACGCGGTCGCGTCGGGCGGGTCCATGACAAGTGAACCTAGTGCTGTCGTTCCCCTCCCCGCCATCAGTTCGAGAAATCAGTTTCCGAAGAATCCACGGGTGTTGAACCGTCCCGACACGCCGGCCGTGCCGTTGACAGGGGGGCTCGGCACCACCGTCCCCCCACACGGAGGTTGTTTTGTCCGTCGTCCCCACCGCACCTGCGTCACAAGGAGATCCCCCCGTGACCACCGAAGCAGCGCCGCCTCCCGGCAGCACGGGAACGCCACTGGCGGGCCCCACGGCCGATGACTACGCGAGCGTCCAGAAGAGCGCGGAATTCGCCGAACTGCGCCGCTCCTACCGCTCCTTCGCCTTCCCGCTCACCGTGGCCTTCATCGCCTGGTACCTGCTCTACGTCCTGCTGTCCAACTACGCGGGCGGCTTCATGGGGACCAAGCTCTTCGGCAACATCAACGTCGCCCTCGTGCTCGGCCTCGCCCAGTTCGCGACGACCTTCCTGATCGCCTGGCTGTACGCGCGGCACGCCGCCGCCGAGCTCGACCCCAAGGCCGGGGCCATCAAGGCGCGGATGGAGGCCGCGGAATGAGCGGTACGCACCACCTGACGACGGTCGCCGCGGGCGCCTCCGAGCACCGCCCGCTGATCATCGCCCTCTTCGGGCTGTTCGTCGTCGCCACCCTGATCATCACCATCTGGGCCGGCCGCCAGACCAAGGACGCCGCCGACTTCTACGCGGGCGGCCGCCAGTTCACCGGCTTCCAGAACGGCCTCGCCATCTCCGGCGACTACATGTCCGCCGCGTCCTTCCTCGGCATCGCCGGAGCCATCGCCCTCTTCGGCTACGACGGCTTCCTCTACTCCATCGGCTTCCTCGTCGCCTGGCTGGTCGCCCTGCTGCTCGTCGCCGAGCCGCTGCGCAACTCCGGCCGCTACACGATGGGCGACGTCCTCGCGTACCGGATGCGCCAGCGGCCCGTCCGCACCGCCGCCGGCACCTCCACCATCGTGGTCTCGATCTTCTACCTGCTCGCCCAGATGGCCGGCGCCGGCGTGCTCGTCTCGCTGCTCCTGGGCATCACCAACGACGGCGGCAAAGTGGCCGTCGTCGCACTCGTCGGCGTCCTGATGATCGTCTACGTGACCATCGGCGGAATGAAGGGCACCACCTGGGTCCAGATGATCAAGGCCGTCCTGCTGATCGCCGGCGCGCTGCTGATCACCGTCCTGGTCCTGGTGAAGTTCAACTTCAACGTCTCCGACCTGCTGGGCAAGGCCGCGGAGAACAGCGGACAAGGGGTGAAGTTCCTCGAACCAGGCCTCAAGTACGGCAAGGACTCGACGTCGAAGCTGGACTTCATCTCGCTCGGCATCGCCCTCGTCCTCGGCACCGCCGGCCTGCCGCACATCCTGATCCGGTTCTACACCGTGCCCACCGCCCAGGCCGCCCGCAAGTCCGTGAACTGGGCCATCGGCATCATCGGCGCCTTCTACCTGATGACCATCGCCCTCGGATTCGGGGCCGCGGCCCTGCTGGAGCGGGCCGACATCCTGGCCTCGAACAAGGCCGGCAACACCGCGGCGCCGCTGCTCGCCCAAGCCGTCGGCGGCGGACCCGACTCCACCGGCGGCGCCATCCTGCTCGCCGTGATCTCCGCCGTCGCCTTCGCCACCATCCTCGCCGTGGTCGCGGGCCTGACCCTCGCCTCCTCCTCGTCCTTCGCACACGACCTGTACGTGAACGTGATCCGCAAGGGCAACGCCACCGAGAAGGAGGAGGTCCGCGCGGCCCGCTGGTCCACGGTCGTCATCGGGGCCGTCGCCATCGGCCTGGGTGCCCTCGCCCGTGACCTGAACGTGGCCGGCCTGGTCGCCCTCGCCTTCGCGGTCGCCGCCTCCGCCAACCTGCCGACGATCCTCTACAGCCTCTTCTGGAAGCGCTTCACCACCCAGGGGGCGCTCTGGTCCATCTACGGCGGGCTGATCTCGGCGGTCGGCCTGGTGCTGTTCTCCCCGGTCGTGTCCGGCAAGCCCACCTCGATGTTCAAGGACGCCGACTTCTACTGGTTCCCGCTGGAGAACCCGGGCATCATCTCGATCCCCCTCGGCTTCCTCCTGGGATGGCTGGGAACCGTCCTGTCGAAGGAGAAGGCCGACCCGCAGAAGTTTGCCGAGCTGGAGGTCCGCTCCCTCACCGGTACCGGGGCGCACTGACATCGTACGAACACCCAGCGTGGCCGCGTCGTAGGTCCGTACGACGCGGCCACGTTACGTCTCGTTCATTTGGGCAGCTCTACATGACACACGCGTCGCGTACGCTCGAAATAGAACGCGTGACGTAGATCCAATGCGACGCGCACCCTACAGATCCGGACAGGGGAGTGGGCCCACAGTGCTTCTCGACACCTACGGCCGCGTGGCCACCGACCTGCGCGTCTCCCTCACCGACAAGTGCAACCTGCGCTGCACCTACTGCATGCCCGAGGAGGGACTGCAGTGGCTCGGCAAGTCCGATCTGCTCAGTGACGACGAGATCGTCCGGCTGATCCGCATCGCGGTCACCATGCTCGGGATCACCGAGGTCCGCTTCACCGGCGGCGAGCCGCTGCTGCGCCCCGGCCTCGTCGGGATCGTCGAGCGGTGCGCGGCCCTGGAGCCCCGCCCGAAGATGTCGCTCACCACCAACGGCATCGGCCTCAAGCGCACCGCACAGGCGCTCAAGGCCGCCGGCCTGGACCGGGTGAACGTCTCCCTGGACACGCTGCGGCCCGAGGTCTTCAAGACCCTCACCCGCCGCGACCGGCACCACGACGTCATCGACGGCATGGCCGCGGCCCGCGACGCCGGCCTGACCCCGGTCAAGGTCAACGCCGTGCTCATGCCCGGCCTCAACGACGACGAGGCCCCCGGCCTGCTCGCCTGGGCCGTGGAGAACGAGTACGAGCTCCGCTTCATCGAGCAGATGCCGCTCGACGCCCAGCACGGCTGGAAGCGCGACGGCATGATCACCGCCGGGGACATCCTGCAGTCCCTGCGCACCCGCTTCACGCTCACCGAGGAAGGCGCCGACGAGCGCGGCTCCGCACCCGCCGAGCGCTGGGTGGTCGACGGTGGCCCGGCCACCGTCGGCGTCATCGCCTCCGTCACCCGCCCGTTCTGCGGCGCCTGCGACCGCACCCGGCTCACGGCCGACGGCCAGGTCCGTACGTGCCTGTTCGCCACCGAGGAGTCGGACCTGCGCGCCGCCCTGCGCTCGGGAGCCCCGGACGAGGAGATCGCCCGGCTGTGGAAGGTCGCGATGTGGGGCAAGAAGGCCGGGTCCGGTCTCGACGACCCGTCCTTCCTGCAGCCCGACCGCCCGATGTCCGCGATCGGCGGCTGACCCGCTTCAGCGCAGGCGCTCCGAGCCCTCCGGCTGCACCCACTCGTCGAGCTTCACGACGTCCTTGAGGAAACCGCGGACCCCCAGGAACTGGGAGAGGTGTTCGCGGTGCTCCTCGCACGCCAGCCAGGTCTTGCGCCGCTCCGGCGTGTGCAGCGTCGGGTTGTTCCACGCCAGGACCCATACGGCCGCGTCGCGGCAGCCCTTGGCGGAGCAGGTGGGGGTTTCGTCGGGGGCGGCGGAGGCGGAAGAAGTCACGGCCCCACCCTAGAACGGAATGGCGACGCCGAGCAGCCACGGGGGGAGCTGCCCGGCGTCGGTCCGTCGCTCCGACGGGGGATGCGGAGCGCGTGAGCAGTATGTCACGCAGGACCCGGTGGAGTGCACCGGAACTTCATGATTGATCTGAGCTTTTCTTGAGGTTTCCGGCATCCAGTGCCGGCCGCACAGGGGCCGGGACGAAGTGCGAGGGCAGCGAGGGCGTCGACTCGCGCCCCGCGTTGGCGATGACCACGGCCACGTACGGCAGCAGGGCTCCCGCGACGAGCGTCACGATGGCCACGGGGCGCTGCACGTTCCACAACAGCACGGTCGCGATGACCGAAAGGGTCCTGACGACCATCGAGATCACGTACCGGCGCTGGCGGCCCCGGACGTCCTCGGCGAGCCCCATCCGCGCACCGGTGATACGGAAGACCTCGGCCCCGTTCCGCTTCTGCCGCTTCGTCCGCTCCACGCTCCACCACCTGATCACCCGCCGGCCGCTGCCCGGCCCGGACCCTCCCACCGTACGCGGCCCCCGTCAGCGCGAGGAGAGGGGGCACCCCTATCGGTGCTGTCCGAAATGCGTTGTACGCCGGACGGGTCGAGACTGGGCCCACGTGCGCACAACGCGCCAGGAGGAGGCTCGACATGTCTTGGTTGTGGGCGATCATCGTCGGTTTCGTGCTGGGGCTGATAGCGCGGGCCATCCTGCCGGGCAAGCAGCACCAGCCCCTCTGGCTGACCACCCTCTTCGGCATCGCCGGCGCGGTCCTCGGCAACGCCGTGGCCACCTGGATCGGCGTCGGCGAGACCAGGGGCATCGACTGGATCCGCCACCTGCTGCAGCTCGCCGGCGCGGTCGCCGTGGTCGCGCTCGGCGAGATGGTCTACGGATCGATCCGGGGCCGCGGGCGCCAGACGACGTGAGGCACCCCGGATCATGACGGAGGGGCCGGCCGGACCGCATGTCCGCACCGGCCCCTCCGCCGTGTTCCGTGCCGCCCCGACGCGCCGGGCGCCGGTGACGTCCGCTCAGGCGCCGGTGACCTCCACCGCGGCCAGGTTCTTCTTGCCGCGGCGCAGCACCAGCCAGCGCCCGTGCAGCAGGTCCTCCTTGGCGGGGACCGCGTCCTCGGCGGCGACCTTCACGTTGTTCACGTAGGCGCCGCCCTCCTTCACGGTCCGGCGCGCCGCCGACTTGCTCGCGACCAGGCCGGTCTCCGCGAACAGGTCGACGACCGGGCCGAGGTCCGTCGCCGCCACCTTGACGTGCGGCAGCTCGGACAGGGCCGCGGCCAGCGTGGCATCGCTCAGCTCCGCCAGGTCGCCCTGACCGAACAGCGCCTTCGACGCGGCGATCACGGCGGCGCACTGGTCGGCGCCGTGCACGAGCGTGGTCAGCTCCTCCGCCAGCGCCCGCTGCGCGGCACGCGCCTGCGGCCGCTCGGCGGTCTGCGCCTCCAGCACCTCCAGCTCCTCGCGGGACTTGAAGGAAAGGATCCGCATGTAGGTGGAGATGTCCCGGTCGTCCACGTTCAGCCAGAACTGGTAGAACGCGTACGGCGTGGTCATCTCCGGGTCGAGCCAGACGGCCCCGCTCTCGGACTTGCCGAACTTGGTGCCGTCCGCCTTGACCATCAGCGGGGTCGCCAGCGCGTGCACGACCGCGCCCGGCTCGACCCGGTGGATCAGGTCGAGTCCGGCCGTCAGGTTGCCCCACTGGTCGGAGCCGCCCTGCTGGAGCACGCAGCCGTAGCGCCGGTACAGCTCCAGGAAGTCCATGCCCTGGAGCAGCTGGTAGCTGAACTCGGTGTAGCTGATGCCCTGGTCGGAGTCCAGCCGCTTGGCGACGGAGTCCTTCGTCAGCATCTTGTTGACGCGGAAGTGCTTGCCGATGTCCCGGAGGAACTCGATGGCGGACATGCCCGCCGTCCAGTCCAGGTTGTTCACCATGAGCGCCGCGTTCTCGCCCTCGAAGGACAGGAACGGCTCGATCTGGGTGCGCAGCCGGGTCACCCAGTTGGCGATGGTCTCCGGGGCGTTCAGCGTCCGCTCGGCCGTCGGCCGCGGGTCGCCGATCTGCCCGGTGGCCCCGCCGACCAGCGCCAGCGGCCGGTTCCCGGCCAGCTGGAGCCGGCGCACGGTGAGCACCTGCACCAGGTGCCCCACGTGCAGCGAGGCGGCCGTCGGGTCGAAGCCGCAATAGAACGTGACCGGACCGTCCGCGAACGCCTTGCGCAGCGCTTCTTCGTCAGTGGACTGGGCGAAGAGCCCACGCCACTTCAGTTCGTCGACGATGTCCGTCACGGTCTCTCGACTCCTTCGGATGATCGGAAATTGCAACACTTCGTTGCAACGATCAGTCTAGGTGGGTCAGACGCCCTTGCTGACCGAACTCATGTTGAAATCCGGGATGCGCAGGGCGGGCATCGCGGCCCTGGTGAACCAGTCGCTCCACTCGCGTGGCAGGGTCTTCTCGGTCCGCCCGGCCTCCGAGGCCCGCGACAGCAGGTCCACGGGGGACTCGTTGAACCGGAAGTTGTTGACCTCGCCCACGACCTGGCCGTTCTCCACCAGGTAGACGCCGTCCCGGGTCAGGCCCGTGAGCAGCAGCGTGGCCGGGTCCACCTCTCGGATGTACCAGAGGCAGGTCAGCAGCAGACCCCGCTCGGTGCCGGCCACCATCTCCTCCAGCGACTTGTCGCCGCCGCCGTCCAGGATCAGGTTCCCGAAGGAGGGGGAGAGCGGCAGGCCCGTCAGAGCGGCGGTGTGCCGGGTCGTGGTCAGCCGGGCCAGCTCGCCGTCCCGGATCCACTCGGTCGCCGGGACCGGCAGGCCGTTGTCGAACACCGAGGCGTCGTCGCCGGAGCTGTGCGCGATCACGAACGGCGCGGACTCCAGGCCCGGCGCGTTCGGGTCGCTGCGCAGGGTCAGCGGCAGCTCGGTCAGCTTCTCACCGACCCGGGTGCCGCCCCCGGGCTTGGAGAAGACCGTACGGCCCTCCACCGCGTCCCGGGCCGCCGCCGACCACATCTGGTAGATCAGCAGGTCCGCCACGGCCGTCGGCGGGAGCAGGGTCTCGTACCGCCCGGCGGGCAGGTCGATCTTCCGTTCCGCCCAGCCGAGGCGCACGGCGAGCTCCGCGTCCAGGACGGTCGGGTCCACGTCCTTGAAGTCCCGGGTGGAGCGGCCGGCCCAGGCCGAGCGCTGGCGGTCGGGGGACTTGGCGTTGAGCTCCAGGGTGCCCATGGGCTGGTCGTGGCGCAGCCGCAGGCCCGTCGAGGTGCCGACGTACGTGGAGACCAGCTCGTGGTTGGCGAAGCCGTACAGCTCCCGGCCGCCCTCGCGGGCCCGGGCGAAGGCCTCGCCGAGCGCCGGGGCGAAGTCCGCGAACACCGCCGAGGTGGTCTCGGCCGGGGCGTCGGTGAAGTCCGGCGAGGCAGGGGTCCCGGTGACCAGCGGCTGGGCGTCCTCGGCGGGGCCCGCCCCGCGGGCGGCGGCCTCGGCGGCCCGGACCAGCGGCTCCAGGTCGGCCGCGGTGACGGCCGAGCGCGACACGACCCCCGAGGCCGTGCCCTGCTTGCCGTCGACCGTGGCGATGACCGTGAGGGTCCGGCCGCGGGTGACGCCGTTGGTGGTGAGCGCGTTGCCCGCCCAGCGCAGATTGGCGGTGGACTCCTCGTCGGCGATGACGACGCAGCCGTCGGCGGTCGACAGCTCCAGCGCCCGCTCGACGATCTCGTGCGGCTTGGTGCGTCCGTTCGAAAGCGTGCTCATCGGCCGGCCTCCTGCGTGGTGTTCAAGATGTTCACGTCGCGGAACAGCGCGGACGGGCAGCCGTGCGAGACCGCCGCGACCTGGCCCGGCTGGGCCTTGCCGCAGTTGAAGGCGCCGCCCAGGACGTAGGTCTGCGGACCGCCGACCTTCTCCATCGAGCCCCAGAACTCGGTGGTGGTGGCCTGGTACGCGACGTCGCGCAGCTGCCCGGCCAGCCTGCCGTTCTCGATCCGGAAGAAGCGCTGCCCGGTGAACTGGAAGTTGTAGCGCTGCATGTCGATCGACCAGGAGCGGTCGCCGACCACGTAGATCCCGCGCTCCACCCCGCCGATCAGGTCCTCGGTCGACAGCCCGCCCGGATCCGGCTGGAGCGAGACGTTCGCCATCCGCTGGACGGGCACGTGCCCGGGGGAGTCGGCGTAGGCGCAGCCGTTGGAGCGCCCGAGGCCGGTCAGCTTCGCGATCCGCCGGTCCAGCTGGTAGCCGACCAGCGTTCCGTCCTTGACGAGGTCCCAGCTCTGCCCCTCGACGCCCTCGTCGTCGAAGCCGACGGTGGCCAGTCCGTGCTCGGCGGTGCGGTCACCCGTCACGTTCATGATCGGGGAGCCGTACTTGAGCTTGCCCAGCTGGTCGAAGGTGGCGAAGGAGGTCCCCGCGTACGCCGCCTCGTAGCCCAGCGCCCGGTCGAGCTCGGTGGCGTGGCCGATGGACTCGTGGATGGTGAGCCACAGGTTGGACGGGTCCACGACCAGGTCGTAGCGACCGGCCTGCACGCTCGGCGCCCGCATCTTCTCGGCGAGCAGGCCGGGGATCTGCTCCAGCTCGGCGTTCCAGTCCCAGCCGGTGCCCGTCAGGTACTCCCAGCCGCGGCCGGCGGGCGGGGCGATGGTGCGCATCGAGTCGAACTCGCCGGTGGAGGCGTCGACCGCGACCGCCGTGAGCTGCGGGTGGATCCGCACCCGCTGCTGCGTGGTCGAGGTGCCCGCGGTGTCGGCGTAGAACTTGTTCTCCTGCACGGCGAGCAGCGAGGCGTCCACGTGCGCGACCCCGTCGGCCGCCAGCAGGCGCGCGCTCCAGTCGGCGAGCAGCGCCGCCTTCTCCGCGTCCGGCACCTCGAACGGGTTCACGTCGTAGGCGGAGATCCAGGTCCGCTCGGCGTGCACCGGCTCGTCGGCGAGCTCCACCCGCTCGTCCGAGCCCGCGGCCTTGATCACCTGGGCGGAGAGCTTCGCCATGGCCACGGCCTGCGAGGCCACCTTGGCGGCGCCGTCCATGGTCAGGTCCACGCCGGAGGCGAATCCCCAACTGCCCCCGTGCACCACCCGGACGGCGAAGCCGAGGTCGGTGGTGTCGGACCCGCCGGAGGGCTTGGCGTCCCGCAGGCGCCAGGAGGCGCTGCGGACGCGCTCCAGCCGGAAGTCGGCATGGTCGGCGCCCAGCGCGCGGGCCCGGGCGAGCGCCGCGTCGGCGAGCGCCCGCAAGGGCAGCGCGGTGAAGGCCGCGTCGATGGAATGGGGCACGGAAGTCCTCCCGGGGTCGGGGACGGTCGCTCCGATCATGTCGCGATCAGGGCGCTTGTGCCTACATCTTTCTGTAGGGACTCGACAGAGCCTGTCGCGAGGCCCTGTCGGGGGTCGATTCTCCGTACGAGGGATGTGACCTATAGGTTTTTGGTATTCAGACCGCTAGCGAAAGGGTGATCCGTTGAGCCGCTCGGTTCTCGTCACCGGAGGAAACCGGGGCATCGGCCTCGCCATCGCCCGAGCCTTCGCGCAGGCCGGCGACAAGGTCGCGATCACGTACCGGTCGGGTGAGCCGCCGGAGGCGCTCACCTCGCTCGGTGTCCTGGCGGTGCGGTGCGACATCACCGACTCCGAGCAGGTGGAGCAGGCCTACAAGCAGATCGAGGACACGCACGGCGCCGTCGAGGTGCTGGTGGCCAACGCCGGCATCACCAAGGACACGCTGCTGATGCGGATGTCCGAGGAGGACTTTGCCTCGGTCGTCGACACCAACCTCACCGGCACCTTCCGGGTGGTCAAGCGCGCGAACCGTGGCATGCTGCGTGCCAAGAAGGGCCGCGTGGTCCTGATCTCCTCGGTCGTCGGACTGCTCGGCTCGGCGGGCCAGGCGAACTACGCCGCCTCCAAGGCCGCGCTGGTCGGCTTCGCCCGCTCGCTCGCCCGTGAGCTGGGCTCCCGCAACATCACCTTCAACGTCGTCGCCCCCGGTTTCGTGGACACCGACATGACGAAGGTGCTCACCGACGAGCAGCGCGCGGGCATCGTGGGCCAGGTGCCGCTCGGCCGTTACGCGCAGCCCGAGGAGATCGCGGCAGCCGTGAGCTTCCTGGCGTCCGACGACGCCGCGTACATCACCGGAGCCGTCATTCCCGTTGACGGCGGATTGGGCATGGGTCACTGATCACCATGAGCGGAATTCTCGAGGGCAAGCGCATCCTCATCACGGGTGTGCTGATGGAGTCCTCCATCGCCTTCCACACGGCCCGGCTGGCCCAGGAGCAGGGCGCCGAGGTCATCCTCACCGCATGGCCGCGCCCGTCGCTGACCGAGCGCATCGCCAAGAAGCTGCCCAAGCCGGTCAAGGTGATCGAGCTCGACGTCACCAACGACGAGCACCTGGCCCGCCTGGAAGGCCTCGTCCGCGACGAGCTCGGCGGCCTCGACGGCGTCGTGCACTCCATCGGCTTCGCCCCGCAGGACGCCCTCGGCGGCAACTTCCTGAACACGCCGTTCGAGTCGGTCGCCACCGCCATGCACGTCTCGGCGTTCTCGCTGAAGTCGCTGGCCATGGCCTGCAAGCCGCTCTTCCCGGCGGAGGGCGCGGCCATCGTCGGCCTCACCTTCGACGCGCAGTTCGCCTGGCCCCAGTACGACTGGATGGGCCCGGCCAAGGCCGCGCTGGAGGCCACCAGCCGCTACCTCGCCCGTGACCTGGGCAAGGAGAACATCCGCTGCAACCTGGTCTCGGCCGGTCCGATCGGCTCGATGGCCGCGAAGTCCATCCCCGGCTTCGGCGAGCTGGCCGAGGTCTGGAACACCCGCTCCATGCTGGAGTGGGACATGAGCGACCCGGAGCCGACCGGCAAGGGCGTCGTCGCCCTGCTGTCGGACTGGTTCCCGAAGACCACCGGCGAGATCGTCCACGTGGACGGCGGCCTGCACGCGATGGGTGCCTGACCTCCGGTCAGATCCCCTGCGTCCGTACGACGGCGGCCGCGCTTCCCCCTCCGGGAGGCGCGGCCGCCGCCGTTGGCGCGGGCCGGACCGGCCGGGACCCGGTGCGGGCGGGGCCCGGCACGGGCCGGGGCGGGGTACGGCGCCCGGCGGGGCGGAGCCCGGAGCAGGCCGGGGCGGGCCCTGCGGTCGCGCGCTCGATCGCATGTTCACCGGCTGAGCGAATCTTCCCGAGTCGAAAACCAGGACAGATGCCTGCAAACTGGCCACGTCGGGATCTTCCCGGCTCCTGCGGGGAGGAGGTAGGAGTGCGAGCGAAGCCGAGCCGAGCGGTCTCGATACTGGTCACCTCAGTGGTCCTGACCGGACTCCTGATCCCCGGAGCGGCCGCGCAGCCCGGGGGAGACGAGTCGGCGCCCGGCCCCGAGGCGGTGGCCCCGGCTGTCGTGGAGCTCGCCGAGATCCCGGTGGAGCCCCCCGCGCAGCCCTCGCTGCCCTCCGCCCGGGAACTCTTCGGAGCCGACTGCGACACGGCGATCGAGGGCTCGCAGGTGACGGCGCACTGCCACAACGCCTACCCGGAGACCGACCTCGTACGGCTGCACGTCGAGTGTGACCGCTGGTGGGACGTGGACGGCGACGGCGTCGCCGTGGCCGTCGGCCCGGCCGGCCGGGCCGAGCTCACCGGCCGCTGCTGGAAGGAAGTCCGCTCGGCGTGGGTCAGCCACCAGCGGCCGTGAGCGGATTCCCCTCGGCGCTCTCGCCGAGGCAGGTGAACGGGTAGCCCGCCGCCTCCGAGGCCGCCGCGTCCCCGTCACCCCGCCGGATCGCCTCGATCAGCCGGGCGTGGTCCAGATGGGCTCCGGGATCGAGCTCGGTGCCCACGTCCGCCCGCAGCCAGTCGGCCACCAGCTCGCCGAGGTCCGCGTACAGCTCGATCAGCACGTCGTTGTGCGAGGCCGTCACCACCGCCATGTGCAGGCTCACGTCCGCCGCCACGAAGACCTCCGCGTCCCCGCCCGCCCACGCCTCCTCGCGGCGCGCCAGCAGGGCGTCCAGCTGCACGAGGTCCCGCTCGGTCCGCCGCTCCGCAGCCAGCCGGGCCGCCGAGGACTCCAGCGTCGACCGCAGCTCGGCGATGTGCCGAGGCTCGGCCCCGGCGAAGCGCCGGTGCATGACGCCCGCCAGCTCGCTGGTCGCGATGACGTAGGTGCCCGAGCCCTGCCGGATGTCGAGCAGGCCGTTGTGCGCCAGCGCCCGCACGGCCTCGCGGACGGTGTTGCGGGCGACGCCGAGCAGTTCGACGAGCTCCGGCTCGGTCGGGATGCGGGCGCCGACCGGCCACTCGCCGGAGGTGATCTGGTTCCGCAGCTGGGCGATCACCTGATCGACGAGTGCGGAGCGCCGGGGCGAGGTCAGCGGCATGGGTCCCTCTCGACGGTGACTGTGACGGTGACTGCGATTATGTTGCACGCGACTGGACAGCCAATCATCCCATGATTCTATGATGGCCGAATGTCCGACGAAGAGATCCAGACGCTCGACCGGCCCGCCGGGGGCCACACGTCCTCGCGGCAGGCCACCGGCGCGGCCGGGGCCTCCGCGGACCGCACCACGGCCGCCACCCCGCACACGCCCGAGCAGCCCTCCTGGCTCGGTCCGGTGCTCATCGTCGGAATCGTGCTGGCCGCCCTGAACCTGCGGCCCGCCATCACCAGCCTCGGCGCCCTCTTCGAGGAGACCCGCACGGGTCTCGGCATGAGCGGCACCGTCGCCGGACTGATCACCTCGGTCCCCGCCCTCTGCTTCGCCGTCTTCGGCGTCACCGCGCCCCGGCTCTCCCGCCGCTTCGGCCCGGCCGCCGTCGTCTGCGCCGGCATGGCCGCCGTCGCCACCGGCCTGCTGATCCGCCCCTTCGCGGCCGGCGCGGCCGGCTTCCTCGCCGCCAGTGCCCTGTCCCTGGCCGGCATAGCCCTCACCAACGTCCTGCTCCCGGTGATCGTCAAGCGCTACTTCCCGGACCGGGTCGGCACCATGACCGGCCTGTACTCCATGGCCCTGGCCGCCGGAACCTCGCTCGCCGCCGCCGCGACCGTCCCGCTGACCGGCGCCCTCGGCGGCAGCTGGCGCACCGGCCTGCTGGTCTGGGCCGGCCTCGCCGTGGTCGCCGTACTGCCCTGGCTGCCCATCGCCCGCACCTCCCGGCGCGCCGAGCGGGCCAGGGCCGCCGCCGCCGCGGCAGGAACGGGCCCCGCCGTACGCGCCGACACGGGCCCGCGGGTCGCCCGCAGCCGCACCGCCTGGGCCCTGGCCTGCTACTTCGGCCTCCAGGCCACGGGCGCGTACATCACCATGGGCTGGCTCCCGCAGATCTTCCGCGACGCCGGAGTGTCCGCCTCCACCGCCGGCGTGCTCCTCGCCGTCACCATGGTCATGGGCGTCCCGCTCGCCTTCGTCATCCCGGGCCTGGCCGCCCGCATGAAGAACCAGGGAGCCATCGCCGCCGCCCTCGGCGTCTTCGGCCTCACCGGCTACCTCGGGCTCTACTTCGCACCCGCCGCCGGAGCCTGGGCCTGGGCGCTCCTGCTCGGCGTCTCCAATTGCGCCTTCCCGCTGGTCATCACCCTCATCGGGCTGCGCGCCAAGTCCCCGGCCGGCGTCGTCAAGCTCTCCGCCTTCGCCCAGAGCACTGGCTACCTGCTCTCCATCCCCGGCCCCCTCGTCATCGGCACGCTCTACCAGCACAGCCGGGGGCACCTCCCAGCGGTAGCTGGGGGAGGCTGGGACCTGCCGCTCGCCCTGATGGCCGGCCTGCTCGTGCCGCAGATCGCGCTCGGCATCCTGGCCGGCCGGGACCGCACGATCGAGGACGAATGCGGCATGCGAGACTGACCGGCATGTCACCCGTACTCGAACCGAACCCGCAGGACGGCCGCAAGAAGCTCGGCCTCGTCCTCGGTGCCATCCTCGGCATCACCGTGATCATCTCCGTGATCGCGACGATCGCCTCGCCGTGAGGGTGGGGGTAACCCCACCACCCCCTAGGGGGTCAGGCTCAGGGTGAACTGGGGTGTGCCCCGGATGGGAACCGCTGCACCGGATCCATAGATTCGTTGACAGCGAGCCAGTCCGGTCCACACCCACGGAGGCGGCCATGTCGGCCCCCATGCACACCAGGTCCCTCCCGTCCCGCCCCCGGGCACGCGCCGTCACCGGCGCGAGCACCCGCCTGCACTGGTGGGCGCTGGCCCTGCCCGCCCTGGCCTTCGGGCTCCTGATGCTGCTCCTCGCCGGCTCCGCCGAGGCCCACGCGGCCACCGGCGAGGTCTCGGGCCTCGTCCAGGTCACCGAAGCGCTCCTGCGAGCCGTCGGCTGACCTCCCGCGCGCCCCTCACCCCCCGGGGTGAGCCCCCCAACACCCCTCAGCCCCATGGCCCGTTTCATGCGAAGCTGGGAGTCATGAGCGCCGACACACCCCGCAGGATCGCCCTCCTCCGGCACGCCAAGGCCGACTGGCCTGATGTGTCCGACCACGACCGCCCGCTGGCGGAACGAGGCCGCAAGGACGCGCCGGCCGTCGGTCTGAAGCTCGCCGAAACCGGCATCGCCTTCGACCTGGCCCTCTGCTCCACCGCAGCCCGCACCCGCGAGACCTGGAAGCTCGCCGTCCAGGAGATGCCGCACCGGCCGAAGACCCACTACGAGGAGAGGGTCTACGACGCCTCGCCGGGCGAGCTCATCGCCCTGCTGAACGAGGTCTCCGACGAGGTCTCCGACCTCCTCGTCATCGGCCACAACCCCGGCATGCACGCCCTCGCCGACGCCCTCTCCGGGCGCGCGGAGGGCGACACCCTCGAGCACATGACCCGTACGGGGTTCCCGACCGGGGCGCTCGCCGTCGTCTCCTTCACCGGTTCGTGGAAGTCCGTGGAGCCCGGCGTGGGCACTCTGCTCGACTTCTGGACCCCCAAGGACCACTGACCTGCACCGACCTGCACCGACCTGCACCGACCTGCGCCACGACGCACGAACGGGCCCCGGCAGCCGCACCGGCCGCCGGGGCCCTTTCATGTGGTGCTTCGTCTGAGCGTCGGGGGAGTCAGGCCAGGTCGGCGGCCTCGACCTCCTCGCGGGTGATCCCGAGCAGATACAGCACCGCGTCCAGGAAGGGCACGTTCACCGCCGTGTGCGCGGCCTCGCGGACCACCGGCTTGGCGTTGAAGGCCACGCCCAGCCCGGCCGCGTTCAGCATGTCCAGGTCGTTGGCGCCGTCACCGATGGCCACCGTCTGGGCCAGCGGCACCCCGGCCTCGGCGGCGAAGCGGCGCAGCAGCCGGGCCTTGCCCGCCCGGTCCACGATCTCGCCGGTGACCTTGCCCGTCAGCTTCCCGTCGACGATCTCCAGGGTGTTGGCGGAGGCGAAGTCCAGCCCCAGCCGCTCCCGCAGATCGTCCGTCACCTGGGTGAAGCCGCCGGAGACCACGCCCACCTGGTAGCCGAGCCGCTTGAGCGTGCGGATCAGGGTCCGGGCGCCCGGGGTCAGCTGCACCTCGGCACGGACCTTGTCCACGACGGAGGCGTCCAGCCCGGCCAGCAGCGCCACCCGGGCGTGCAGCGACTGCTCGAAGTCCAGTTCACCGCGCATGGCCCGCTCGGTGACCTCCGCGACCTCGGCCTCGCACCCGGCGTGGGCGGCGAAGAGCTCGATGACCTCGTCCTGGATGAGGGTGGAGTCCACGTCCATGACGACCAGGCGCTGGGCCCGGCGGTGCAGTCCGGCCGAGACCACCGCCACGTCCACGCCGATGTGGGCGGAAGCGGTGGCCAGCGCGGTGCGCAGCGGCTCGGTCTCGACACCCGAGACGGCGAACTCCACCGCCGTCACCGGGTACTTCGCGAGCCGGAAGATACGGTCGATGTTGCCGCCGACCGAGGTGATCTTGGCGGCGATGGCCGCGGTGGACTCGGCGGTGAGCGGATGCCCGAGCACGGTGACGTGGGAGCGGCCGCTGCCGCGCGGCCGGTTGTCACCGGTGCCGGAGAGGATCTCGGCCTGCATCTTGAGGGACTCGGCCCAGCTGTGGACGGTGGCCCGCAGGTCGCCCTCGGCGCCGCCGGCGGGCTTGGTGACGAGGGCGCACAGGACGATGCGACCACGGGTGACGACCTGCTCGATGTCGACGACGTCGACGGAGTAGGCGGCGAGGGTGTCGAACAGCCCGGCGGTGATCCCGGGACGGTCCTTGCCGAAGATCTTGACGAGGAGGGTGGGGACGTCGGAGGTCTGCGATGCGCTCATGGTGCCCTCACCGTATCTTCCCGACTCCCGGCACAGGACCCCCATCCCATTCCCTGAACGCCCCGCCGCGCCACATCCAGCCCCGCGGGCGCTCCAGGCACGGGGTCCATGCCCGAGCCCGGCTTTCCAGCCCCGCCGGCGCTTGAAGCGCGGGGCCGATGGCCGAGCCCCGCCCATCCAGCCCCGCCCATCCAGCCCCTCCGGCGTTTGAGGAGCGGGGTCCGGGGCGGAGCCCCGATCTTTGAGCCTCGCCGGCGTTTGAGGCGCGGGTCCGGGCAGCGCCCGGGGAACGGAGGAAGGGCGGGGCGGGGAGAGCTCCGCGCAGCGGCCCCCGCGCCCACCGTCACCGCGGCGGAGCCGACGGCTTCGGCGGAGGCGGCGGACCCCCCGGCGGCGGAGGCGGCGTGAAGGGCGGGCGCCGACCCGGCTTCGGGGGCCCCGGAGGCCGCGGCGGGATGCCGGTCACCGTCACGTCCCAGGAGACATGCGGCTCCTGGTGCGACGGCGACGGCGGCTGCGACGGCGGCTGCGACGGCGACGACGCCCCGCCGTACGGCCCGGAACCCCGCCCGGTCCCTCCAGGGGGCGGATACCGGCCATCACCCCCGCCGGGCGGACGACCGTACGGAACGGGCGGCGCACCAGACTCCGGCACCGGCCACCCCACCCCCACCGCCCCCGGCACAACAGCCGCACGCCGCCCCCGCGCCACCCCCGCCCCCACCCCACCCGCCACCGCACCCCAGACCGCCCCCAGCAACAGCGCGTACACGACGTCCCCCCGCAGCTCCACCCCCGCGTCCACCGCGTCCACGCCCAGCACCGCCAGCGAGGCATCCGCGGAGAGCCCCGTCAGCCACGCCAGCACCGCCAGCGTCACCCCGGTCACGGCCGACATCCGCGCCGCGCATCCCGGGATCCCGCGCCCGGGAGTCCGTACGGCCGCCAGCACGCCCGCGTAGAGCAGCAGCAGGGCCGCCCCCGCGACCAGCAGCCAGACCCGCTCGTCGTACTCCGCCAGGCGGGCCACCGTCACCGGCTCCCGCGCGGAGACCGCCAGCAGATCGTCCATCGGATGGGGCAGCAGCCGGGCCGGCGCACCCGTGACCTGCCCGTGCACCGGCACGAACAGCCCCAGCAGCACCCCCAGCCAGCTCCCGTTCGGCGCGCCCAGCAGCGCGGCCCCCAGCACCCGCCGGCCCTGCCCCGGCTCCGCGGCCGCTTCGCCGAGCGCCGCCCACACCGCCGAGGCCAGCCCGGCCGCCACCGCGACCAGCAGCATCGCCACCACCGCCGAGGCGGCCGGACGGAACCGGGCGAGCACCGCCGGCCCGCGCCGCGAGACGAGCAGCGCCACCGCCAGCACCGCGAGCACCCACACCCCCGCGCCCGCCAGACTCGGCCCGAGCTCCACCGAGAAACCCACCCGGGTCTGCGTCTCGATCAGGTCCCCGATGCGGTCCGGGAGCAGCCCGCCGATGTCCCCGATCCCGATGTCCCCGATCCCGATGTCCCCGATCCCGGGGATCTCGACCTTCGCCGGCGTCTTCGGCAGCGCCGCCGTCCCGTCGAGGGTGACCACGTCGTGCCCGGCCCACGCCAGCCCGCCCGCCGTCGCGACGAGCAGCGCCGTGAGCGCCGCGACCCTGGCTGCCGTCTCACCTGGGCCCGCCCCGGCCCGGAGCGAGCGCAGGAACACCCATGCCAGGACCAGCGCCCCGGCCAGCGACACCCCCAAGGGCATGACGTCCAGAGAGGTTTGGGCACCCGCCCCGGTGACCCCGAAGGCCGAGACGTCACCCGAGGGGGTCACGGTTCCGCCCACGGCGAGGACCACCACGGCCGCCGCCATCGCCCCGAGCGAGCCCCCGGCCGCGTCGGCGCCCAGCAGGTGCAGCCCCGACGCGGCCACCGCCGCCATCACGATGAGGGACCAGCCCACGGCGGCGACGGCGGACAGCAGCACGTCTCCCCAACGAATGCGGCGCATGCGTGAACCCCCGAAGCCGACCGAGCGGTACGCGACGGGACCACCGGGCGAGAAGTCCCGTATCTCACTCTCCGGGTGACTTTCGACCCCGTCAACGGGCAGTCGTAGACGCCCCGGCAAGGCCCGGATTCCACATACGGCTGCGGGCCTGAAATAGTTCCCCAGGATGTTCGCCATCCCTAGACTCCCTGACGTCATGGGGGATTCTCGGGGGACTTAAGTGGGGCTGGAGTGCCGGAACTCGTACTGGAATTGAATGGAAGGACCTGGACGCTCGATCCGTCCAGGTCGTACTCGCTGGGGCGCGATCCCCAGGGAGACGTGGTGATCGACGACGCCCGCGTGTCGTGGCGGCATGCCACCATCACCTGGAACGGCCAGGGTTGGGGCATCGAGGACCACGGCAGCACCAACGGCACCTACGTGCACGGCGCCCGGGTCCAGCAGACCCAGCTCGTGCCCGGCACGCCGGTCCACCTGGGCAACGCGACCGACGGGCCGCGACTGAACCTGAGCGCCGCCGCCGCGCCGCAGCCGGCCGTGGCCCAGCAGGCCCCGGCGCAGGCGTACGCCCAGCCGCAGGCCCCGGCCTACCAGGCCCCGCAGCAGCAGCCCCAGCAGCAGGCCTGGGAGCAGCAGCAGAACCACGCGCAGCAGGCCCACTTCCCGCACCAGCAGGGCGGCGCCGCACCCCGCCCCGCGCAGGGCGCGGCGCCCGTCTACGGCGACCGCAGCCCGACGACGTTCCACCAGCTCTCGCTGGGTCACGTCATGCGGATCGGCCGTGCGCTGGAGAACGAACTGGTGGTCTCCGACCTCCAGGTCTCCCGCCACCACGCCGAGTTCCGCTCGATGCCGGGCGGCCGCTTCGAGATCCACGACCTCGGCAGCCACAACGGCACCTACGTCAACGGTCAGCCGCTGCCCAAGTCGGGCACCGCGCTGCTCGGCCCGAACGACATCGTCGGCGTCGGCCACTCGACGTTCCGGATCGTCGGCGACCGCCTCGAGGAGTTCGTCGACACCGGCGAGGTCTCCTTCTCGGCCCGCCACCTCACCGTCACGGTCGACGGCGGGAAGCAGATCCTGAAGGACGTCACCTTCGGCGTCCCGGAGAAGTCGCTGATCGGCGTCATCGGCCCGTCCGGCTCCGGCAAGTCCACCCTGCTCAAGGCGCTGACCGGCTACCGGCCCGCCGACCAGGGCGACGTCCTCTACGACAACCGCAACCTGTACAAGCAGTTCGCGGAGCTCCGCCAGCGCATCGGCCTGGTCCCGCAGGACGACATCCTGCACAAGGAGCTGAGGGTCAGCACCGCGCTGAAGTACGCGGCCAAGCTCCGCTTCCCCGGCGACACCGCCGAGTCCGAGCGCGCCGCCCGCATCAACGAGGTGCTGCGCGAGCTCAAGCTCGACATCCACAAGGACAAGAAGATCACCGCGCTCTCGGGTGGTCAGCGCAAGCGCGTCTCCGTGGCCCTGGAGCTGCTCACCAAGCCCTCGCTGATCTTCCTGGACGAGCCCACCTCCGGCCTCGACCCGGGCATGGACCGCGACGTCATGCAGCTGCTGCGCGGCCTCGCCGACGACGGCCGCACGGTCCTCGTCGTCACCCACTCGGTCGCCGAGCTGGCCATCTGCGACAAGCTGCTGGTCATGGCCCCGGGCGGTTCGGTCGCGTACTTCGGCCCGCCGGACGAGGCGCTGAACTTCTTCGGCTACACCACGTGGGCGGACGTCTTCTCGGCCTTCGAGAACTACCGCGACTACGACTGGGCCGGCCGCTGGAAGGGCTCCCAGCACTACCAGCTGTACGCCGCCGACATCGACGCCGTCGCCCCGCAGTCCGTCGCGATGCCGTCGCCGCAGCAGATGATGCCGCCCAAGCCCCAGGGCTGGGGCTCGCAGCTGTGGACGCTGATCCGCCGCTACGTCTCGGTGATCGCCTCCGACAAGGGCTTCATCGGCCTGATGCTGATCCTGCCCGCGGTCCTCGGCGTGGTCTCCACGGTCATCCCCGCGACTTTCGGCCTGGCCCCGCCGAAGCCGCCGTCCCAGTTCAACGGCGACGCCGGCACGATCATGCTGATCCTCGCGGTCGGCATGTGCTTCTCGGGCGCCGCCAACTCGGTCCGTGAGCTGATCAAGGAACGCGTCATCTACGAGCGGGAGCGCGCGACCGGCCTGTCCCGGTCCGCCTACCTCATGTCGAAGGTGATCGTCCTCGGCGTCATCACGGCCATCCAGGGCGTCGTCATCTGCGCGATCGGCTTCTTCCCGCGCGACCTGCCCGCCGAGGGCCTGCTGATGCCGCCGGCCGTCGAGCTGTGCCTGTCGGTCATCGCGCTCGGCTTCACCTCGATGATGTTCGGCCTGGTGATCTCCTCACTGGTGAAGACCGCCGAGAAGACCATGCCGCTGCTGGTCATGTTTGCGATCGTCCAGGTCGTCTTCACCGGCATCCTCTTCCAGGTCTACGACTCCCCGGGCCTGGAACAGTTCGCCTGGCTGATGCCGTCCCGCTGGGCCGTCGCCGCCGCCGGCACCACGCTGAACCTCGGCACGCTCATGCCACCGTGGGACCGTGACAACCCGACCAACACCGACCCGCTCTGGGACGCCACGGTCGGCCAGTGGAGCCTGAACATCACCGTCCTGCTGCTCATCGGCATCGCCTGCGGCTTCTTGGTGCAGCGCCTGCTGCGCCGCCACGAGCCCGAGGTCATGCGCGCGGGCAGGTAACGCGCAGCCAGCGGCAGGGACCGTACGCACGAAACGCCTCAGGGCGGCACCCGGAAAGTCCGGGTGCCGCCCTGAGGCGCATGGGGGCTGAGCTCGGGGTACGCCGCCGGCCTTAGTAGGCGCTGTTGACGTTGTCCATCGAGCCGTAGCGGTCGGCCGCGTAGTTGCAGGCGGCGACGATGTTGGCGACCGGGTCGTACTGGTCGAACTTGGTGCCCTTGACGTGGTACGCCTTGAAGGTCGGGAGGATGACCTGGAGCAGACCCTTGCTGGGGATGCCGTTCTGGGCGTTGATGTCCCAGTTGTTGATCGCCATCGGGTTGCCGCTGGACTCACGCATGATGTTCTTGTGGATTCCGGCGTAGGTGCCCGGAATGCCCTCCTTCTTCATGATGAAGAGGGCTTCCTTGATCCAGCCGTCCAGGTTGTTCGCGAAGACCGGGGTGCGGGCGGCAGACCGGCTGGCGGCCTCCTTCTTCTCGCGCTCCTTCTTCGCGGCGGCCTCGGCCTTGGCCTTGGCGGCGTCCTTCGCGTTCTTGTCCGCGACGACCTGCTGAACGGAGAGGTGCTGCTGCAGGGCCTTCGTCTGCACGCCGTCGACGACCTTGGTCCAGGCGACGGGGGCGGCGTTGACGGTCTCGGCCTCCACGGCGCCGGCCGGAACGAGGGAGAAGGCGAGCGCGGCGGCACTCAGGGTGGTGACGCCGGCAATGGACAGCTTGTGTGCCTTCGTCAGACGACTGTGACCGGGGGTGCGGGAAGCAGACATGGCGGGGCAACCTCTTCGAATAGCGGGAGCCGCAGGAACGCGCCGCGGGGATCTGGGATCAGCGGCGCTGTGCGACGAGGGCAATTCTTAGCGGTGGCAAAAACCTGTGGCAAAGGTGTGACGTACGAAGCTGCTTAGTGGATCACGCACGGGCGCCGAGGCCCGATTTCGGGCCTCGGCGCAAGGTACGAGGGTGCTGACAGGACCTTTACCCGTCCACTAGGGAGCTTCGTAAGTGACGTGGGTCCTATGCCCGGGCTCACATCGGGCACGTAACGGTTTCACCATGCGTTGCTGCCGCAATGCGATCAGTGACGGTTCTCATCCTTGAGTAGCAGATGGACATCCCCGAATTCGTGCCAGAGGCAGAGACGGGCCACCGCCTCGGCATACCCGAGCCGTACGGCGGCCCGCCCCGCGACCGCCTCCAGCATCAGCAGATGGGACGCCTCGGGCTCGTGCAGTCCGGTCAGCAGACCGTCCACCACCCGCACCCCGCGCTCCGGCGTCACCACCAGATCGGTCCACCCGCCGGCCGGGCGCACCAGCCCCTGAGCGTCCGCGGCCGACTCCAGGGCCCGCACCGCCGTGGTCCCCACCGCGATCACCCGGCCCCCGGCGGCCCGCGCCGCGTTCACCAGCCCCGCCGTCGTCGGGGACACCTCGTACCGCTCCGCGTACGGCGGCTCGTGCGCCTCCGGTGAGGACACCCCGGTGTGCAGGGTCAGCGGCGCGAACTGCACCCCGCGGCTCACCAGCCGCGCCACCAGCTCCGCCGTGAACGGCCGGCCCGCGCTCGGCATCTCCGCCGAGCCCGAGCCGTCGGCCGCCGGTACGGCGAACACCGTCTGGTAGGCCGACAGCGGCTGGTCCCGCTCCGTGTACGCGTACCGGATCGGCCGCCCGTGCGCCCGCAGCAGCGCCGGAACCCCGTACGGCGCGGGAAGCGGCCGCGCCCACCACAGCCGGTGGGCGCCCGGCGCCACGGGCTCCTCCAGGACGAGACGGCCCCCGTCCGGCAGCTCCACCACCGCCCCGGCCGGCCCCCCGGCGCGCGGCCGGGTCGTCCCCCGGCCGGCCGGGCCGCGCAGCTCCACCGCCCAGCGGCCCCCGTCGCCCCGGGTCGAGAAGTGCACCACCAGGTCCTCGCCGCCCAGCCGGGCGTCCACGGCCGCCGCCAGCGTGGCCGATGTGTTCACCACCAGCACGTCCCCGGCCCGCAGCAGCTCCGGAAGGTCCCGGAAGGCGCGCAGCGACACCTCCGCACTGCCCCGGGACACCAGCAGCCGCACCGCGTCCCGCCCCAGCCCCGGCCCGCGCTGCTCGGCGGGGACCCGGGCCAGCAGCTCCGGTGGAATGTCCGGTATGTGAATTCTGTCCCCTATATAGGGGACTGCTTCCCGCAGTGCCCGCCGCCCGCTCACCGCCCGGCCCCCGATCCCGTCTCCCGGACCGCCCCCGCGGCCGGGCCCTCGCCCGCCGGCTCCTCCGCCTGCCCCTCGCCCGCCCGCCCCTCGGCCGCCTGCCCCTCGCCCGCCAGTCCCTGCGCCGTGTACCGCCCGCTCGGCAGCGCCCCCTCCACGAGCCGCAGCAGCGCCGGGGCCACCTCCTCCGGCGCCGGCAGGCCCGTCAGGTCCTCCCCGGGCTCGGCCGCCGCCATCATCCGCGTCCGCATCGAGCCCGGATCCGCCCACCACACCCGCAGCCCCGGCTCCTCCACCGCCAGGACGGCCGACATCAGGTCCCCCGCCGCCTTGGTCGCCCCGTACGCCCCCCACGTCGCGTACGCCACCACCGCCGCGTCCGAGCTGATGTTCAGCACCGCCCCGGCCTCCGAGGCCCGCAACAGCGGCAGCGCCTCCTGGACCAGCCCCAGCGGCCCCACCACATTGACCTCGAACGCCTCGCGCAGCCCGTCCAGCGGATGGAGCTCCAGCGGCACCAACGGCTCCGCCCCCAGCACCCCGGCGTTGTTCACCAGCAGGTCCAGCCCGCCCAGCTCCCGCGCCGCGGCCACCAGCGCCGCCCGGTGGGCCCGCGAGGACACGTCCCCGGCCACGGCCACCACCCGCACCCCCGAGGCCCGCTCCAGCCCGCCGGCGGCCTCCTTCAGCGCCCCCTCGCCCCGCGCACCCAGCACCAGGTCCCAGCCGCGCGCCGCCAGCTCCCCGGCCAGCGCCCGGCCGAGCCCCCTGGACGCCCCCGTCACGATCGCCACCGACATGACAGCACCCCTCGTTCCCGTTCCGATCAGCAGATGCCCCCAACCTAGGAAGGGACCACCCGCCGCCGCGTCGGCCGCGAGCCCCACCCGCACGGGTCCGTTGGACCTACATCCACCGCCCGATCCCGCAGGTCACGGCCGCGGGTACGGTGTGCCCATGACCGGTAGCCCCCTGCCCGGCGGACCCCGCAGCGGCCTGGCAGCCGTGAGCACCGCGCTGCTCGCCATGAGCCGCCGCCTGGAGGTCCGCGACGTCCTGCGCACGATCGTCGTGTCGGCCCGCGAGCTCCTCGACGCCGAGTACGCGGCCCTGGGCGTCCCGGACGACCACGGCGGCTTCGCCCAGTTCGTCGTCGACGGCATCAGCGCGGAGCAGTGGCGCCGCATCGGCCCGCTGCCCCGCCAGCACGGCATCCTCGCCGCGATGCTCCACGAGGGCGGCCCCGAGCGCCTGGCCGACGTACGCGAGGACCCCCGCTTCGAGGGCTGGCCCGCCGCCCACCCCGAGATGTCCGACTTCCTCGGCATGCCCGTCCGGGACGGGGAGGAGACCCTCGGCGCCCTCTTCCTCGCGAACAAGCGCGGCCCGCACGGCTTCACGGACGAGGACCAGGAACTCCTCTCCCTCCTCGCCCAGCACGCGGCGATCGCCCTCACCAACGCCCGGCTCTACGAGCGCAGCCGCGAGCTCACCATCGCCGAGGAGCGCTCCCGGCTCGCCCACGAGCTGCACGACGCCGTCAGCCAGAAGCTCTTCTCGCTGCGCCTCACCGCCCAGGCCGCCGCCGCCCTCGTCGACCGCGACCCGGCCCGGGCCAAGGACGAGCTCCAGCAGGTGGCGGCCCTGGCCGCGGAGGCCGCCGACGAACTGCGCGCCGCCGTGACCGAGCTCCGCCCGGCCGCCCTGGACGAGGACGGCCTGATCGCCACCCTGCGCACGCACGCCCACGTACTGGACCGCGCCCACGCCGCGCACGTCACCTTCGCCTGCGACGGCGTACGGGCCCTGCCCGCGACCCAGGAGGAAGCGGTCCTGCGCGTCGCCCAGGAGGCCCTCCACAACGCCCTGCGCCACTCGGAGGGCGACCGGGTCGAGGTCACCCTGACCCGGACGCCCGCCGGGGGAGCGGTCCTCAAGGTCGTCGACTCCGGCAAGGGCTTCGACCCCCGCACCGTCCGCCGGGCCGGCCGCCACCTGGGTCTGGTCTCCATGCGCGACCGCGCGAGCGGCGTCGGCGGCCGGCTCACCGTGCACTCGGAGCCCGGTCAGGGCACCACGATCGAGATGGAGGTCCCCGGTGGCTGACAGTGGCGGCCGAAGCGGCATCCGCATCCGTGTCCTGCTGGTCGACGACCACCAGGTGGTCCGGCGCGGCCTGCGGACCTTCCTGGAGGTCCAGGACGACATCGAGGTGGTGGGCGAGGCCTCGGACGGCGAGGAGGGAATCGCCCGCGCCGAGGAGCTGCGGCCCGACGTGATCCTCATGGACATCAAGATGCCGGGCACCGACGGCATCGAGGCGCTGCGCAGGCTGCGGGAGCTGGCGAACCCCGCCCGGGTGCTGATCGTCACCAGCTTCACGGAGCAGCGGACCGTGGTCCCCGCCCTGCGGGCCGGCGCCGCGGGATACGTCTACAAGGACATCGACCCCGACGCCCTGGCCGGAGCCATCCGCTCCGTCCACGCCGGCCACGTCCTCCTCCAGCCGGAGGTGGCGGAGTCCCTGCTCTCCCAGGACGACCAGGGCCCCTCAGCCGGGCGGCCCGGCTCGCTGACCGACCGCGAACGCGAGGTCCTCGGCCTCATCGCGGACGGCCGCTCCAACCGCGAGATCGCCCGCGCCCTGGTCCTGTCCGAGAAGACGGTCAAGACGCACGTCTCGAACATCCTGATGAAGCTGGACCTTTCCGACCGGACTCAGGCCGCATTGTGGGCGGTCCGGCACGGAATCGCCGAGTAAGGGGCGTCATCGGATCGTCTCGTTCCGGACTGAGATTCATACGGTCGGGTGTATGTAGCCCACATGGCGTATCCCGATCGCGGGCCGGCCGTTCTCCATGGCGTGCCGCGACGGCTGGTCGCGGCAGACGTACTGGAGGACGAGAACGTGAAGAACTTCAAGAAGGCCGCAGCCGTCACCATGATCGCGGGCGGCCTCGTCGCCGCCGGCGCCGGTGTCTCCTCGGCGCACGGCGGTGCGTCGGCGGAGGGCGGGGCCTTGAACTCGCCGGGCGTGGCCTCCGGGAACCTGCTCCAGGTCCCCGTCCACGTCCCCGTGAACGTGGTGGGCAACACGGTCAACGTGATCGGCCTGCTCAACCCGGCCTTCGGCAACACGGGCGTGAACGCCTGACCCCGGCCGAACCCGCGGCCCCGCTTCCCCCTCTCCCCTGGAAGCGGGGCCGCTGCATTTCCGCCGCCTGCCCAGCCCGGCCGGGCGCAGCCAAATCCAGCCCCGCCGGCGTTTGAGGCGCGGGGTCCGGGGCGGAGCCCCAGGAGCGGGGCGCAGCCCCGTTCGGCCCGGCGCAGCCGCCCCGCACCGCCCACCGCCCCCGCGCGGCTAGCGCCCCCGCTCACGCTCCTCAACGGCCGAGTTGTATGCCGCGACCAGCGCCCGCCGAGCCACCCGCTCCACCGGCCGCAACACCTCCGCCCGCGCCGCCATCTCCGAGGCGGCCACCGCGCCCCCGTGCCCCTTCTCGTACGCCAGCGACACCATCAGGTCCACCCGCTGCGCCAGCGCCAGCACCCGCACCGCCCGCGCCGGATACCCCGGCGCCAGCGCGTCCCGTCCGGCCTCCGCCCGTGCCCGGTACGCCGACAGCGCCGCCTCCGCCACCGGCCCGGACCCCGCCACGTCCATCCGGGTCAGCGCCACGGTCGCCTCGCGCAGCGACTCCGCCAGCTCCCGCTCCGCCTCGCCCAGCGAGGGCACGTCCGCCGGCGGTGCCTCCCGTACCGGCAGCACGTGCCAGGTCACCGACACGTGGACGTCCCCGGCCGGCCCGGCCTCGGCCACCTCCGGCACCAGCCCCAGCGGCGCCCCCACCGAGACGACCGCCTCCTCGGCCTCCAGCGCCCGCGCGTTGAACTCCGCCGGCCCGCTCAGCCCCAGCGGATGCCCCGGCGCCGGCAGCGCCACGCGCAGCCCCGTCACCCCCAGCGCCCGGAGCCGGCCGAGCGCCAGGGTGAGACCGACCGGTCCCTCCTCACCCGGCAGCCCCTCCACCCGGTGCACGGCGTCCTCGCCCACGATCGACAACACGGCCTCGTCGGGCGAGACCAAACCGGCCAGCAGCGCGTTCCCCCAGGCGGCCAGCCGCCCTGAACGTGGTTCGAAAAGCATCCCCCCACTTTACGGATCGGCTCCGGCACCGGGCCCCGGCCCCGGACCCCTCCCGCAGTGGCGTAGGTTTTCCCCTGGGGCTGCGTCTACCGGCGCACTGCGAACCGTGACTGCAAGGGGTGACAACACGCTCATGAGCGATGTTCTGGAGCTGGTGGACGTATCCGTGGTCCGCGAGGGCCGGGCTCTGGTGGACCAGGTCTCCTGGTCGGTGAAGGAGGGGGAGCGCTGGGTGATCCTCGGCCCCAACGGCGCCGGCAAGACCACTCTGCTGAACCTCGCCTCCAGCTACCTCTTCCCCACCAAGGGCACTGCCACCATCCTCGGCAGCACCCTCGGCAAGGTCGACGTCTTCGAGCTGCGCCCCCGCATCGGCGTCGCCGGTATCGCGATGGCCGACAAGCTGCCCAAGCGGCAGACCGTCCTGCAGACCGTCCTCACCGCCGCCTACGGCATGACGGCGACCTGGCAGGAGGAGTACGAGGACATCGACGAGCAGCGCGCGCGCGCCTTCCTCGACCGCCTCGGCATGACCGACTACCTCGACCGGAAGTTCGGCACCCTCTCCGAGGGCGAGCGCAAGCGCACGCTGATCGCCCGCGCCCTGATGACCGACCCCGAGCTGCTGCTCCTCGACGAGCCCGCCGCCGGCCTGGACCTCGGCGGCCGCGAGGACCTCGTACGCCGTCTCGGCCGCCTGGCCCGCGACCCGCTCGCCCCCTCCATGGTGATGGTCACGCACCACGTCGAGGAGATCGCCCCCGGCTTCACCCACGTCCTGATGATCCGCCAGGGCAAGGTCGTCACCGCGGGCCCGATCGACCTCGAACTGACGTCCCGCAACCTCTCGCTGTGCTTCGGCCTCCCGCTGGTCGTCGAGCGCAACGGCAACGACCGCTGGACCGCACAGGGCCTGCCCCTCGGCTAGTACGGGTGCACCGCACCCTGTCCCGACCGCGCCCGCCCGACCTACCATGACCATGTGGACATCGACGCGTGGGTGTGGTGGCTCATCGGCGCGGTCGGACTGGGCATCCCGCTCGTCCTGACCGCGATGCCCGAGTTCGGCATGTTCGCCGTAGGGGCGGTCGCGGCCGCCGTCACGGCAGCCCTCGGCGGGGGAGTGGTGGCCCAAGTCCTGGTCTTCGTCGTCGTGTCGGTCGCGCTGATCGCCGTCGTACGGCCGATCGCCAACCGGCACCGCGATCAGCGCCCCCAACACCGCAGCGGCATCGACGCGTTGAGGGGCAGATCAGCCGTCGTCCTCGAACGCGTCGACGGCAGCGGCGGACGCATCAAGCTCGCCGGCGAGATCTGGTCCGCCCGCGCACTCGACACGGACACCAGTTTCGAACCCGGCCAGTCCGTGGACGTCGTGGAGATCGACGGGGCGACCGCCGTCGTGATGTGACAAGCAGCCTGCTCGCAGCCCCCGGGTCTGCGAGACTCCGCTCAACGGGGCAGCACAGACAGCCGGAAGGGCACGGGGAACCGCATGCAACCGATCATCATCGTCCTGATCATTCTGGTGGTTCTGGTCTTCATCGCACTGGTCAAGACGATCCAGGTGATCCCGCAGGCCAGCGCCGCCATCGTCGAGCGGTTCGGCCGCTACACCCGCACCCTCAACGCGGGCCTCAACATCGTCGTTCCGTTCATCGACTCGATCCGCAACCGGATCGACCTCCGCGAGCAGGTCGTCCCCTTCCCGCCGCAGCCCGTCATCACCCAGGACAACCTGGTCGTCAACATCGACACCGTCATCTACTACCAGGTGACCGACGCCCGCGCCGCCACGTACGAAGTCGCCAGCTACATCCAGGCGATCGAGCAGCTCACCGTCACCACCCTGCGCAACATCATCGGCGGCATGGACCTGGAGCGGACCCTCACCTCCCGCGAGGAGATCAACGCCGCCCTGCGCGGGGTCCTCGACGAGGCCACCGGCAAGTGGGGCATCCGCGTCAACCGCGTCGAGCTCAAGGCCATCGAGCCGCCGACCTCCATCCAGGACTCGATGGAGAAGCAGATGCGCGCCGACCGCGACAAGCGCGCCGCGATCCTCCAGGCCGAGGGTGTCCGGCAGTCCGAGATCCTGCGCGCCGAGGGTGAGAAGCAGTCCTCCATCCTGCGCGCCGAGGGTGACGCCAAGGCCGCCGCGCTGCGCGCCGAAGGTGAAGCGCAGGCCATCCGCACGGTGTTCGAGTCCATCCACGCCGGCGACGCCGACCAGAAGCTCCTCGCCTACCAGTACCTCCAGATGCTCCCGAAGCTCGCCGAAGGCGACGCCAACAAGCTCTGGATCGTGCCGAGCGAGATCGGCGACGCCCTCAAGGGCCTGTCCGGCGCCATGGGCAACTTCGGTCCGATGGGCGGCGGTTCGGGCTTCAACCCCGGGAACATCGGCAAGGACGGCGGCGGCATCCCCTCCGCACGCGACAAGGACTCCGCGGAGCGCCGCGAACAGCCCCCCATCGACTGACCGGCCATCCCCTCCTGCATGATCAGTGGGACCCCTCGACCTTCATGGCGGGGAGGCGACTCACTCATGCGAAGGGGATGGCACCGTCCATGTCCATCTGGGAATCACTCGCGATCTTCGCCGCCGGCATCGGCGCGGGCACGATCAACACCATCGTCGGCTCCGGCACCCTGATCACCTTCCCGGTGCTCCTGGCCACCGGCCTGCCACCGGTCACCGCCAACGTGTCCAACACCCTCGGCCTGGTGCCCGGTTCGATCAGCGGAGCCATCGGCTACCGCAAGGAGCTCCAAGGGCAGCGCGCCCGCATCCTGCGCCTCGGCTCCGTCTCCCTCGTCGGCGGACTCGCGGGCGCGGTACTGCTCCTCACCCTGCCGTCCGACTCCTTCGACACGATCGTGCCCGTCCTGATCGCACTGGCCCTCGTGCTCGTCGTCCTCCAGCCCCGGCTCGCCGCAGCCCTGCGCCGACGCCAGGAAGCCGCCGGAGGCGACACCGGCCACCCCGACGGCGGACCCGCCCTGCTCGGCGGCATGCTGTTCTCCAGCGCCTACGGCGGCTACTTCGGCGCCGCCCAAGGCGTTCTCTACCTCGGCCTGATGGGCCTGCTGCTCCGCGACGACCTGCAACGGATCAACGCCGTCAAGAACGTCATCGCCGCCCTGGTGAACGGCATCGCGGCCGTCCTCTTCCTCTTCGTCGCCGAGTTCGACTGGACGGCCGTCCTCCTGATCGCCGTCGGCTCCACCATCGGCGGCCAGATCGGAGCCAAGGTCGGCCGCCGGCTCTCGCCGACCGTCCTGCGCGCGGTCATCGTGACGGTCGGCATCCTCGCCATCGTCCAGCTGCTGGTCCGCTGAGCGACGTAGCAGAGTTACGTCGCCCAGCGCGGCCGACTACCCGGCGAGCGGGGATCCCCCTAGGCGGAGCGCTCCAGCCACTCCGGGAGCGCCTCCCGCCCGGCAACCCCCAGGGCCAGCAGCATGGCGTCCGCCGGAGACGGCACGAAGGGCCTGCGCAGGAGCGGCATCCCCGCCTCCTCCGGCGTCCGCGCCGCCTTGCGGTGGTTGTCCTCGGCACAGGAGGCCACCGTGTTCAGCCACGTGTCCCCACCCCCCTGGGCCCGGGGCAGCACGTGGTCCACGGTCGTCGCGCGCTTCCCGCAGTACGCGCACCGGTGCTGGTCCCGGACCAGCACCCCCCTCCGCGACCAGGGAGCATGTCTTCGGAAAGGCACCCGTACGTACCGGCAGAGCCTGATCACCCGGGGCATCGGAAGATCCATGGTGGCCGCACGCACACGCAGCTCGGGGTGCGACTGCTCGACGACGGCCTTGTCCTGGAGAACCAGGACCACAGCCCGGTTCAGGGTCACCGTCGACAGCGGCTCGAAGCTCGCATTCAGCACCAGCGTGTCCCGCATCTCGCCCACCTCCCGTGTGCAGGCCCGCGACCACACCGGCGGCAAGGCCCGCAACCACTCTGGCCGCGCGCGCCACGCGGGACAACGCAATAAAAATGCCCGGTCCTGGCCTTCTTTAGACCAGGACCGGGCAAACGCTCGGCGAAGATCAGCCCGCGGGCGCCTCGTACTCACCGACGAGCTGGGCACGCCCGAGGGTGTGGAAGCGCAGATTGAACCCGACGGCGGCCGGGGACGCATCGGCCCCGGGGCCGAGCTTCGCCTGATCCACCGCGTACACGGTGAAGACGTACCGGTGCCGTTCCCCGGCCGGCGGAGCCGCCCCGCCGAAGTCGTTGCTCCCGTAGTCGTTCCGCGCGTGCACGGCCCCGGCCGGCAGTCCCTCGAACTTCCCGCTGCCCGCCCCGGCCGGCAGCTCGGTGACCGAGGCCGGCAGATCGAAGAGCACCCAGTGCCAGAACCCGCTGCCCGTGGGCGCGTCCGGGTCGAAGCACGTCACCGCGAAGCTCTTCGTCCCCTCAGGGAAACCCTCCCACCGCAGCTGCGGCGAGACGTTCCCACCCGCGTGCACCTGCGCCTCGCCCAGATCGGCGCCCGGCGCGAGATCCGCGCTGGTGACGGTGAAGGCGTGCACCTCCGGGTGGAAGTCGTGCGGAAGAGGCGCCCTGCTCTGCTCGGTCACTGCTGACCCTCCTGATCGCTCGCGATTACCGGTCCGAGCCTAGGACCGGCTAGAGCCAGTTGCGCTGCGAACCGACGGACGCGATCCACTGGTTCAGGTACGCGACCCAGTCGGTCCCCTGGTACGACTGCAGACCCACCTGGAAGCAGCGGTATGTGTCGCTGCTCTCGCTGAACAGACCCGGCTTCTTGTCCATCTCCAGGACGACGTCCATCTCCCGGCCGTCCGAGATGAAGGTGAGCTCGACCTGGTTCAGCCCGCGGTACTGCGACGGCGGCAGGAACTCGATCTCCTGGTAGAAGGGCAGCGACTGGCGCGTCCCTCGGATGTGCCCGCGCTCCATGTCCGCACTGCGGAAGGAGAAACCGAGCTGCCGGAAGGCGTCGAGGATCGCCTGCTGCGCCGGCACCGGGTGCACGTTGATCGGGTCGAGGTCGCCCGCGTCCACCGCACGAGCGATCTCCAGCTCGGTGCTGACCCCGATGTTCATCCCGTGCAGGTGCTGACCCCCGAAGTGGGTGATCGGCGTCTCCCACGGGATCTCCAGCCCGAACGGCACCACGTGCAGCGCGCCGGCCTGCACCTGGAAGGCACCGCCCAGCCGCTGCTTGGTGAAGACGACGTCCTGCTTGTACTCCTGGTCCCCGCCCTCGACCTCGACCCGTGCCTGCAGCCCGACGGACAGCCCCTCGATCTGCTGCTCCACGGATCCGCCCTGGATCCGGACCTCGCCCTGGACGATCCCGCCCGGAACGACGTTCGGCTCGGTGATGACGGTGTCCACCGAAGCGCCACCGGCACCCAGGCTCGCGAACAGCTTCTTGAAGCCCATGCTCAAACTCCCCTTGAAACGATCTGGCGACTATGCCGCGACTACCCCTTACCAACGCGGAACCTTAGGCCCCGGTTGCAGGCGTACGCGTTCCACTACGCTCGACCGGATGAGCGCGCGCCCTGACCGTACGCCCCTGCCCAGGTCCTTCTTCGACCGCCCGGTCCTCACGGTGGCCCCGGACCTCCTCGGCCGCACCCTCGTCCGCCGTACCCCGGAAGGCCCCCTGGAACTGCGCATCACGGAGGTCGAGGCGTACGAGGGGGAGTCCGACCCGGGCTCCCACGCCTACCGCGGCCGCACCGCACGCAACGCATCGATGTTCGGTCCACCCGGACACGCGTACGTCTACTTCATCTACGGCATGTGGTTCAGCCTGAACCTGGTGTGCGGCCCGCCGGGCCACGCCGGCGGGGTCCTGGTGCGCGCGGGCGAGGTCACCGTCGGTGCCGACCTGGCCGCCAAACGTCGGGTTACAGCCAGAAACCCGAGAGAACTGGCCAAAGGCCCGGCCCGCCTGGCCACGGCCCTGGACGTCGACCGCTCCCTCGACGGCACCGACCTCTGCGCGGGCCCCGATTCCCCCTTGTCCCTCCTCACGGGCACCCCCACCTCGCCCGACCTGGTGAGCAGCGGCCCGCGCACGGGAGTCGGCGGAGCCGGCGCCACCCACCCGTACCGCTTCTGGCTCACCGACGACCCGACGGTGAGCCCGTACCGGGCCCACGCGCCACGCCGCCGCTCAACTTGACTCGGCCTGTCCGTGCGCCTAACGTAGCCCGAGCCGCTTGAACGGGGCACTGCTGTCAGCAGACCCCCAGAGCGGCCAACCCACTACCTACGACTTACCCCTGGCGGGGTCCTATTCGGCATGCCCGAATTCCCGGCCGGTGGCTCGATTATGAGCCACAAGAGATAAGCGCTAATGTGGTGGAGCGCCGAAAGGCAAAGACCCCCAACGGTCACTGAATTCAAATCCAAGCCGGAAACGGCGCGGAAATGATCTGGTAGAGTTGGAAACGCAAGAACAGAACGAAAGCCCGGAGGAAAGCCCCAGCGAATGTAGCTGCGGGTGAGTACAAAGGAAGCGTCCGTTCCTTGAGAACTCAACAGCGTGCCAAAAATCAACGCCAAAAGTTGATACCCCGTCCATTTCGGTGGATGAGGTTCCTTTGAAAAAGACCTGCGGGGTCGTCTTCGGACGGTACCTGTAGGCAATTACACAGCGAGGACGTTGTGGCGCGTCGGTCTTATTCCGACCTGACGTGCCCGCTCTAAGTGATGTGTGCACCCGATTACGGGTAAACATTCATGGAGAGTTTGATCCTGGCTCAGGACGAACGCTGGCGGCGTGCTTAACACATGCAAGTCGAACGATGAAGCCCTTCGGGGTGGATTAGTGGCGAACGGGTGAGTAACACGTGGGCAATCTGCCCTTCACTCTGGGACAAGCCCTGGAAACGGGGTCTAATACCGGATACCACTCCTGCCCGCATGGGTAGGAGTTGAAAGCTCCGGCGGTGAAGGATGAGCCCGCGGCCTATCAGCTTGTTGGTGGGGTAATGGCCCACCAAGGCGACGACGGGTAGCCGGCCTGAGAGGGCGACCGGCCACACTGGGACTGAGACACGGCCCAGACTCCTACGGGAGGCAGCAGTGGGGAATATTGCACAATGGGCGAAAGCCTGATGCAGCGACGCCGCGTGAGGGATGACGGCCTTCGGGTTGTAAACCTCTTTCAGCAGGGAAGAAGCGAAAGTGACGGTACCTGCAGAAGAAGCGCCGGCTAACTACGTGCCAGCAGCCGCGGTAATACGTAGGGCGCAAGCGTTGTCCGGAATTATTGGGCGTAAAGAGCTCGTAGGCGGCTTGTCACGTCGGATGTGAAAGCCCGAGGCTTAACCTCGGGTCTGCATTCGATACGGGCTAGCTAGAGTGTGGTAGGGGAGATCGGAATTCCTGGTGTAGCGGTGAAATGCGCAGATATCAGGAGGAACACCGGTGGCGAAGGCGGATCTCTGGGCCATTACTGACGCTGAGGAGCGAAAGCGTGGGGAGCGAACAGGATTAGATACCCTGGTAGTCCACGCCGTAAACGTTGGGAACTAGGTGTTGGCGACATTCCACGTCGTCGGTGCCGCAGCTAACGCATTAAGTTCCCCGCCTGGGGAGTACGGCCGCAAGGCTAAAACTCAAAGGAATTGACGGGGGCCCGCACAAGCAGCGGAGCATGTGGCTTAATTCGACGCAACGCGAAGAACCTTACCAAGGCTTGACATATACCGGAAAGCATTAGAGATAGTGCCCCCCTTGTGGTCGGTATACAGGTGGTGCATGGCTGTCGTCAGCTCGTGTCGTGAGATGTTGGGTTAAGTCCCGCAACGAGCGCAACCCTTGTCCTGTGTTGCCAGCATGCCCTTCGGGGTGATGGGGACTCACAGGAGACCGCCGGGGTCAACTCGGAGGAAGGTGGGGACGACGTCAAGTCATCATGCCCCTTATGTCTTGGGCTGCACACGTGCTACAATGGCCGGTACAATGAGCTGCGATACCGTGAGGTGGAGCGAATCTCAAAAAGCCGGTCTCAGTTCGGATTGGGGTCTGCAACTCGACCCCATGAAGTCGGAGTTGCTAGTAATCGCAGATCAGCATTGCTGCGGTGAATACGTTCCCGGGCCTTGTACACACCGCCCGTCACGTCACGAAAGTCGGTAACACCCGAAGCCGGTGGCCCAACCCGTAAGGGAGGGAGCTGTCGAAGGTGGGACTGGCGATTGGGACGAAGTCGTAACAAGGTAGCCGTACCGGAAGGTGCGGCTGGATCACCTCCTTTCTAAGGAGCACAGTACCGATTGCAGACAAACGTTCTGCACGGTCAGCTCAGGGTGGAACGTTGATTAGTTGGCACGGTTTCTGAAACCTCCTGTGAGTACTGCTTCGGCGTGGAAAACAGCGATGGTGGACGGGATCGTGCCTGGCACGTTGTTGGGTCCTGAAGGTACGGCCGTAAGGTCATGTCTTCAGTGCCGGCCCCAGTGAACTCATCGGTTTGTCCGGTGGGGTGGTGGGTGGCTGGTCGTTGTTTGAGAACTACACAGTGGACGCGAGCATCTGTGGCCAAGTTTTTAAGGGCGCACGGTGGATGCCTTGGCACCAGGAACCGATGAAGGACGTGAGAGGCCGCGATAGGCCCCGGGGAGCTGCCAACTGAGCTTTGATCCGGGGGTGTCCGAATGGGGAAACCCGGCAGTCGTCATGGGCTGTCACCCACTGCTGAACACATAGGCAGTGTGGAGGGAACGCGGGGAAGTGAAACATCTCAGTACCCGCAGGAAGAGAAAACAACCGTGATTCCGGGAGTAGTGGCGAGCGAAACCGGATGAGGCCAAACCGTATGCGTGTGATACCCGGCAGGGGTTGCGCATGCGGGGTTGTGGGAATTCTTTTGATCGGTCTGCCGGCCGGTCGGCGAGTCAGAAACCGTTGATGTAGTCGAAGGACATGCGAAAGGTCCGGCGTAGAGGGTAAGACCCCCGTAGACGAAACATCAGCGGCTTGCTTAAGAATCTCCCAAGTAGCACGGGGCCCGAGAAATCCCGTGTGAATCTGGCGGGACCACCCGCTAAGCCTAAATATTCCCTGGTGACCGATAGCGGATAGTACCGTGAGGGAATGGTGAAAAGTACCGCGGGAGCGGAGTGAAATAGTACCTGAAACCGTGTGCCTACAAGCCGTGGGAGCGTCGCCGTTGTTCTTCGGAACAACGGTCGTGACTGCGTGCCTTTTGAAGAATGAGCCTGCGAGTTAGCGGTGTGTAGCGAGGTTAACCCGTGTGGGGAAGCCGTAGCGAAAGCGAGTCCGAATAGGGCGATTGAGTTGCACGCTCTAGACCCGAAGCGGAGTGATCTAGCCATGGGCAGGTTGAAGCGGAGGTAAGACTTCGTGGAGGACCGAACCCACCAGGGTTGAAAACCTGGGGGATGACCTGTGGTTAGGGGTGAAAGGCCAATCAAACTCCGTGATAGCTGGTTCTCCCCGAAATGCATTTAGGTGCAGCGTCACGTGTTTCTTGCCGGAGGTAGAGCACTGGATAGGCGATGGGCCCTACCGGGTTACTGACCTTAGCCAAACTCCGAATGCCGGTAAGTGAGAGCGTGGCAGTGAGACTGTGGGGGATAAGCTCCATGGTCGAGAGGGAAACAGCCCAGAGCATCGACTAAGGCCCCTAAGCGTACGCTAAGTGGGAAAGGATGTGGAGTCGCAGAGACAACCAGGAGGTTGGCTTAGAAGCAGCCACCCTTGAAAGAGTGCGTAATAGCTCACTGGTCAAGTGATTCCGCGCCGACAATGTAGCGGGGCTCAAGCGTACCGCCGAAGTCGTGTCATTGCAGCAATAGGGCCAACGCCCGCTGTGATGGGTAGGGGAGCGTCGTGTGCCGGGTGAAGCAGCAGCGGAAGCTAGTTGTGGACGGTTCACGAGTGAGAATGCAGGCATGAGTAGCGATACACACGTGAGAAACGTGTGCGCCGATTGACTAAGGGTTCCTGGGTCAAGCTGATCTGCCCAGGGTAAGTCGGGACCTAAGGCGAGGCCGACAGGCGTAGTCGATGGACAACCGGTTGATATTCCGGTACCCGCTTTGAAACGCCCAATATCGAATCCTCTAATGCTAAGGCCGTGAAGCCGTTCCGGAGCCTTCGGGCAAGGGAAAGTGGTGGAGCCGCCGATCCAAGGTGGTAGTAGGTAAGCGATGGGGTGACGCAGGAAGGTAGTCCAGCCCGGGCGGTGGTTGTCCCGGGGTAAGGGTGTAGGCCGAGGGGTAGGCAAATCCGTCCCTCATATAAGGCTGAGACCTGATGCCGAGCCGATTGTGGTGAAGTGGATGATCCTATGCTGTCGAGAAAAGCCTCTAGCGAGTTTCATGGCGGCCCGTACCCTAAACCGACTCAGGTGGTCAGGTAGAGAATACCGAGGCGTTCGGGTGAACTATGGTTAAGGAACTCGGCAAAATGCCCCCGTAACTTCGGGAGAAGGGGGGCCATCACTGGTGATCGGATTTACTCCGTGAGCTGGGGGTGGCCGCAGAGACCAGCGAGAAGCGACTGTTTACTAAAAACACAGGTCCGTGCGAAGCCGTAAGGCGATGTATACGGACTGACGCCTGCCCGGTGCTGGAACGTTAAGGGGACCGGTTAGTGCGCTTTCGGGCGTGCGAAGCTGAGAACTTAAGCGCCAGTAAACGGCGGTGGTAACTATAACCATCCTAAGGTAGCGAAATTCCTTGTCGGGTAAGTTCCGACCTGCACGAATGGCGTAACGACTTCTCGACTGTCTCAACCATAGGCCCGGTGAAATTGCACTACGAGTAAAGATGCTCGTTTCGCGCAGCAGGACGGAAAGACCCCGGGACCTTTACTATAGTTTGATATTGGTGTTCGGTTCGGCTTGTGTAGGATAGGTGGGAGACTTTGAAACCCCAACGCCAGTTGGGGTGGAGTCGTCGTTGAAATACCACTCTGGTCGTGCTGGATGTCTAACCTCGGTCCGTGATCCGGATCAGGGACAGTGTCTGATGGGTAGTTTAACTGGGGCGGTTGCCTCCCAAAGAGTAACGGAGGCGCCCAAAGGTTCCCTCAGCCTGGTTGGCAATCAGGTGTTGAGTGTAAGTGCACAAGGGAGCTTGACTGTGAGACCGACGGGTCGAGCAGGGACGAAAGTCGGGACTAGTGATCCGGCGGTGGCTTGTGGAAGCGCCGTCGCTCAACGGATAAAAGGTACCCCGGGGATAACAGGCTGATCTTCCCCAAGAGTCCATATCGACGGGATGGTTTGGCACCTCGATGTCGGCTCGTCGCATCCTGGGGCTGGAGTCGGTCCCAAGGGTTGGGCTGTTCGCCCATTAAAGCGGTACGCGAGCTGGGTTTAGAACGTCGTGAGACAGTTCGGTCCCTATCCGCTGTGCGCGTAGGAATATTGAGAAGGGCTGTCCCTAGTACGAGAGGACCGGGACGGACGAACCTCTGGTGTGCCAGTTGTCCTGCCAAGGGCATGGCTGGTTGGCTACGTTCGGGAGGGATAACCGCTGAAAGCATCTAAGCGGGAAGCCTGCTTCAAGATGAGTATTCCCACCTCCTTGAGAGGGTAAGGCTCCCAGTAGACGACTGGGTTGATAGGCCAGATGTGGAAGCCCGGTAACGGGTGAAGCTGACTGGTACTAATAGGCCGAGGGCTTGTCCTCAGTTGCTCGCGTCCACTGTGTTAGTTCTGAAGCAACGAACAGTTGCTGGTTTCTAGAGCTAGAACATAACTACAAAGTGTGCTTGTTCGCTCGAAACCGATAGGGTTTCGGTGGTCATAGCGTTAGGGAAACGCCCGGTTACATTCCGAACCCGGAAGCTAAGCCTTTCAGCGCCGATGGTACTGCAGGGGGGACCCTGTGGGAGAGTAGGACGCCGCCGAACAATCTTTCAAAGGACCCTTGGTCCAGCGTTCAACGCTGGACCAAGGGTCCTTTTTTGTTTTTACCTCTTTACGCCGAAGCGCGGCCATGGGTTGGTTGCGCGAGAATGACTAGCGGTACCCCGAAGACAGGAGTCACACCCATGTCCAACTCTCCCGACGATCGTCCGGAGCGCGAGCCTCGGCGCAACGACGGCGGTGACAGGGGCGGCTACCGCGGGGGCCGTGACGACCGTGGTGGCGACCGTCCGCCGTTCCGTCGTGACGACCGTGGTGGTCGCCCGGCAGGCGCCGGCGGCGGTTTCCGTCGCGATGACCGTGGTGGGCGTCCCGCCGGTGCTGGTGGCGACCGTCCCTCCTACCCGCGTCGTGATGACCGCGGTGGCGACCGCCCCAGCTACCCCCGCCGTGACGACGACCGTGGTGGTCGTCCCTCCGGTGACCGTCCCTCCGGTGGCGGCGGCGGTTTCCGCCGCGATGACCGTGGTGGCGACCGTCCCAGCTTCCCGCGTCGTGACGACCGTGGCGACCGCCCCTCCGGCGGTGGCGGCGGCTTCCGCCGCGATGACCGTGGTGACCGTCCCTCCGGTGGTGGCGGCGGCTTCCGCCGTGACGACCGTGGTGGGCGTCCTGCCGGCGCTGGTGGCGACCGTCCCTCTTACCCGCGTCGTGATGACCGCGGTGGCGACCGTCCGTCCTACCCCCGTCGCGATGACGACCGCGGTGGTTTCCGTGGCGGCCGTGACGACCGTGGCGGCGACCGTCCGTCCTACCCCCGTCGCGATGACCGTGGCGACCGCCCTTCCGGCGGCGACCGTCCGTCGTACCCGCGTCGTGACGACCGTGGTGACCGTCCCTCCGGTGGTGGCGGCGGTTTCCGTCGTGACGACCGTGGCGGCGACCGTCCGAGCTTCCCGCGTCGTGACGACCGTGGCGACCGCCCCTCCGGTGGCGACCGCCCGTCCTACCCGCGTCGTGATGACCGTGGTGACCGTCCCTCCGGTGGTGGCGGCGGTTTCCGTCGTGACGACCGCGGTGGCGACCGTCCGTCGTACCCCCGTCGTGATGACCGTGGCGACCGTCCCTCCGGTGGTGGCGGCGGTTTCCGTCGTGACGACCGTGGCGGCGACCGTCCGTCCTACCCGCGTCGCGATGACCGCGGTGGCGACCGTCCGTCGTACCCCCGTCGGGATGACGACCGCGGTGGTTTCCGTGGCGGCCGTGACGACCGTGGTGGCGACCGTCCGTCGTACCCGCGTCGTGACGACCGTGGTGACCGTCCCTCGGGTGGTGGCGGCGGTTTCCGTCGTGACGACCGTGGTGGCGACCGTCCGAGCTTCCCGCGTCGTGACGACCGTGGCGACCGCCCCTCCGGTGGCGACCGTCCGTCGTACCCGCGTCGTGATGACCGTGGTGACCGTCCCTCGGGTGGTGGCGGCGGTTTCCGCCGTGACGACCGCGGTGGCGACCGTCCGTCGTACCCCCGCCGTGATGACGACCGTGGTGGTTTCCGCGGTGGCCGTGACGACCGTGGCGGCGACCGCCCGGCCTACCCCCGTCGTGACGACCGGGGTGGCGACCGTGGCGGGTTCCGTGGCGGCCGTGACGATCGCGGTGGTGACCGTGGTGGCTACCGTGGTCGCGATGACCGTGGCGGCGACCGTCCTGAGTACCGCTCCGACCGTGACCCGGTCAAGCGGCTTCCGATCGACGACGACGTCACCGGCTTCGAGATCGACTCCGATGTGCGCCAGGAGCTGCTGAGCCTGCCCAAGGGTCTGGCCGAAGAAGTCTCCAAGAACCTGGTCATGGTCGCGCGTCTGATCGACGACGAGCCCGAGCAGGCGTACGCGTACTCGCGCATCGCCCTGCGGCTGGCCTCCCGCGTCGCCGCCGTCCGCGAGGCCGCCGGCTTCGCCGCGTACGCCACGCAGAAGTACAGCGAGGCCCTCGCGGAGTTCCGTGCCGCCAAGCGCATGACCGGCTCCGTCGAGCTGTGGCCCGTCATGGCCGACTGCGAGCGCGGCCTCGGCCGCCCGGAGCGGGCGCTGGCCATGGCCGGCGAGCCCGAGGTGCAGAAGCTGGACAAGGCCGGCCAGGTCGAGATGCGTCTCGTCGCGGCCGGTGCCCGGCGGGACCAGGGCCAGCTCGAAGCGGCCATCGTGACCCTGCAGAGCCCGGAGCTGGCCTCCAGCTCCGTCCAGCCCTGGACCGCGCGCCTGCGGTACGCCTACGCCGACGCCCTGCTGGCGGCCGGTCGTGAGGACGAGGCGCGCGAGTGGTTCGGCAAGACCCTCGAAGCGGACAAGGACGGGGCCACCGACGCCTCCGACCGCCTCGCCGAGCTCGACGGTGTCGAGTTCGTCGACGCCGCGGTCGACCTGTCCGACATCGACGTCGACGAGGACGAGGACGAGGACGACGAGGAGGAGGGTGAGGACGCGGCGGAGATCGCCGCGGCCGAGCGCGCCACCGACGTCGCCGAGTACTACGACGAGGACGACGAGGAGTACGAGCCGCTGGAGCAGTCCGAGGCCGACTCCGAGGCCGACTCCGACGCCGACGTCGAGGACGACGAGCCGGACACGGGCCGCGACAAGGCCTGAGGCACGGTGAAGTGAGGAAGGGCGGTACCCCGGTCGGGGTACCGCCCTTCCTCATGTCCGGAGCAGGTCAGTCCAGGCCCCGCAGGACCAGGCCGGTGGCCGGCTTCGGGCCGAAGGAGGTGGACTTGCGGGGCATGGTCACGCCCTGGCGGGCCAGGTCCCGTACGACTTCCTCCCGTACGGGATGCAGCAGGACCGCGGTCCCCCCGTGGCGTTCGGCCATCGCCACGGTGGACGCGGCGTCGTGGATGTACGTGATCTGGTCCGGGGTGTCCGGGACGTGCCAGAGGGCGTCGAGCAGCGTCTCGTGCAGGACGGTGGCGTCCAGCCGGCGCCAGGCCTCGGGGCGGTCGTGCCGGACCGTGCGGTCGAGGAGGGCCAGGTCGGGATCGGTGACCAGGTGGAAGGTGCCGTCGCCGGTGAGGAGGAAGGCGTTGCCCCGTTCCGCGGAGTCCGCGAGGGACTCCAGGGCCAGCGGGAGCGGCCCGTCGACCGGGCGGACCCGGAAGTGGCCGTCGAGGGCGGCGAGGGCGTCGGCGACCGGGAGGCGGCGCAGCATCCGGTGGATGGCGCGGACCTGGAGCGGGTAGCGGGCGGTGTCCACGAGGAGGACCAGGCCGAAGTCCCAGGCGGTGGGGGAGGCGTGCTCCCCCTGGAGGCGCAGGTAGGTCGCCCAGCGGTGGTGGCCGTCCGCGATGAGGGCCTGGTGGTGGCTGAGATCGGCCGTGACCGCGGCGAGCTCGTCCGGGTTCGTGATGGCCCAGAGGCGGTGCTGGAAGCCGTCCTCGGTGGTGGTCGACAGCAGGGGCGCGCGCCGGGAGGTCCGCTCGACGACCGCCGCCGCCCCCGCGCCCGGGTCGTCGCCCCGGTAGGTGAGGAGGAGGGGTTCGAGGTTCGCGGAGGTGGCCCGCATCAGGCCGGCCCGGTCGGTGACCACGTCCGGCATGACGTCCTCGTGGGGCAGGACGACGCCGGCGTCGGCGGCGGACAGGGCGAGTGCGCCGATGATGCCGCGCTGCAGCAGACCGGCCTTGCGCTGCTCGTAGACGTAGAGCGCGGGCTCGGGGTCGGCGCTGAGGATGCCTTCGGCGAGCCAGTCGTTCAGGGTGCGCGCGGCCTGTTCGTTGCGCGCGTCCGGGGTACCCGCCTGGGGGAGGATCAGGCGGACGATGTTGTGCGGGTCGGCGGATTCGAGGTGGTCGACTCCGTCGGGGCGCACGACCACGTCGTACGGCGGCGAGGTGACGGCGGCGAGGCTGCCGACACGTTCCGGGACGTAGCGCAGGCCATGGAACGGGATCAGGCGCAGCCCGTCGTCCGCGGTACCAGATGTGGTCATTGGTGCATGGTAAGTCGCGTCTCGTCATGCGGGATGATCGGGGCAGACGGAATCGGACAAGATCGACAGTGTGGGGAGCGGCAAGGATGACCCGGCAGATCAGGACCAGTCCCGCGGCGTGTGAGCAGAGTCTGCACCAGGCGTACGACACCGCTCTGCTGGACCTGGACGGAGTGGTGTACGCGGGCGGAGAGGCCATCGCGCACGCGGTGGAGTCCCTCGCCTCGGCCCGGGCCGACGGGATGCACCTCGCCTACGTCACGAACAACGCGCTCCGCACCCCGGACGCTGTCGCGGAGCACCTGGGCGAGCTCGGCATCCCCACGGAGGCGGATGAGGTGATCACCTCGGCGCAGGCGGTGGCCCGGCTGATCGCGGAGCAGGTGGAGCCGGGGTCCAAGGTGCTGGTGATCGGCGGGGAGGGGCTGCGGGTCGCGCTGCGCGAGCGGGGCCTCGTACCGGTGGAGTCGGCCGAGGAGGAGGGTCTCGCGGCGGTCGTCCAGGGGTACGGGGGGCCCGATCTGGCGTGGGGGCGGTTCGCGGAGGCCTCGTACGCGATCAACCGCGGGGTGCCGTGGTTCGCGTCGAACACCGACCTGACGATCCCGGGGGCGCGGGGGATCGCGCCGGGCAACGGGGCCGCGGTGGAGGTCGTACGGATCGCCACGGGCGCGGAGCCGCAGGTGGCGGGCAAGCCGCTGCCCCCGATGCACCGGGAGACCGTGCTGCGGACCGGGGCGGAGCGGCCGCTCGTGGTCGGGGACCGGCTGGACACCGACATCGAGGGCGCCTTCAACGGGGAGGTGGACTCGCTGCTGGTGCTGACCGGGGTGACGGACGCGGAGCAGCTGCTGCGGGCCGAGCCGCGGCACCGGCCGACGTACGTGGACCGGGACCTGCGCGGGCTGCTGGCCGGGCAGCCGGAGGTGGAGCCGGTCGAGGACGGGTTCCGCTGCGGCGGTTGGACGGCGGTCGCGCTGAACAGCGGCGTGCTCGAACTGCGCGCGGCGGGTGAGGCAAGCGAGGCGGGCGAGGCGGGTGGGGAAGACCGGGACGGCGGGGCGGACGTCGATCCGATCGACGGGCTGCGCGCCCTGTGCGCGGCGGCCTGGACGGCGGCCGGGGACGGCGTCTGCACGCTATACGCGGCGAAGGCGCTGGCCAGGCTGGGTCTTTAGGGGCCGACCGGGGGACCCGTGCGGGGCGGAGGCTAGGCTAACCTAACCTCCGTGTTGGTCGAGAGTCCTCCTGAACCCGAACGGAGCGCGGCGCCCGAACAGGGCGCCGACGCCGCCGTAGCCCGCCCGCGCCATGCCGTGCGCGCCGCCGGTCTGCTCGCCGCCCTAGCGGTGCTGGCAGTGATCGCGGTCGTGAGCATCGCCGTGGGCGCCAAGCAGATGCCCCTGGACGAGGTCTGGCACGGCCTGTTCGCGTATGCGGGAACGCCCTCCGACGTGGTGGTGCGGGACCTGCGGGTCCCGCGCACGCTCCTCGGCCTGATGGTCGGGCTCGGACTCGGCCTGTCCGGCGCCGTGATGCAGGCGCTGACCCGCAATCCGCTGGCCGAGCCCGGCATCCTCGGCGTCAACGCCGGCGCCGCGGCCGCCGTGGTCTCCGCGATCAGCTTCTTCGGCGCGAGTTCGCTGAGCGAGTTCGTGTGGTGGGCCTTCCTCGGCGCCGCCGTCGTCTCGGTCGTCGTCTACGTGCTCGGCGGCAGCCGCAGCGCGACGCCGGTGCGCCTCGCGCTCGCCGGTACGGCGGCCAGCGCGGCCCTCGTCGGCTACATCAACGCCGTGCAGCTCATGGACAGCAAGGCGCTGGACAAGCTGCGCTTCTGGACGGTGGGCTCGCTGGCCTCGGCCAACATGGACACCGTCCGCCAGGTGGCCCCCTTCCTGCTCGTCGGCGCGGTGCTCGCGCTGATGCTGGGCCGGCCGCTCAACGCGATGGCGATGGGCGACGACACGGCGCGGGCGCTCGGCGCCCACCTGACGCGGACTCGGATCGGCGCGATGATCGCCGTCACCCTGCTGTGCGGTGCCGCGACCGCCGCGTGCGGCCCCATCGTCTTCATCGGGCTGATGATCCCGCACCTCGTCCGGGCGTTCACCGGGCCCGACATGCGCTGGGTGCTCGCGTACTCGGCCGTCCTGTCGCCCGTCCTGCTGCTCGGCGCCGACGTCGTCGGACGGGTCGTCACCCGGCCCGCCGAACTGCAGGTCGGCGTCGTCACCGCGCTCATCGGCGGCCCCGTCTTCATCTACCTGGTTCGGCGCAAGAGGATGGCCCAGCTGTGACCACGACCACGACCGCGGCCGAAACCGCGACCGCGACCGTGACCGAAGCACCCCGGAAGGGCCGGTCCGGGCCCCGCCGGCTGCACCTGCCCGGCGGCATCTCGCTGCGCGTCGAGCGGCGCGCCCTGGCGGTCGGGGTCCTGCTCACCGTCCTGGCGTTCGCGCTGGCCGTCCTGCTCACCGGCACCGGCGACTTCCAGATCGCACCGTGGGACGTCGTACAGACCCTGCTGGGCAACGGCACCCCCGCCAACGACTTCATCGTCAACGACCTGCGGCTGCCACGGGTCCTGGTCGCCCTGCTCGTGGGCGCCGCCCTCGGGATGGCCGGAGCCGTCTTCCAGTCCGTCTCCCGCAACCCCCTCGGTTCCCCGGACCTGCTGGGCTTCGGGTACGGCTCGGTGGTCGGCGCGCTCGTCGTCATCATCCTGTTCAAGGGCGATGCCACCGCGGTGGCCGTCGGCGCGCTGGTCGGCGGTCTGCTCGCCGGAGTCGTCGTCTACCTGCTGGCGTACAAGCAGGGCATCCAGGGCTACCGGCTGGTGCTGGTCGGAATCGGCGCCTCCGCCGTGCTCATCGCCGTGATCCAGTACCTGATCACCAAGGCCCAGATGATCGAGGCCACCCGTGCCATGGTCTGGCTGACCGGCTCGCTGGCCGGCCGGGACTGGGCGCAGGTGTGGCCGCTGCTCGGGGTCTGCGCGGTGCTCTTCCCGCTGATCCTCGGGCAGGGCCGGGCCCTGCGGATGATGGAGATGGGCGACGACGCCGCGTACGCCCTCGGGGTGCGGGTGGAGCGCACGCGGCTGCTGCTGATGCTCGCGGCGATCCTGCTCACCACCGCGGCGAGCGCCGCGGCCGGGCCCATCAGCTTCGTCGCGCTGGCCGCGCCGCAGCTGGCCCGGCGGCTGACCCGCTCGCCCGGCGGGAACCTGCTGTCCGCCGCGCTGATGGGCGCGGTGCTGCTGATGGTGTCCGACTGGGCCTCGCAGCGGGCGTTCGGCGCCGACCAGCTGCCCGTGGGCGTGGTCACCGGGCTCGTCGGCGGTGTCTACCTGCTCTGGCTGCTCGTCATCGAGCGCAAGGCCGGACGTATATGACCGCGACCGACCGGGCCGCGACGCATCGAGAACTGAGGAGCAAGCAAGTGCAGCGGCTGACCGCGGAGAACGTGACCCTCGGCTACGACCAGCGGGTCATCGCCGAGAACCTGTCGGTGGAGATCCCCGACAACTCCTTCACGGTGATCGTCGGCCCCAACGCCTGCGGCAAGTCCACGCTGCTGCGGGCCCTGTCGCGGATGCTGAAGCCGTCCGCCGGGCGGGTGCTGCTGGACGGGCAGGCCATCGGGTCGATGCCGGCGAAGAAGGTCGCCAAGACGCTGGGCCTGCTTCCGCAGTCCTCGATCGCGCCGGACGGCATCACGGTGGCCGACCTGGTCTCACGCGGCCGGTATCCGCACCAGGGGCTGCTGCGGCAGTGGTCGGCCGAGGACGAGCGGGTGGTGAACGAGTCGATGGCCTCGACCGGGGTCGCCGAGCTCGCCGACCGGGCCGTGGACGAGCTCTCGGGCGGGCAGCGGCAGCGGGTGTGGATCGCGATGGCGCTGGCGCAGCAGACCCCGCTGCTGCTGCTCGACGAGCCGACGACGTACCTGGACATCCAGCACCAGATCGACGTGCTGGACCTGTGTGCCGAGCTGCACGAGGAGCAGGGGCGGACGTTGGTCGCGGTGCTGCACGACCTCAACCACGCCGCGCGTTACGCCACGCACCTGATCGCGATGCGGGGCGGGGAGGTCGTCGCGGAGGGGCCGCCGGCGGAGGTGGTCACCGCGGAGCTGGTGGAGAAGGTGTTCGGGCTGCGCTGCCAGATCATCGACGATCCGGAGACGGGGACGCCGTTGGTGATTCCGGCGGCGCGGAGGGTTCGGGCGGGGGTCGGGGGCGGGGCCGCGGTGTAGCGGGTGCGGAGCCGGTGCCGTGCCTGGACGCTGCCCGGACCCGCGCCTCAATCGCCGGCGAGGCTCAAAGATCGGGGCTCCGCCCCGGACCCCGCGCCTCAAACGCCGGCGGGGCTCAAGATCGGGGCTCCGCCCCGGACCCCGCGCCTCAAACGCCGGCGGGGCTCAAGATCGGGGCTCCGCCCCGGACCCCGCGCCTCAAACGCCGGCGGGGCTCAAGATCGGGGCTCCGCCCCGGACCCCGCGCCTCAAACGCCGGCGGGGCTGGATGTGCGGGGCTGGGGTTGGCCGGCCGGGCTACAGGAGGGATTTCAGGCGGAGTAGGTCGCGGAAGCCGGCTTCCAGTTTTACTCGGCCGGAGGCCCAGGCCTTGGCGAACTTCAGTTCGCCCGCCACCAGCGCGACCAGGTCGTCGCCCGTCATCGCGAGGCGGATCTCCGCCTTGTGCGCCGGCGGGCCGGGGGCGACCGCGTCCACCCGGATCCGGCCCGCGTCGAGGCGGCCCGTGAACGTCTGGTCGAGGTCCGTGATGTGGCAGCTCAGGGAGCGGTCGAACGCGGTCGCGCCGCGCACGTCGCCGTCGGCCCGCGCGAGAGTGCCGGAGAGGTTGTCGAGTGCTTCGCGGCACTCCTGGATCGTAGCCATCGTGATCACGACCGTACCGCAGAGCCGTGCGTGGTCGCGGGGCGCTTCGGGGTAGCGTCGGGGCATGACCGACGAAGCTGCCGAGACCCGGGCCGATGCCCAGGGCGAAGCCGGGGCCGTGGCCGGGGCCGCCGCCGGGCCCGTGGCGCTGGGCATCGTACGCACGCCCACCGGACACGCCGGAGTGGACGCGCACCTGGCGCGGCTGGCGGACGCGGACCACCTCGCGGCGGACGGACACGTCGCTGTGTACGAGGATGTCCACCGGGGGCTGCGCGAGGCGCTGACCGCGCTGGACGCACCGCCCGTCCCTGGTCCGTACGAAAACAGGAGCTGAACCGAACGTGGCAGGAGTGGCACGCCGCCGCCTGGACGCCGAACTGGTACGCCGCAGCATGGCCCGCTCGCGCGAGCACGCCGCGCAGCTGATCGCCGCGGGCCGGGTGACCGTGGGCGGCACCACCGCGACCAAGGCCGCCACGCAGGTCGAGACCAGCGCGGCCCTCGTGGTCCTCAAGGACGACAGCGACCCCGACTACGTCTCCCGCGGCGGCCACAAGCTCGCGGGCGCGCTGGCGGCCTTCCAGCCGCAGGGGCTGCGCGTCGAGGGCCGCCGGGCGCTCGACGCCGGCGCCTCCACCGGCGGGTTCACCGATGTGCTGCTGCGCGCGGGCGTGGCCCACGTCGTGGCCGTCGACGTCGGCTACGGGCAGCTCGCCTGGTCGCTGCAGAGCGACGACCGGGTCACCGTCAAGGACCGGACGAACGTCCGCGAGCTGACGGTCGAGCAGATCGACGGGCTTCCCGTGGATCTCGTCGTCGGCGATCTGTCCTTCATCTCCATCGGGCTGGTGCTGCCCGCGCTCGTACGGTGCTGCGCGCCGGACGCGGACCTGGTGCTGATGGTCAAGCCGCAGTTCGAGGTCGGCAAGGACCGGCTGGGCAGCGGCGGCGTGGTGCGCAGCCCGGAGCTGAGGGCCGGGGCGGTGCGCGAGGTCGCGGCGCAGGCGGCGAAGCTGGGCCTGGGGGTCCTGGGCGTGACGGCGAGTCCGCTGCCGGGGCCGTCGGGGAACGTCGAGTACTTTCTGTGGCTGCGGGCGGGGGCACCGGCCCTCGACCCGGCGGATGTTGACCGTGCAGTGGTGGAGGGGCCGCAGTGACAGATTCATCGGGGGAACGCACCGTCTTCCTGCTCGCGCACACCGGGCGGCCGGCGGCCATCCGCAGCGCCGAGCTGGTCGTGAAGGGGCTGCTCAGATGCGGGCTGGGCGTACGGGTCTTCGACCACGAGGCGGTGGACCTGCCGCTGCCTCCCGAGGTGGAGCTGGTCACCGAGTCCACCCCGGGCGTGCTCGACGGGTGTGAGCTGCTGATCGTGCTGGGCGGGGACGGGACCCTGCTGCGGGGCGCGGAGTTCGCGCGCGCCTCGGGCGTGCCGATGCTGGGCGTGAACCTCGGCCGGGTCGGCTTCCTCGCCGAGGCCGAGCGCGACGACCTGGACAAGGTCGTGGACCGGGTGGTGTCGCGCTCGTACGAGGTCGAGGAGCGGATGACCCTCGACGTGATCGTGCGCACCAACGGCGACGTGGTCCACCGGGACTGGGCACTGAACGAGGCCGCGGTCCAGAAGGTGTCCCCGGAGCGGATGCTGGAGGTGGTCCTGGAGATCGACGGGCGCCCGGTGACCGGTTTCGGCTGCGACGGGATCGTCTGCGCGACTCCGACGGGCTCGACGGCCTACGCCTTCTCCGCGGGCGGGCCGGTGGTCTGGCCGGAGGTGGAGGCGCTGCTGATGGTGCCGATCAGCGCGCACGCGCTGTTCGCGAAGCCGCTGGTGACCTCCCCGGACTCGGTTCTGGCGGTCGAAGTGCAGAACGGCACCCCGCACGGAGTGCTGTGGTGCGACGGCCGGCGGATGCTGGAGCTGCCGGCCGGGGCCCGTGTGGAAGTCCGGCGGGGGGCGGTTCCCGTGCGGCTCGCCCGGCTGCACCACGCGTCGTTCACGGACCGGCTCGTCGCGAAGTTCGCGCTGCCGGTGTCGGGTTGGCGCGGGGCGCCGCACTAGGAACGTGGCCGGGTGGCCGGCCCGCCGCCTTAATAGCACATCCGTTCGGAGAACTCGGGGCGGGTGACGTCACATGGCACCGGTGAAACCTCGGTATCGTCGTCCCGTGCTTCAGGAGATGCGGATACGGTCGCTCGGGGTCATCGACGACGCGGTGGTCGAGCTGTCGCCCGGTTTCACCGCGGTGACCGGCGAGACCGGCGCGGGCAAGACGATGGTCGTCACCAGCCTCGGGCTGCTGCTCGGCGGTCGCGCCGACCCGGCCCTGGTGCGGATCGGGGCCAAGGCGGCGGTGGTCGAGGGCCGCATCGTCATGCGCCCGGACGCCCCCGCGGCGGTACGCGCCGAGGAGGCCGGGGCCGAGCTCGACGACGGCGCCCTGCTGATCAGCCGGACCGTGTCCGCCGAGGGGCGCTCGCGCGCACACGTCGGCGGCCGCGCCGTGCCCGTCGGCCTGCTCGGCGAACTCGCGGACGACCTGGTCGCCGTACACGGGCAGACCGACCAGCAGGGGCTGCTGCGGCCGGCCCGGCAGAGGCAGGCGCTCGACCGGTACGCCGGGGACGCCGTCGCCGTCCCCCTGGAGAAGTACGGCTCGGCCTACCGCAGGCTGCGCGCGGTCGCCGTCGAGCTGGAGGAGATCACCACCCGGGCCCGGGAGCGGGCCCAGGAGGCGGACCTGCTGCGCTTCGGGCTGGACGAGATCGCGGCCGTGGAACCGGTGGCCGGCGAGGACACCGAACTGGCGGCGGAGGCCGAGCGGCTCGGGCACGCCGAATCGCTGGCCTCGGCCGCCCAGGTGGCGCACGCCGCGCTCGCGGGCAACCCCGAGGACCCGGAGGCCATCGACGCGAACATGCTCGTCGCCGGCGCCCACCGGGCACTGGAATCCGTACGGTCGCACGACCCGGCGCTCGGCTCGCTCGCCGAACGGATCGGGGAGCTGGGCATCCTGCTGTCCGACGTGGCCGGGGAGCTGGCGGGCTACGCCGACGACCTGGACGCCGATCCGCTGCGGCTGGCCGCTGTGGAGGAGCGGCGGGCGGCGCTCACCCAGCTGACGCGCAAGTACGGCTCCGAGGGCACCGTGGACGCCGTGCTGGCGTGGGCCGAGCAGGGCGCGGCGCGGCTGCTGGAGCTGGACGGCGACGACGAGCGGATCACCGAGCTGACCGCCGAGCGGGACGGGCTGCGCTCCGAACTGTCCCTGCTGGCACAGGCGTTGACGGACGCCCGGGTGGAGGCGGCGACGCGCTTCGCCTCCGCGGTGACGGAGGAACTGGCCTCGCTGGCGATGCCGCACGCCCGCGTGACGATCGACGTCCGGCAGGCCGAGGACCCCGAGGGCGTGGACGTGGACGGCCGCCCGGTCGCCTACGGCCCCTCCGGCACGGACGAGGTCGAACTGCTGCTGGCCCCGCACCCCGGGGCCCAGCCGCGGCCGATCGCCAAGGGCGCCTCGGGCGGTGAGCTGTCCCGGGTGATGCTGGCCGTGGAGGTCGTCTTCGCGGGCTCCGACCCGGTGCCCACGTACCTCTTCGACGAGGTGGACGCGGGAGTCGGCGGCAAGGCGGCCGTCGAGGTGGGCCGGCGGCTGGCGAAGCTGGCCAAGTCGGCGCAGGTCGTGGTCGTCACGCACCTGCCGCAGGTGGCGGCCTTCGCGGACCGTCAGCTGCTGGTCGAGAAGACCAACGACGGCTCGGTCACCCGCAGCGGGGTCACCGTCCTGGAGGGCGAGGACCGCATCCGCGAACTGTCGCGCATGCTGGCCGGGCACGAGGACTCGGCCTCGGCGCGTGCGCACGCCGAGGAGCTCCTGGCGGCGGCGCGCGCGGACGCCTGAGACGACACGGCGTGCGGAGGGCCCGGGACGTACGCCGTTCCGGGCCCTTCGCCGTTCCGGGCCCTTCGCCGTGTCGGGCCCTTCGCCGTGTCGGCGTTCCGGGCTCGCCGTGTCCGCGCCTGGTGATCGGAGTCACCGGGAGGACGCGGCACTAGTCCGTGTGGGTGAGGCTGAGGGGTGTCCGGCGGTATCTCCCACGGGATCCGCACCCGTATGGTCCCGGAACGCGCGTGCGGACTGGCATCCTTGGCGAAGTCTCTGACTCCCTCACCCTGGAGCTTCGGCCCGTGAGCAGCTCCCCGGTCTCCACCCCCGTCCCGGCCCAGCCCTACGGAAGGCAGCCGCTCCGCACCGTCCAGGTGCTCGGCGGCGGCGCGGGCGCGGGCAGCAGCGCCCACGTGCGCTCGCTCGCGACGGGCCTCGCCGCGCGCGGTGTCCGGGTGACGGTGTGCGCGCCCGTCCGGGTGGAGGGCGAGTACGACTTCACCGGTGCCGGGGCGCAGTTCGCTCCCGACGCGGTGAGCGTGCTGCGGGCCGCGTGCGCCGGGGCCGACGTCGTGCACGCGCACGGCGTACGGGCAGGAATGCGCGCCGCGCTGGCCATGCGGGGGCGCCGGGTGCCGCTGGTGGTGAGCTGGCACGGCGACGGCCCGACGGCCGCCGGTGCGCTCGGGCGGCTGAGCCGGATGCTCGAACGGCACGTGGCGCGGGCCGCGGCGGTGGTGCTCGGGGCCTCCTCGGACCAGGTGGACCTCGCGCGGCTGCGGGGCGCCAGGGACGCGCGGCTGGCGCCGGTGGCCGTCCCGGCGGGCCCCGGCGGCCCGGAGGCGGCCGCGGATCCCGGCAAGGTCCGGGCGGAACTGGGTGCGGTGGAGCGGCCGTTGCTGATCGCGGTCGGGAGCCTGGTGCCGCACCGTGGGTACTCCGTACTGCTCGACGCGGCGCGGGAGTGGCGGGCGCTGGAACCCGCGCCGCTGCTGGTGATCGCGGGGGAGGGGCCGCTACGGGCCGAACTGTCCCGGCGGATCGAGGCCGAGGCGCTCCCGGTACGACTGCTGGGGCGCCGCCGGGACGCGGCGCAGCTGCTGGCCGCGGCGGACCTGGCGGTGCTGCCGAGCCGGTGGGAGGCGCGGGCGCTGCTGGCGCAGGAGGCGCTGCGGGTGGGGGTGCCGCTGGTGGCCACGGCGGTGGGGGGCGTGCCGGAGCTGGTGGGGGAGGGGGCGGTACTGGTCCCTCCGGGGGATGCGGGAGCCCTCGCCTCGGCCGTGACCGGGCTGCTGGCGGATCCGGAGCGGCGGGGTGCGTTGGCCGCGGCGGGGCGGGTGCAGGCCGCGACGTGGCCGTCGGAGGACGACACCGTCGCGCAGGTCCTGTCCGTCTACGACGAGCTGATGGAACGCCGCCGCCGGTAACAGCCCGCCTGCGGCACCGCTGCGGGGGCGCTGCCCCCGAGCCCCCGGGCCTCAAACGCCGGCGAGGCTGGATCTTCAGCCCCGCCGGCGTTTGAGGCGCGGGCGCGGAGCGCCGTCAGGGGTCTGGGGCGAAGCCCCAGGGAACGGTGGAAGGGAGGGCAGGGGACAGCCCCCGCACGGCCACCTACCCGCACCCGCCCTCCCGAACGGCGACCGTCGGCGGTGGCGGAGACCCCGCTCAGGGCCGACGGACGGAGTCCCGGCGCAGCGGCGCGAAGCCCGGGAGGCCGCTCGCGGCCGAGCGGTGCGAGCGGCGCGTCAAGAAGAAGTCGTGTGGCGGCGGGCGCGGAGGGCCAGGCTCAGGGAGAGGACCGTTTCGGGGTCGTCCAGGTCCGTGCCCAGGAGTTCCGAGATGCGGGCCAGCCGGTTGTAGAGGGTCTGGCGGTTCAGGTGGAGCTCGCGGGCCGTCTCCGCCTTGCGGCCCGCATGGGCCAGGTACGTCTCCAGCGTCGGCAGCAGCGGCGGCCGCGAAGCCGTGTCGTGCACCCGCAGCGGGCCGATCGCGCGGTCCACGAACGCCGCCAGGTCGGGGTGTTCGCGCAACCGCCACAGCAGCAGGTCGATGTCCAGGCGCCTCGCGTCGTACCAGGGGCGGGCCGGCAGGCCGTGCGCCGCCGTGGCCGTCTCCGCGGCGTGGCGCAGGCCCGCCGAGGCCGCCGCCCAGCCGCCCGCGACGCCGACGACCACCGCCGGCGGGGCAGTGGTCGCGCGGTCCAGGCCGGCGCGTTCGACGCCCGCCCGCAGGGCGGCCGCGACCCGGTCCGCCACCGCCGTGCGCTCCGATTCGGCCCGCAGGGACACGAGCAGCGGGACGCGGCCTTCCACCGGGCGGACCCCCAGCAGGACCGGGACCCCGACGGACGACAGCTCCTCCAGGACCGCACGGGCGAGGACCGCCCAGTTCCCGGACGGGCCGAGGTCCGTCGACAGCCGCATCACCACCGGCAGCAGCGGACCCCCGCCCGGCTTGAAGCCCAGGACGCGGGCCTGGGCCGGGGCGTCCTCCGCCGAGATGCGGCCCTCCGCCAGGTCGGTCAGGAAGTCGCCGCGGCCGCGTGCCGCCAGCTCCTCCTCCTGCCGTGCCTGCATCAGGACGACGGCCAGCACGCCGGCTGTGCGCTCGGCCGCCATCCGGTGCACCGGCAGCAGTGGAGCCGACACCCCGACCAGGACGACCCGGGCCCGGACCGAACCCGTGCCGTGGCCCCCGCCCGGTACGTCGACCACCACCGTGTTCGCCGACGGCTCGGCCTCGCGCTGGCCCCGTAGGCCTTCCCACACCTGGAGCGGGTCCGCACCCGCGTCCCCGGCCGAGCTGCCCGCCGCGTACAGCAGTTGCCCGTCCGGGGTCTCGAGGAAGACCGGGTTCCCCGTGAAGTCGGCCAGGATCCGCAGGACCTGGGGGATGCCGCCGCCGCCCAACAGGGCTTCCGTGCAGCGCCGGTGGACCTCCTCGGCCCGCTGGAGCAGCGCGTAGTGGTGGTTGACGATCTCGGTGTGGACCTCCTCCGTGACCGTGACGAAGGGGACCTCCCGGTGGAGCTGGACCAGCGGCAGGCCCGCCGAGCGCGCGGTCTCCACGATCGTCGCCGGCAGCCGGGTGAAGCGCGGGCCCAGCTCGACCACCAGTGCGGCGATGCCCCGGTCGGCGAGGCGGCGTACGAAGGCACGCTGTTCGGCCGGCCGGGTGCCGAGGCCGAGGCCCGTGGTCAGCAGGAGTTCACCGCCCTTGAGGAGGGAGGCGATGTTCGGCACCTCGCCCGCGTGCACCCAGCGGACGGTCCGGCCCAGGCGGTCGGCGCAGGCCACCACCTCCGGCAGCCCGCTGCGCAGCCCCGGCAGCTCCAGTGCCCGCTGAACCGTGATCCCGCCCTGGTTGTCCATATCGCCGGACGGTACCGGGCGCTCTGTTCCGATCACATCACTCCCCCCTCCGGGGGGCCCGCGTACCCCCGTCCGGCCCGACGGCCCATCACCCGGAAGGGGAGATTATCGGACGGTGTGTCGGCGGTGGCGTGCGTCATGCCGCAGCCCGGCCGCGCGCTCAGGCGGGTCGGATGTTGTGGTTGAACCGGAAGACGTTGTCCGGGTCGTACTGCCGCTTCAGCGCGCCCAGCCGCTGCATGTTCTCGTCGCCGAGGCCCGAGACCACCCGGTCGCGGCCCTCGTCCCCGGTGAAATTGAGGTAGACCGCGCCGGTGCTCCACGGCTGGACGTCGGCGCGGACGTCCTTGACCCACTGCCGGCACCGGTCGTCGTCGGCCTCGTCCTCCCAGATCCCGAACGGGTGCACCGCCCACGGCGCGTCGCGGTACGGCACGGGGTAGTCGGCCGGGCCGGAGGCGATGGCGCCGCCCTGCGGGAAGATCAGGTGCTGGGTGCCGGTCGGCACCGGCATGGACCCGGCGCGCGCGCAGAAGACGTCCACGAACTCGTCCGGCGCGCTGGTGAGGTACTCCGCCGACCAGTAGTTCCGCATCCCGGGCGGGTCGTCGATCATGCACTGCAGCTCGGCGTAGGGGATGGCCTGGACGATCTCGGACTCGTGCGGGATCGCCAGCAGCGGCGCCGCCAGCCTGCGCATCTCCTCCTCGGGGCCCGCGTACGTCAGCAGCGCGCCGGCCAGCAGCAGGCCGACCAGGTGCGGCGGGACGAACTCCTCGGGCGGGCCGGTCACGTAGAGGGCGGCGCCGGACGCCTCCGGCGGTGCGGCCTCGATGATGTCCCGGTACGCACGGACCACCTCGGGGCCGCGCTCCGGCAGGTAGAGCAGGAACGCGATCGACATGGCGGGCAGTTCGTGCAGCCGCAGGGTCAGCGAGGTGGCGATGCCGAAGTTCCCGCCGCCGCCGTGCAGCCCCCAGAACAGCTCGGGATGGTCCTCCTCGGTCGCGTGGACCAGCTCGCCCTCGGCGGTGACCAGGTCCACGCCCAGCAGGTTGTCCACCGCCAGGCCGAACTTCCGGTCGAGCCAGCCGCTGCCGCCGCCCAGTACGTAGCCGCCGACGCCGGTGGTGGAGGCCCGGCCGCCGGTGGTCGCCAGCGCGTACGGTTCGCACGCCAGGTCTAGGTGGCTCATCGTGGCCCCGCCCTCGATGTGCGCGGACCTGGCCGCCGGGTGGACCGTCACCTCGTGCATCCGGCGCAGGTCCACCACGAGGCCGCCGTCGTTGAGGGACATCCCGGCCACGCTGTGCCCGCCGCCGCGCACGGCGATGTTCAGGTCCAGGTCCCGCGCGAAGCGCACGGCGGTCACGACGTCCGCCGCGCTCGCGCACTGGGCGATGACGGCCGGCCTGCGGTCGATCATCGCGTTGAAGATGGTCCGGGCCCCGTCGTAGCCCGGATCCTCCGGAGTGAACACCTCGCCGGACAGGTCCTCGCGGAGCGCGGTCAGCGCCGCGCCCGCCTTCGAGAGGGGAGCCATGGCTGCCCCCTTCCACCGGAGGGAGGGCATCGGACCCTTCCAGCGTAGGCGGAGGGGATCACCGGGGCGCGGCGGGGCGGACACCTGCCCGCCGGCGGTCGGCGGGCCGCGCCCGGCGATCCGGACGCGGCGTTCTCACCGCCCCAACCGCCCTAACCGCCGTACGCCCCGCTCGCCGTCAGCCGCAGCGCCGTGTCGATCAGCGGAACGTGGCTGAAGGCCTGCGGGAAGTTCCCGACCTGACGCTGGAGCCGCGGGTCCCACTCCTCCGCCAGCAGCCCCAGGTCGTTGCGCAGCGACAGCAGCCGCTCGAACAGCCGCCGCGCCTCGTCCACCCGGCCGATCATCGCCAGGTCGTCGGCCATCCAGAACGAACAGGCGAGGAACGCCCCCTCGTCGCCCTCCAGGCCGTCCACGCCGGCCTCCTCGCCCGCCGTCGGGTAGCGCAGGATGAAACCGTCGGGCGTGGACAGCTCGCGCTGGATCGCCTCGATGGTGCCGATGACCCGCTTGTCGTCCGGCGGCAGGAAGCCCATCTGCGGAATCAGCAGCAGGGAGGCGTCCAGCTCCTTCGACCCGTACGACTGGGTGAAGGTGTTGCGCTCCTTGTCGTAGCCCTTCTCGCACACGTCCTGGTGGATCTCGTCGCGCAGTTCGCGCCACCGCTCCAGCGGGCCGTCCGCGTCCCCGCTCTCGATCAGCTTGATCGTGCGGTCCACGGCCACCCACGCCATCACCTTCGAGTGCACGAAGTGGCGGCGCGGGCCGCGCACCTCCCAAATGCCCTCGTCCGGCTGGTCCCAGTGGGTCTCCAGGTAGCGGATCAGCTTGAGCTGGAGCAGCGAGGCGTAGTCGCTGCGGGCCAGGCCGGTCATGTGGCCCAGGTGCAGGGCCTCGGTGACCTCGCCGTACACGTCGAGCTGGAGCTGGCCCGCGGCGCCGTTGCCGACGCGGACCGGGCGGGAGTCCTCGTAGCCGGGCAGCCAGTCCAGCTCGGTCTCGCCGAGCTCCCGCTCGCCCGCGATCCCGTACATGATCTGCAGGTTCTCCGGGTCGCCGGCCACCGCGCGCAGCAGCCACTCGCGCCAGGCGCGGGCCTCCTCGCGGTAGCCGGTGCGCAGCAGCGAGGAGAGGGTGATGGCCGCGTCCCGCAACCAGGTGTAGCGGTAGTCCCAGTTGCGGACCCCGCCGATCTCCTCCGGGAGGGAGGTGGTCGGCGCGGCGACGATCCCGCCCGTGGGGCCGTACGTGAGGGCCTTGAGCGTGACGAGGGAGCGGACCACGGCCTCCCGGTAGGGCCCGTGGTACGTGCACTGGTCGACCCACTCGCGCCAGAACTCGGCGGTCGACTCCAGGGCCGCCTCGGCGTCGGGGGCCTCCGGGGCGCCCTTGTGCGAGGGCTGCCAGCTGATGCTGAAGGCCCTCCGGTCGCCGGGGCCGACGGTGAAGTCGGAGTACGTCGTCAGGTCCTTGCCGTAGGTCTGCGCGTCGGTGTCCAGCCAGACCGAGTCGGGGCCGGCGACGGCGACGGTCCGCCCGTCGACCTTGTGCACCCAGGGCACGACCCGCCCGTAGCTGAAGCGCATCCGCAGGGCCGAGCGCATCGGGACGCGTCCGCTGACGCCCTCCACGATGCGGATCAGCTGCGGCGCGTGATCCTCGCGGGGCGGCATGAAGTCGATCACGCGGACGGTGCCGCGCGGGGTCTCCCACTCGGACTCCAGCACCAGCGATTCGCCGCGGTAGCGGCGGCGGGTGGCACGCGGGGCCTCGGAGCCGGCCGGGAACGCCGGGCCGATCCGCCAGAACCCGTGATCCTCGGTGCCGAGAATGCTCGCGAACACGGCATGGGAGTCGAACCGGGGCAGGCACAACCAGTCCACCGCCCCGTCCCGGCAGACCAACGCCGCGGTCTGCATGTCCCCGATCAGTGCGTAATCCTCGATGCGCCCGGACACGTTGCATCTCCAGTCGAACGGCCACGTCCGCCCCGAAGGGCGCTTGCATTGCGCGGTTGCGCGGTCTCCTGTGTGCAGGGATCTCCGCGTTGAGCCCATGATTCCGTATATCGGCTCGGTTAGGCCGTCTGACGGACTGCCCGGCGGTGATGTGTGCAATATCCGAGCAGGATATGACGGCACCCTAGTGATCTCCGTAAGCCGCGGAAGAATGGCGTTCGGCCGAACGGGTGAGCAGGCGGTACGCCGCCCCGGCGCACTTCGGCGCGCTCGCGGAGGGTGTGCGGCCGGTGTGCGCGCCGCGTGGCCGGAGGCGGACCGGCCCGGGCGCTGATAGGCTGGTACCCCGTGGACCGGTGGTCTGCCTGTGCGAATCAGGCACCCCGAAACCGCAGCTTCGGCGCCCCCTGAGACCTTCCGGTTCGACGGTGGCCGGCGCCGGACGCACCTCACTTCGCGACCACGGGAGCCCCCTCTTGGCGATGCCGCCCAAATCCATGACGACCAAGCACATCTTCGTCACCGGGGGTGTCGCTTCCTCCCTCGGCAAGGGCCTCACGGCCTCCAGCCTGGGGGCGCTGCTGAAGGCGCGCGGCCTGCGGGTCACGATGCAGAAGCTCGACCCGTACCTGAACGTCGACCCCGGCACGATGAACCCGTTCCAGCACGGCGAGGTGTTCGTCACCAACGACGGCGCCGAGACCGACCTGGACATCGGCCACTACGAGCGCTTCCTCGACGTCGACCTCGACGGCTCGGCCAACGTCACCACCGGCCAGGTCTACTCGCAGGTCATCGCCAAGGAGCGGCGCGGCGAGTACCTCGGTGACACCGTGCAGGTCATCCCGCACATCACCAACGAGATCAAGCACCGCATCCGCCGCATGGCGACCGAGGACGTCGACGTCGTCATCACCGAGGTCGGCGGCACCGTCGGCGACATCGAGTCGCTGCCGTTCCTGGAGACCGTCCGCCAGGTCCGCCACGAGGTCGGCCGCGACAACGTCTTCGTCGTGCACATCTCGCTGCTGCCCTACATCGGCCCCTCCGGCGAGCTCAAGACCAAGCCCACCCAGCACTCGGTCGCGGCCCTGCGCAACATCGGCATCCAGCCCGACGCCATCGTGCTGCGCGCCGACCGCGAAGTCCCGACCTCCATCAAGCGCAAGATCTCGCTGATGTGCGACGTGGACGAGGCGGCCGTGGTCGCGGCGATCGACGCCAAGTCGATCTACGACATCCCGAAGGTGCTGCACACCGAGGGCCTGGACGCGTACGTCGTGCGCAAGCTCGACCTGCCCTTCCGCGACGTCGACTGGACGGTGTGGGAGGACCTGCTGGACCGCGTCCACAACCCCGACCACGAGGTCAAGGTCGCGCTCGTCGGCAAGTACATCGACCTGCCCGACGCCTACCTGTCGGTGACCGAGGCGCTGCGCGCCGGCGGTTTCGCCAACAAGGCCCGCGTGCAGATCAAGTGGGTCACCTCCGACGACTGCAAGACCCCGGCCGGCGCGGCGGCGGTGCTCGGCGACGTGGACGCGATCTGCGTCCCCGGCGGCTTCGGCGACCGCGGCGTCAACGGCAAGGTCGGCGCGATCACCTACGCCCGCGAGAACAAGATCCCGCTGCTCGGCCTGTGCCTGGGTCTGCAGTGCGTGGTCATCGAGGCCGCGCGCAACCTGGCGGGCATCGAGGACGCGAACTCCACCGAGTTCGACGCCTCCACCCCGCACCCGGTCATCTCGACCATGGAGGAGCAGCTGGCCTTCGTCGAGGGCGCGGGCGACCTGGGCGGCACCATGCGCCTGGGCATGTACCCGGCGAAGCTCGCCGAGGGTTCCATCGTGCGCGAGGTCTACGGCGACCAGGCGTACGTGGACGAGCGCCACCGCCACCGCTACGAGGTCAACAACTCCTACCGCGGCGAGCTGGAGAAGAAGGCCGGTCTGGTCTTCTCCGGCACCTCCCCGGACAACAAGCTGGTCGAGTACGTCGAGTACCCGCGCGAGGTGCACCCCTACCTGGTGGCCACCCAGGCCCACCCGGAGCTGCGCTCGCGCCCGACGCGCCCGCACCCGCTGTTCGCGGGTCTGGTCAAGGCGGCCGTGGAACGGCAGCAGTCCGCGAAGTGAGAGCCTGACCGCATAACGTAGGCAGCCGGGGCACGGATCGTGCCCCGGCTGTCGCGTTTCTCGGGAAGGTATCGGCCATGGCCATGGGCAACGACATCGTGGACACACCGGAGTCGTGGGAGATCGTCGCTTCACGCACCCCGTTCCAGGGGGCGAAGACGGCGGTCCGCTCGGACCAGGTCCGGATGCCGGACCGGACGGTGGTGCGCCGCGACTACCAGGCGCACCCCGGCTCGGTGTGCGTCCTGGCCCTCGACGAGCAGCAGCGGGTGCTGGTCCTGCGGCAGTTCCGGCACCCGGTGCGGCACCGGCTGTGGGAGCTGCCGGCGGGTCTGCTGGACGTGCCGGGGGAGAACCCGCTGCATGCGGCGCAGCGTGAGCTCTACGAGGAGGCGCACGTCAAGGCGGGGGACTGGCGGGTGCTGGCCGACTTCTTCTCCTCGCCCGGCGGGTCCGACGAGGCGGTGCGGATCTTCCTGGCGCGGGACCTGGCGGAGGCGGAGGGGGAGCGGTACAAGCCCTCCGAGGAGGAGGCGGACATGGAGATCGCCCGCGTTCCCCTCGGCGACCTGGTCCGCGGAATCCTGGCGGGCGAGCTGGGCAACCCCGGGCTGTTGACGGGCGTCCTGGCCCTGAACGCCGCGCTCGCCTCCGACGCGGTGGACAGCCTCCGTCCGGCCCTGGCCCCCTGGCCGGCCCGCCCGTACAAGGCCTGACCGCCGGACGCCGCGCCTCTTTCATGGCAGCCTCGCCGGCGTTTGAGGCGCGGGCGCGGAGCGCCGTAGGGGGTGCGCGGAGCGGTCGGTGAGGTCCGTCAGGCCCAGCCACGCGGGTGACGTGCGAAAAAGAGGACCATCCGCTGATCCGATTGGGGGATTTGTCCGCCGCGCTCCACCCGGGTCGTCGCTCTGCGTGAACTACGCTCGCCATCCGAAGGCAGGGAGAGGAGCGGATCCGTGACGGATTTCGTCGGGCGGCGGCGTGAGCTCAAGGAGCTGCGCGAGGACATCGCACGGACCGGGCTCGACACCCTCTCCGGTCGCAAGGCCAAGGCGCCCCGGGCGCGGGTGCTGCTCGTCGCCGGCCGGCCGGGGTCCGGGCGCACCGCCCTGGCCGAGGCGTTCGTGCGCGAGATCGCCGCGCAGTACCCCGACGGCGTGCTCCGGACCCGGCTCACCGCTCCCGGCGGCGACACCGTCGCCACCGAGCGGGCCGTCCGCGCCCTGCTGGAGGGGCTGGGGCAGCCCACCCCGCCCGGCGCCGGCGAGGACGAGCTGAGCTCCGCCCTGCGCACCGCGCTCGACGGGCGGCGGGCGATCATCCTGGTCGACGACGCCGCCGACCCGCAGCAGGTGGACGCCCTGCTGCCGGACAACCCCGAATGCCTCGTCGTGGTCACCGCCGAGGGGCCGCTCACGGGGATCCCCGACGTGCGGCCCTGCACCCTCGGCGGCCTCGACACGCCCTCCGCCGTGGAACTCCTCGCGCAGCGCATCGGCGACACCCGCGTCACCGCCGACCCCCGGGCCGCCGAGGCCCTGGCCGAGGAGTGCGGGGGCCAGCCCGCCGCTCTGGTCCTCCTCGGCGGATGGCTCGCCGCCCGCCCCAAGGCCTCGGTCGCCGACGTGGCCAAGCGGCTGCACGACCTGCCGGCCGGCGCCGGCGGCCCGCTCGCCCGGGGCTTCCGGCTCGTCTACGAGTCCCTGCCGCAGCCCGCCCAGCGGACCCTGCGGCTGCTGCCGCTCGCCCCCGCCGGCATCGTCGACTCGCACACCGCCTCCGCCCTCGCCGGCTGCTCGGTGGCCGCCGCCCAGTCCACGCTGGACGACTTCGCGGGGCTGGGCCTCCTGCGCCAGGCCCAGGACGGCCTGTACCTGCTGCCCGGCTGCCTCGCGCCGCTGCTCCAAGCGCTGCTGGAGGCCAAGGAGCGCCCCGGGGAGGTCCAGCTGGCCCGGGCCAGGATGCTGGAGCGCACCGTGCGGCTGCTGCACTCCTGCCGGGCCATGGCCGCGACCGACGAGGACGGGCTCCGGGAGCTGCTGGACGGCCTGCCGCGCGCCCTGCGCTTCCCCGATCGGCGCGCCGCCGAGACCTGGCTGGACACCCGGCTGCCCGCGCTCTCCGCGGCGGCCTCCCTGGCCGTGGCCGACGGGGAGCTGGACACCCTGGCCCGCCGGCTGGTCGCGGCGCTCGTACGGGCCCTCGCCGACCACCGCGGCACCGCCGAGGCCGCCCCCGAGCTGTACGGGCTGCACCGCCTGGTCCTCGACGTGGCCGAGCGCCGCGACCTGCACCGGGAGCAGGCCGCGGCGCTGCTGAACCTGGCCGACCTGGACGCCGAGACCGGCCGGACCCAGGAGGCCCTGGAGCGCTACCGGGCCGCGCTGGACGCGGGGCGGGCGGCGAACGATCCGTACGCGACCGGCCGCGCGATGGAATCCGTAGGCGGCGCGTACCAGGAGCTCGCGGACTGGCACCGGGCCTCCGACTGGTTCGGCCGGGCGCTCTCCCAGGCCCTCGCGCGGGGGGAGCGCGCGGACGAGGCCCGGCTCTACGGGCGGCTCGGGAACGTCCACACCTACGCGGGCCGGTACGGGGACGCGCTGCGCAGCTGGCGGGCCGCCGCGGCGGGCTACCGGAAGCTGGCCGATGTCCCCGGTCAGGCAAAGGCGTTGAGCGAGATGGCGCGGGTCCAGGAGTACGCCGGACGGCCCGAGGAATCGCTGCACACCTGCCGCGAGGCGGTGGAGCTGGCGCGCAAGGCGGGCGACCAGCGACTTCAGGCCGCGCTGCAGGTCCGGCTGGCCGACACGCTGGACCGGCTGGGGGACCCCGCCGCTGCCAGGCTGCATCGATCCGCAGCCGACAGATTGCTGGGAGATGACCCCGCAGCCTGCGAAATCCGCAGTACTTCCGACTGAGATTATTCGTTTGCAAGGCTAGACAGCGACTCATCCTTCATTAGACTGGCTTCACCACGTCATCCTGTGGTGCATCCCGTTGCGCGTTCTTGTGGGCGGGTATGTATGGAAGTGCCCCCGAAAATCCCCTGAGCCAAGGACCGTGATCGACGATGAAGGTCGGCATCCCCCGCGAGGTCAAGAACAACGAGTTCCGGGTCGCCATCACGCCCGCCGGCGTGCATGAGCTGGTCCGTAACGGCCACCAGGTCTTCGTCGAGCAGAACGCCGGTGTCGGCTCCTCGATCACGGACGCCGAGTACGTCTCGGCCGGCGCCGAGATCCTCGGCACCGCCGACGAGGTCTGGGCCACCGCCGACCTGCTGCTGAAGGTCAAGGAGCCGATCGCGGAGGAGTACCACCGCCTCCGCAAGGACCAGACGCTCTTCACCTACCTGCACCTGGCGGCCTCCCGCGAGTGCACGGACGCCCTGCTGGAGTCCGGCACCACCGCCATCGCGTACGAGACGGTCGAGCTCGCCAACCGCGCGCTCCCGCTGCTCGCCCCGATGTCCGAGGTCGCGGGCCGCCTGGCCCCGCAGGTCGGCGCCTACCACCTGATGCGCTCGGCCGGCGGCCGCGGCGTGCTCCCGGGCGGTGTCCCCGGCACCCACGCCGGCGAGTGCGTCGTCATCGGCGGCGGCGTCTCCGGCTGGAACGCCGCGCAGATCGCCATCGGCATGGGCTTCCACGTGACCCTGCTGGACCGCGACATCAACAAGCTCCGCGAGGCCGACAAGATCTTCGGCACGAAGATCAAGACGATCGTCTCCAACGCCTTCGAGCTGGAGAAGGCCGTCGTCGAGGCCGACCTCGTCATCGGCGCCGTGCTGATCCCGGGTGCGAAGGCCCCGAAGCTGGTCACCAACGAGCTCGTCGCCAAGATGAAGCCCGGAAGTGTCCTTGTCGACATTGCGATCGACCAGGGCGGCTGCTTCGAGGACTCCCGTCCGACCACTCACGCCGAGCCGACCTTCAAGGTCCACAACTCGGTCTTCTACTGCGTCGCCAACATGCCGGGCGCGGTGCCGAACACCTCCACCTACGCCCTGACGAACGCCACGCTGCCCTACATCGTGCAGCTCGCGAACCTCGGCTGGGTCGAGGCGCTGCGTCGTGACCCGGCGCTCGCGCTGGGCCTCAACACCCATGACGGCCAGGTCGTTTACGGTCCGGTCGCCGAGGCCCACGGTCTCGAGACCCTCGAGCTGAGCACGCTGCTCGGCTGACGCGTCAACGACTGACGTCAATCTCACGTATCCGGCCGGACCTTGCCCCCAAGGTTCGGCCGGATGCGTTTGAGGCGTGCTCCGGGACCCCGCTCAACTCGCCTCGAACGTAACCCTTTAACCCTTTCGCGCACCCGCGAAACTTCGCAGTGACAGCTCGCACGCCCTTGACAGAGTGGTGTTCGGTTGCCGACACATCGTGCCGGGTCCGGCGGATTGTGTTGCCGCTGAGTGGTGACACGCCATAGAGTCGCCAACCGTCGGCATGGTGCCACGCTGACCTATCGATAAGTGTCCTGGTCACGTCCGAGGAGGTAAGACGACTTGTGAATGAGTCGACATTTGCTCCTGGGGGTGGTCGAGCAGGGATGCCTGAGCGGGGCCAAGGCCCTACCGGGCTCGAAGCCGTCGGCTCCGTCGCGGTACGCACCTTCGCAAACCACCAGCACATGACGACGCCCCAAAAGAGCATGGACGGCCTAGACGTGAACTCCAGGGCCGGCGACCTGAGCGGCGAAAAGCCCGTGGGTTTCGCCGACTACGACAATGTGCCCGAGGGGCACTTCTACGACCCCGACGCGGAGTACGAACCGGACCCCGAGTACGCGGCCACCCTCGCCCCCGACGCTGCCCGCCAGCGCCGTGAGCGGATCGGCCCGACCGGACGCCCGCTCCCGTACTTCCCGATCCCGGGTCCGCTGACCGACCACGGTCCGGCGAAGATCATCGCGATGTGCAACCAGAAGGGCGGCGTGGGCAAGACCACGTCGACCATCAACCTGGGTGCCGCGCTCGCCGAGTACGGGCGCCGCGTGCTGCTCGTCGACTTCGACCCGCAGGGCGCGCTGTCCGTGGGTCTCGGCGTGAACCCGATGGAACTCGACCTGACGGTCTACAACCTGCTCATGGAGCGGGGCATGTCGGCCGACGAGGTGCTGCTCAAGACGGCGGTCCCCAACATGGACCTGCTGCCGAGCAACATCGACCTGTCCGCTGCGGAAGTGCAGTTGGTCAGCGAGGTCGCGCGCGAGTCCACCCTGCAGCGGGCCCTCAAGCCCCTGCTGGCCGACTACGACTACATCGTGATCGACTGTCAGCCCTCGCTCGGTCTGCTGACCGTGAACGCCCTGACGGCGGCTCACAAGGTCATCGTCCCGCTGGAGTGCGAGTTCTTCGCACTGCGCGGCGTGGCGCTGCTGACCGAGACCATCGAGAAGGTGCAGGAGCGGCTCAACCCCGAGCTGGAGCTCGACGGCATCCTCGCCACGATGTACGACTCCCGTACGGTGCACAGCCGCGAGGTGCTGGCGCGCGTCGTCGAGGCCTTCGACGACCACGTCTACCACACGGTCATCGGCCGCACGGTGCGCTTCCCGGAGACCACGGTCGCCGGTGAGCCGATCACGACGTACGCCTCCAACTCCGTCGGCGCCGCCGCCTACCGCCAGCTGGCCAGGGAGGTGCTCGCCCGGTGTCACGCCGAGTGAGTCTGCCCGGAGCCGACGAACTGTTCCGTACGACCGGGGGGATGGCGCTCCAGTCGTCCTCGCCGCGGCGCGGGGTCGAGGAGACACCCGCCGCGGAACACTCGGCCTCTTCGGCCGAGGGCACGGCGGGGGAGGGCCGCAGCCGGGAGGCTGGGGCCGGCAACGAGGCCGGCGGGCCCGTCGTGGGGCAGCCGCGGCGACCGCAGGAAGGTTCTGTCAGCCCCGCCGGCCCGGCCGGCGGGGTGGGGTCGGCCCCGGCCGGCCCGACCCGCCGGGGCAAGGGCCAGGGCCGGGGAGCGAACCGGCGGCCCAGCGGCCGTGAGCGGCACGACGAGAAGATCACGGTCTACGTCTCCGCCGAGGAGCTCATGGACCTGGAACACGCGCGGCTGGTGCTGCGCGGGGAGCACGGGCTGGCGGTCGACCGGGGCCGTATCGTCCGCGAGGCGGTGGCGGTCGTCCTCGCCGACCTGGAGTCCCGCGGCGACGCGAGCATCCTCGTACGGCGGCTTCGCGGGCGCTGAGCCTGCCGAGCCCCGGCGGGGCCTCCCGGGCCGCTGTCGTCCGGGCCGCCGCTGCCGGGGCCTGTCCCCGGACCCCGCGCCCCAATCGCCGGCGGGGCCGGATTCGGCGGGGCCCCGGGTCTTCGGGTCTTCGGGCCGCACCCGGCAACACGGGCGGGGTGCCCGGCGGTGCGGGCGGGTCCGGCCGTACGCTGCCCGGACGACCTTCCGCACCACCCTGGACCGCGATGCCCTTGCCCGCCGAACCCGGCCGACCGACCCGCCGCCTCCTGGGCCGCGGTCCCGGTACGGCGCCCCAGGAGGCCCGCGGAGCCGCTGAGGAGCCCGTACCGGCCGAGACGGCTCCGGCGCCCCCGGACGCCCCCGAGGACCTCCACGGGCCCCCTGCGGGGCCTGAGGGGCCCCCTGCCCGGGGCGAGACCGCCGAACCGGGGCGGGCCCCCGGGGCGCAGGACCGCGCGGACCCCGCAGTCCCTGCGGACCCCGCGGGAGGCGGACGGTTCACCCTGCGGCTCGCCAACTTCGAGGGGCCCTTCGATCTGCTGCTCCAGCTGATCTCGCGGCACAAGCTCGACGTCACCGAGGTCGCGCTGTCCAGGGTCACCGACGAGTTCATGGCCCACATCCGGGCCATGGGGCCCGACTGGGACCTCGACCAGACCACCGAGTTCCTCGTCGTCGCGGCCACCCTGCTCGACCTCAAGGCCGCCCGGCTGCTGCCGGCGGCCGAGGTCGAGGACGAGGCGGACCTCGCCCTGCTGGAGGCCCGCGACCTGCTCTTCGCGCGCCTGCTGCAGTACCGCGCGTACAAGCAGATCGCCGACATCTTCGAGCGGCGCGCGGAGGCCGAGGGCCGGCGCTACCCCCGGACGGTGGGCCTGGAGCCGCACCACGCCGACCTGCTGCCCGAGGTCGTCATCAGCATCGGGCCGGAGGGGTTCGCCCGCCTGGCCGTCAAGGCCATGCAGCCCAAGGCCAAGCCCCAGGTGTACGTGGATCACATCCACGCGCCCCTCGTCAGCGTGCGCGAGCAGGCCGGGCTCGTGGTGCGGATGCTCAAGGCCCGCGGGGAGGCCACCTTCCAGGAGCTCACCGAGGACGCCGAGGACACCCTCACCGTTGTGGCGCGCTTCCTGGCCCTCCTGGAGCTGTACCGGGAGAAGGCGGTCGTCCTCGACCAGGAGGAGGCGCTGCAGACCCTCACCGTGCGCTGGAGCGGCGGGGACGGCGACGGGATGCCGACCGTGACCGACGAGTTCGACCAGATCGTGGAGGCGAAGGATTGAGCAGCGACGCGAGCGCGGTGGCCGCGCTGGAGCTGAAGCCGGCCCTGGAAGCCGTGCTCATGGTCGTGGACGAGCCGGCGACCGAGGCGCACCTCGCCAAGGTGCTGGAGCGCACCCCGCGCGAGGTCGCGGACGCGCTGCGCGAGCTCGCCGACGAGTACACGGCCGCGCGCAGGGGCTTCGAGCTGCGGCTCGTCGCGGGCGGGTGGCGGTTCTACACGCGGGCGGAGTACGCCCCGGCCGTCGAGGGCTTCGTCCTGGACGGCCAGCAGGCCCGGCTCACCCAGGCGGCACTGGAGACGCTGGCGGTCGTCGCGTACCGCCAGCCGGTGAGCCGGTCGCGGGTCTCGGCGGTCCGCGGAGTCAACTGCGACGGGGTCATGCGGACCCTCCTCCAGCGCGGTCTGGTGGAGGAGGCGGGGACGGAACCTGAAACAGGTGCGATCCTATACAGGACGACGAACTACTTTCTGGAGCGGATGGGCCTGCGTGGCCTGGACGAGCTCCCGGAGCTCGCGCCCTTCCTCCCCGAGGCGGACGCGATCGAAGCTGAGACGCAAGAAGGTGTGCCGTCGTTCGATCCGGACGCACCGGACACCGATGAAGACGACAAGACGACGGAACTTTGATGCGAAGCAGCGGCAACGGCAACGGTGGCAACAGGAACAGCGGCGGCGGTGGCGGCGGCGGGCGTGGTAACGCCCGTGGCGGCGGCGCCGGCGGCGGTGGTGGCTACCGCGGCGGCTCCGGTGGCGGCAGCTCCAGCGGTGGCGGCGCCCGTGGTGGCAGCTCCGGCGGCGGCTCCCGCAGTGGTGGCTCCGGCTCCGGCGGCGGCTACCGCAGCGGAGGCAGCTCCAGCGGCGGCGCCCGTGGCGGCAGCTCCGGCGGCGGTGCCCGCGGAGGCAGCTCCAGCGGCGGCGGCGCCCGCGGCGGCAGCTTCCAGGGCGGCGGCCGCGGAGGCGGCTACCAGGGCGGCGGCTACCAGGGCGGCGGCTCCGGCGGCGGCCACCAGGGCGGCTCCGGCGGTGGCTACCAGGGCGGCGGCTCCGAATCGCGTGACCGCGAGCAGGCGCCCCGCATCCGCAACCCGCGCCCCGAGGAGCGCCGCTACGACGTGGGCCCCGAGGGCGAGCGCAACGGCCGCGGCGGAGCCAAGGCGGGCGGCGGCGGAGCCCGCGGCGCGGCCGACACCAACCGTGGCGGTGCCCGCGGCGACGCCGCGCGCGGTGGTGCCAAGGGCGGCCCCAAGACCCCCAGGACCCCCGGCATCGGCGGGGCCGGCGGCCCGCGCCGCGGTCCGGGCAGCCGCAGCGGCCAGTCCCGTCCGCGCGAGCTGGACGCGCGGATCGAGGAGCGCGTGCGCGACCGGTACGCCGACAAGCCCGTGATCAAGACCCCGAAGACCTTCCCGGGTGCCGAGGAGGAGGGTGAGCGTCTGCAGAAGGTGCTCGCCCGCGCCGGCATGGGTTCGCGCCGCGCCTGCGAGGAGCTGATCGAGCAGGCCCGCGTCGAGGTCAACGGCGAGATCGTGCTGGAGCAGGGCAGGCGCGTCCTGCCCAAGGACGAGATCAAGGTGGACGGCCTGACCGTCGCCACCCAGTCGTACCTGTTCTTCGCGCTGAACAAGCCGGCCGGCGTCGTCTCCACCATGGAGGACCCGGACGGCCGCCAGTGCCTCGGCGACTACGTCACCAACCGTGAGACGCGTCTCTTCCACGTCGGCCGGCTCGACACCGAGACCGAGGGCATCATCCTGCTCACCAACCACGGTGAGCTGGCCCACCGCCTCACGCACCCGAAGTACGGCGTGAAGAAGACGTACGTGGCGGCCATCACCGGCCCGCTGCCCCGCGAGATCGGCAAGCGCCTCAAGGACGGCATCGAGCTGGAGGACGGGTACGCCCGCGCCGACCACTTCCGCGTCGTCGACCAGGTCGGCAAGAACTACCTGGTCGAGGTCACCCTCCACGAGGGCCGCAAGCACATCGTCCGCCGCATGATGGCGGAGGCCGGCTTCCCGGTCGAGAAGCTCGTACGGACCTCCTTCGGGCCGATCGAGCTGGGCGACCAGAAGTCCGGCTGGCTGCGCCGCCTGACCAACACCGAGGTCGGCATGCTGATGCGCGAGGTCGGTCTGTAGGACCGCCCGCCCCTTCCCGGCTGAGAGAAGCCCGCGGTGCCTCACGGCGCCGCGGGCTTTTCCCTTGCCCGGCGACCCTCCCCCTGTTTATAGTCAACATGACTATTAAAGGTTGAAGGGGGTCGTCATGAGCTGGACCGAGGTGCTCGGATTCGCCACTGGTGCCCTGTGCGTCTGGCTCGTCGCCCGGCAGCACGTCGCCAACTGGCCGATCGGCATCGCCAACAACGTCTTCTTCATCGTGCTCTTCGCCCAGGCCGGCCTCTACGCCGACGCCGGGCTCCAGATCGTCTTCATCGCCCTCGCCGTATACGGCTGGTGGTCCTGGACCCACGGGGGTGGACCAGGAACCACCGAGGCCCTGCCGGTGCGCCGCACCACGCGCACCGAATGGTTCTGGCTGGCCGCGGCGGGGGTGGTGGGGGTGCTCGCCCTCACCCTGCTGCTCGCGCGGGCCACCGACTCCACCGTCCCCTTCTGGGACGCCCTGACGACCGGGCTCTCCCTCGCGGCCACCTACGGACAGTGCCGCAAGCTCGTCGAGTCCTGGTGGCTGTGGATCGCCGCCGACCTCGTCTACATCCCGCTCTACGCCCACAAGGGCCTCTACCTGACCTCCGCGCTCTACGTCGGCTTCCTCGCCCTGTGCGTGGCCGGCCTGGCCGGCTGGCGGCGGACGCTCCCCGCGGAGGGCGTCCGTACGCAACGGGAGGTGCGGGCATGAGGCGCTTCGGGCACGGCCTGGTGCTGGGCAAGTTCTACCCGCCGCACGCCGGCCACCACCACCTGGTGCGCACCGCCCAGGACCGGTGCGAGCGGCTGACCGTACTGGTCTGCGCGGCCTCGGCGGAATCGGTCCCGCTCGCCGACCGGGTCGCGTGGATGCGCGAGGCGCACCCGGACGCGGTGGTCGTCGGCGCGGTCGACGACATCCCCGTCGACCTGCACGACCCGGCCGTCTGGGAGGCGCACATGGCGATCTTCCGGACCGCGGTCGGCGGGCCGGTCGACGCCGTCTTCACCTCGGAGGAGTACGGAACCGAGCTCGCCCGGCGGTTCGGCGCCGAGGAGGTCTGCGTGGACCTCGCCCGGACCCTGTTCCCGGTCTCCGGGACGGCCGTGCGGGCGGACCCCGTCGGCTGCTGGGACTACCTGGGACCGGCCGTACGGGCCGCCCTGACGCGGCGGGTCGTCGTCCTCGGGGCCGAGTCCACCGGCACCACCACCCTGTCGCGGGCACTCGCCGCCCACTACCGGCGGCGCGGCGGCGTCTGGGCCCGGACGGACTGGGTCGCCGAGTACGGGCGCCGGTACAGCGAGGAGAAGCTGGAGGCCGCCCGCGCGGCGGACCCGTCGGCCACCTGGGCGGACATCTCCTTCGCCTCCGAGGAGTTCCCGGTCATCGCGCGGCGCCAGGACGCCGAGGAGGAGCGGGCGGCCCGGACGGGCTCGCCGGTGCTGTTCTGCGACACCGACTCCTTCGCGACCGGCATCTGGCACGAGCGGTACACGGGCGGCCGCAGCGACGAGGTCGAGAAGACCGCCGCCCTGACCCGGCGGGACCTGTACCTGCTCACGGACGACGCGGACGTGCCCTTCGAGGACGACGGGCTGCGGGACGGCCCGCACCTGCGGCCCTGGATGACCGGGCGGTTCCGGGAGGAACTCGAAGCCACCGGCAGACGGTTCCTCCTCGTCCGCGGGAACCGCGAGGAACGGCTGGCGACAGCGGTCCGGGCCGTCGACGAACTGCTCGCCGAGGGCTGGTACTTCGCCGAGCCGCTCCCGGAGAACCGATGAGCGGGGCGCTGCCGGCGGGCTACGACCCGTACGCCTTCGCGCCGTTCGCGGTGACCGTCGACCTCGCGGTGTTCACCGTACGCGGCGGCCAGCTGCACGTGCTGCTGATCCGGCGCGGGCAGGAGCCGTACGCGGGGGCCTGGGCGCTCCCCGGCGGCTTCGTCCTGCCCCGGGAGTCCGCCGAGACGGCCGCACGCCGGGAACTGGCCGAGGAGACCGGCCTGTCGGAGCGGGTCGTGGCCGCGCTCCACCTGGAGCAGCTGCGCACCTACAGCGAACCGGACCGCGACCCCCGGATGCGGGTGGTCTCGGTGGCCTTCACCGCGCTGGTCCCGGACATGCCGGAGCCGGCGGCCGAGGGCGGCGGTGACGCGGCCCAGGCCCGCTGGATGCCGGTGGCCCGGGCGGCGGGCCTGGCCTTCGACCACGGGGTGATCCTGGCCGACGCGCGCGAGCGGATCGGCTCCAAGCTGGAGTACACCTGCCTGGCCACCGCCTTCTGCCCGCCCGAGTTCACCCTCGGGGAGCTGCAGTCCGTCTACGAGACCGTCTGGGACGCCGCCCTCGACCGCCCCAACTTCCGCCGCAAGGTCATGGCGACGCCCGGCTTCGTCGAGGCCGTGCCGGGCGCCGCCCGGCTGACCGGCGGCCGCGGCAAACCCGCCGCCCTCTACCGCCCCGGCCCGGCCACCACGCTTCATCCCCCTCTGCTCCGACCGGAAGGAACACCCCGATGACCTCGACGACGAAGCGAGCCGCGACGGGCGCCCTGACAGGCCTGGCCCTGGGCGACGCCCTCGGCTTCCCGACCGAGTTCAACGACGTGCCGTCGATCCTGGCCAAGACGGGCCCGTGGCGCGAGATGCGCCTGCCCAGCCCGGCGATCGTCACGGACGACACCCAGATGACCCTCGCCCTGGCCCGCGGCATCCGCACCGCGACCGACCGCGGCCGGGTGGGCCCGCTGAGCCTCGCCCGCCCCGTCCGGGAGGAGTTCGTCGACTGGTACCACTCCCCGGAGAACAACCGCGCCCCGGGCAACACCTGCCTGCGCGCCTGCTCGCTGCTGAACCAGCCGGACCGGGACTGGCGCGACGCCAGCCAGATCGGCTCCAAGGGCTGTGGGGCGAACATGCGGGTGGTCCCGGTGGGACTGGTACCGGACTGGACGGAGGAGGAACGGGCGGGCGCGGCCCAGCTCCAGTCGGCCCTCACCCACGGCCACCCGACGGCGCTCGCGGCCTCCGACCTCACGGCGCGCGCGGTGTACCTGCTGGCCGCGGGCACCGAGGTGACCGGCCTGGTCGGGCGGCTGCGCTCGTACGCCCTGGAGAACCGCACCCGCTACCACGAGCGCTGGCTCGGGGACCTGTGGATGCGGACCGCCTCCGACGCCTCGCCGGAGTCCTTCATGGCGAGGGGCTGGGACGAGTGCCTGGGGGTCCTGGACCGCCTGGCGGCCGCCCTGCGGTCCCCCTCCCCGGAGACCGACCCCTGTCTGACCACGGGTGACGGCTGGATAGCCGAGGAGGCCCTCGCCACGGCCCTGCAGTGCTTCCTGCTCTTCCCCGACGAGCCGCTGCTGGCCCTGCGCCGTGCGGCCTGCACGAGGGGCGACTCGGACTCCCTCGCCTGCCTGGCCGGCGCCTTCGCCGGAGCCCACCTCGGCGCGGACGTCTGGCCCCGCGAGTGGGAGGGCCGCATCGAGTACCGGGACGAACTCCTGGCCTTCGGCGCCCTCTGGGATGCTTGATCCATGCTGGATGCACTGAGTCTCGACCTGACCCCCGTCGTGGCGGAGCAGCCCGACCCGCTGCTCTTCGCCACGGTCTCGGGCGCCCACCTGTACGGATTCCCGTCCCGGGACTCCGACATCGACCTGCGGGGCGCCCACCTCCTCCCGGCGCAGGCCCTCCTCGGCCTGCGCGAGCCGGAGGAGACCCGTACCCGCATGTGGGACCGGGACGACGTGGAGATGGACCTGGTCACGCACGACCTGCGCAAGTTCGTCCGGCTGATGCTCAACCGCAACGGCTACGTCCTGGAGCAGCTGCTCTCCCCGCTGGTGGTCCACACGACTCCGGCGCACGAGGAACTGATCGCGCTGGCCCCCGGCGTCCTGACCTCCCACCACGCCCACCACTACCGGGGGTTCGCGAACACCCAGTGGCGGCTCTTCGGGAAGGCCGCCGAACTCAAGCCGCTGCTCTACGCGTTCCGGGCGCTGCTCACCGGCATCCACCTGATGCGGGCGGGCCGGGTGCAGGCGCACCTGCCGACCCTGCTGGCCGAGGTGCCGGAGGCGCCCGCGTACCTCGCCGCCCTGATCGAGGCCAAGGTGGCCGCCGAGCACGGAGGCTACGAGGGCCCGGCCCTCGACGGCGTACGGGCGGACTTCGAGGCGCTGCACGCGGTGCTGGACGACGCGCAGGCCGGCTCCGCGCTGCCCGGGCACGGGTCGGCGTTCGACGCCCTCGACGAGTTCGTCGTACGGCGGCGGGCGCTACACGGCTGACGCGCGGCGGGTGCGGACGAGGAAGTCCTGCACCCTGGCGTGGTCCGGTTCCGCGGGCAGCGGTGTGATCGCGAGGGCCGCCTCGGTCTCCTCCTGGAGGCGGGCCATCCAGGCGTCGGCCTCGTCCCAGGTGAGCTCCCCGCGGCGGACCGCGAGGAGCCGGTCGCGGTGCGGGCCGGCGTCGACGGTCAGCCGGCCGGTGCGCAGCAGGTCACGGCAGGACAGCAGCAGGCGCAGCAGGTGCATGGCGTGCTTCCAGCGCGGGGCCCCGTGGACGCGGACGTCCGCGAGGAGTTTGCCGCGCTGGGAGGCCGCGTACCGGCTGAAGCTGGTGTGCGCCCGGCGGGAGAGGAAGGCCCCGCGCAGGGAGAGCAGTTCCTCGCCGACCGGGGTGATGTGATCCACCAAGGGGGAGTGCAGGCACTCCAGGATGTTCGGGTTGGCCCGCAGGGCGAGTTCGCAGAAGCGCTCCAGCTCCCAGGAGAACTCCTCGTCCCGCGGCCCCTCCACGTGCGTGGGGGGCTTCTCGAACCGCCAGAACAGCGGCGTCGGGGCGAGGTAGACACCGCGCCGGTCGGTGTCGCTCGCCTCCGTCGCCAGCCCGAACGCCCGGGAGCCCATCACGCACCGGTAGACCGTGTGGTCGCGTACCAGCGTCAGATCGTCCATCCGGGGAGCGTAGGCACCTGACCTGCCGCTACGCGAGCGAGATACTGCCGTCCGCCGCGACCGTGATCTTCTTCTCGGCCAGCCCCTTGGTGGCCGGGCCCTTGGTCACGGCGCCGTCCGCGATCGCGAACTTGCTGCCGTGGCACGGGCAGTCGATGGACCCGTCCTCCACCTTGTTCACCAGGCAGCCCTGGTGTGGGCAGACGGCGGTGAAGCAGCGGAAGGACCCGGCCGTCGGCTGGGTCACCACCAGCTTCTTGTCCTTGAGGACCGTGCCGCCGCCCGTGGGCACGTCGGCCGTCTTGGTGATGGCCGCGCCGCCTCCCGCGCCGGTGTTCGAAGTGGCGGAGGGGGAGGGGGGAGGGGTGGCCGCGCCGCTCGCCTCGCCCTGGGGGGTCTGCTCACCGTCACTGCCGCAGGCGGTGAGCGCACCGCCGGCCAGGGCGGCCGCGCCCGCCGCCAGTACCGTGCGCCGGGCGGTGCGCGTGGGGTCGCTCATGAGTGTCTCCTCGCTTCGTGGCCGGATGGGGGCGTGCAGCATCCTGGCCTGCGGCGGGCCTCGGGTGAAGGTCCGCCGCGCCGTTTCATGAGCCCGGCTGCCATGTGACGAGTGAGGCAGGGCTGCCGGGTGTGCGTACGACCTCCCACACGTGGATCACGGCGTCCCGGTTCAACGGGCCGTGGACATGCGGGTAGCGGCCGCCCGATTCACCCTCCCGGCGCACCTCCGCGGTCAGCGCGCCCTCGTCGAGCTCGACCGCGAGCAGGGTGCCGGAGACCGCGCGGTAGTGCGCGTCGGCGATCGCGAGCGCCGTCGGGCGGTCCGCCGAACAGTGCACGAAACCCTCGGAGTCCAGCGAGGGCGGGGCGTACGGGAGCTCGGGCGCGGCGGCCCAGTCGGCGAGCGGGACGATGTGGAAGATCATGCAGATCGTTCTACCGCAGCGGCCCCGGACGTGTGCGCCAAGTGGCGGCACGTTCCGGTTCGAGTGACATTGTCCGTGTCTCGAAGCCGGGTACGGCGCTGTCCGCGCGACCCGGCCCCTCTTCGAAAGGCACGACCATGGCGGGTAATGACCTTGGTTCCCTTCTCGGCGGCCTCCTCGGCGGCGGCGGCCAGGGCGGGAGCGGCGGTGGGGGCAACGTCATCGGCGCGCTGCTCGGCGCGCTCATGGGCGCAGGGGGCGGGGGTGGCGGCGCCCAGGCGGCCGGCGGCGGCGCGAACAATCCGCTCGGCGGCCTGATGGACATGCTCGCCAAGTCCGGGCTCGTCGAGCAGGCGCAGTCCTGGGTCGGCACCGGCGAGAACCAGCCCGTCAGCGCCGAGCAGATCAAGGAGGCGCTGCCCGCCGACACCCTGCAGAAGGTCGCCGAGCAGACCGGGGTCAGCCCGGAGCAGGCCGCCGACCAGATCGCGCAGACGCTGCCGCAGGCGGTCGACAAGCTGACGCCGGCCGGCGAGGTGCCGTCCGGTTCGCTGGAGGACATCATCAGGGCGCAGAAGATCTGACCGTCGCCACAGCAGGGTTGAGGGCCCGGCCGCCGTCCCACCGGACGGACGGCCGGGCCCTCGTGGCGTCCGCTCTGGCTACCCTGGCCAGGCAGTCAGTCCCGTCGCCATGCCGTACGCACCCCTGGAGCGCCCGTGAGAACCGCCGTCGTCATCGGAACCGGACTGATCGGCACCTCGGCGGCGCTCGCCCTGTCCGCCCGCGGGATCACCGTGCACCTCGCCGACCACGACCCGGCCCAGGCCCGGACGGCGGCCGCCCTCGGGGCCGGCACCGACGAGGCCCCGCAGGACCAGGTCGACCTCGCGATCGTCGCCGTGCCGCCGGCCCACGTGGCCGCGACCCTGGCCGACCTGATCGGGCGCGGAGTGGCCCGCGCCTACGTGGACGTGGCCAGCGTCAAGGGCGGGCCGCGGCGGGAGCTGGCGGCGCTCGGCGTGGACGTCACCGCGTACATCGGGACGCACCCCATGGCCGGCAAGGAGCAGTCGGGGCCGCTCGCCGCCACGGCGGACCTCTTCGAGGGCCGCCCGTGGGTGCTGACCCCGACCCGGGACACGGAGCACGAGGTGCTGAACCTCGCGCTGGAGCTGGTGGCGCTGTGCCGGGCCGTACCGGTGGTGATGGACGCGGACGCGCACGACCGGGCGGTGGCGCTGGTCTCGCACACCCCGCAGCTCGTCTCCAGCATGGTCGCGGCCCGGCTGGAGGAAGCGGACGAGACGGCGGTGCGGCTGTGCGGGCAGGGCATCCGGGACGTGACCCGGATCGCGGCCTCCGATCCGCGGATGTGGGTGGAGATCCTGTCGGCGAACCCGGGGCCGGTCGCGGACGTCCTGGCCGGGATCGCGGCCGACCTGGAGGAGACCGTGGAGGCGCTGCGCGGTCTTCAGTCGGGCGACGTGGAGAAGCGGCGCGGTGGCGCGGCGGGCATCGAGGACGTGCTGAGGCGGGGGAACGCGGGGCGGGTGCGGGTGCCGGGCAAGCACGGTGCGGCGCCGATGGTCTACGAGACGGTTGCCGTGCTCATCAGTGACCAGCCGGGGGAGCTGGCGCGGATCTTCGCCGATGCGGGGCGGGCCGGGGTCAACATCGAGGACGTGCGGATCGAGCACGCGACGGGGCAGCAGGCGGGGCTCGTGCAGTTGATGGTGGAGCCGCGGGCGGTGGCCGGGCTGACGGCCGAGCTGAGGGAGCGGGGCTGGGCGCTGCGGCAGCAGTAGGCCTGCGGGCCGGCTCCCGGGGGCGCTGCCCCCGGACCCCCGCGCCTCAAACGCCGGCGGGGCTGGATTTGGCCCGTGGGGCTGGGATTGAGCGGCGGGGACGGGGTGGAAAACAGGGGCGGGGCCGGGGGTGGTCGGGGGCCGGTAACCTTGGGGAGGGGCGTTTTGCCGCGCCCGGACACGTACGCGCAACCAGGAAGGTGCCCGCACCGTGGAAACCGCAGCTCCGTCCGCCGTGATCGTCGCCATCGACGGTCCCTCCGGCACGGGCAAGTCCAGCACCTCCAAGGCCGTGGCCGCCAAGCTCGGGCTGCGCTACCTGGACACCGGTGCCCAGTACCGGGCCATCACCTGGTGGATGATCACCAACGGCGTCGACACCGACGACCCGCACGCCATCGCGGTCGCCGCGGGCAAGCCGTCGATCGTCTCCGGCACCGACCCGGGCGCGCCCACCATCACCGTGGACGGCCTCGACGCCGCAGGTCCCATCCGGACCCGGGAGGTCACCTCCAAGGTCAGCGCCGTCAGCGCCGTCCCCGAGGTGCGCACCCTCATCACCGAGCTGCAGCGCTCCATCGCCGCCGAGGCGGCCCGGGACGCCGAAGGCATCGTCGTCGAGGGCCGGGACATCGGCACCACCGTCCTGCCCGACGCCGACCTCAAGATCTTCCTGACCGCCTCCGCCGAGGCGCGCGCCGCCCGGCGCAGCGGAGAGCTCCGCGGCAAGGAGGCCGCCGACCTCGCGGCCACCAAGGAGGCGCTGATCAAGCGCGACGCGGCGGACTCCGGTCGCAAGACCTCCCCGCTGGCCAAGGCCGGCGACGCCGTCGAGGTGGACACCACCGAGCTCACGCTCGACCAGGTCATCGAGTGCGTCGTGACCCTGGTGGAAGAGAAGCGGGCGGGCCGCAAGTGAGTGAAGCGCCCTCCCTCAAGGGTGCGGCGGTCGGCAGGCGCATCGGCATCGGGCTCATGTACGGGCTGTGGAAGCCGCGCGTGCTGGGGGCCTGGAAGGTGCCCGTCTCGGGCCCCGTCATCCTTGCCGTGAACCACTCGCACAACATCGACGGCCCGATGGTCATGGGCACCGCCCCGCGGCCGCTGCACTTCCTGATCAAGAAGGAGGCGTACGTGGGCCCGCTCGGCCCCTTCCTGGAAGGGATCGGGCAGGTCAGGGTCGACCGCGGCGGCCCCGACCGCTCGGCGATAGGCCGCGCCCTCGGCGTGCTCGACAATGGAGGGGCCCTGGGGATATTTCCCGAGGGCAGCCGGGGCGAGGGAGACTTCGCCTCGCTGCGCGCGGGCCTCGCGTACTTCGCGGTCCGCAGCGGCGCGCCCGTCGTGCCCGTCGCCGTCCTCGGCAGCACCGAGAACCGCGGCAAGCTGATCCCGGGGCTGCCGGCCTTCAAGAGCCGGGTCGACGTCGTCTTCGGCTCGGCCTTCGACGCGGGGGACGGCAGTGGCCGCCGTACCCGTACCGCACTGGACGAGGCCACCGTACGCATCCAGGACCGGCTGACCGCCCACCTGGCCGATGCCAAGCGCCTCACCGGGCGCTGAGCGAGACTTGACCTAGTAGTGGAACCGCGCTGCGCGGGTGCCACCGATCACCACGAACGACGAGGAACGGACTTCATGAACGACCAGCACGACCACGGAGCACTTGGCGATGCCGAGTACGCGGAGTTCATGGAGCTCGCCGCGGAAGAGGGCTTCGACATCGAGGAGGTCGAAGGCGCCATCGAGGAGGCGGGCCACGGCCCGCTGCCCGTCCTCGCCGTCGTGGGCCGCCCGAACGTCGGCAAGTCGACCCTGGTGAACCGGATCATCGGCCGTCGCGAGGCGGTCGTCGAGGACAAGCCCGGCGTCACCCGCGACCGCGTCACGTACGAGGCCGAGTGGGCCGGCCGCCGCTTCAAGGTCGTCGACACCGGCGGCTGGGAGCAGGACGTCCTCGGCATCGACGCCTCCGTCGCCGCCCAGGCCGAGTACGCCATCGAGGCCGCCGACGCGGTCGTCTTCGTCGTCGACGCCAAGGTCGGCGCCACCGACACCGACGAGGCCGTCGTCCGCCTGCTGCGCAAGGCGGGCAAGCCCGTCGTCCTGTGCGCCAACAAGGTCGACGGCCAGAGCGGCGAGTCCGACGCGGCCTCCCTGTGGTCGCTGGGCCTCGGCATGCCGCACCCGGTCTCCTCGCTGCACGGCCGCGGCACCGGCGACATGCTCGACGCCGTCCTGGAGGCCCTGCCCGAGGCCCCCGAGCAGACCTTCGGCGCCGCCGCCCCCGGCGGCCCGCGCCGCATCGCGCTGATCGGCCGCCCGAACGTCGGCAAGTCCTCGCTGCTCAACAAGGTGGCGAAGGAGGACCGCGTCGTCGTCAACGAGATGGCCGGCACCACCCGCGACCCGGTCGACGAGCTGATCGAACTCGGCGGCATCACCTGGAAGTTCGTCGACACCGCCGGCATCCGCAAGAAGGTCCACCTCCAGCAGGGCGCCGACTACTACGCCTCGCTGCGCACGGCCGCCGCCGTCGAGAAGGCGGAGGTCGCGGTCATCCTGATCGACACGACCGAGAACATCAGCGTCCAGGACCAGCGCATCATCACCATGGCCGTCGAGGCGGGCCGCGCGATCGTGATCGCGTACAACAAGTGGGACGAGCTCGACGAGGAGCGCCGCTACTACCTCGAGCGCGAGATCGAGACCGAGATGCAGCAGGTCGCCTGGGCGCCCCGGGTGAACGTCTCGGCGCTCACCGGCCGCCACATGGAGAAGCTGGTCCCGGCGATCGAGACGGCGCTGGCGGGCTGGGAGACGCGGATCCCCACCGGTCGGCTGAACGCCTTCCTCGGCGAGGTCGTCGCCGCCCACCCGCACCCGATCCGCGGCGGCAAGCAGCCCCGCATCCTGTTCGGCACCCAGGCGGGCAGCAAGCCGCCGCGGTTCGTCCTCTTCGCCTCCGGCTTCCTGGAGCACGGCTACCGGCGCTTCATCGAGCGCCGGCTGCGCGAGGAGTTCGGCTTCGAGGGCACCCCGATCCACATCTCGGTGCGGGTGCGCGAGAAGCGCGGCGCCCAGTACAAGAAGAAGAAGTAGCCGGGCGGCGGACCCCCAGGGGTCAGTAGCCTCGGCGCGGAGCGGGCGGCAGGGCCGCCGGGATGTGCGTCATCCCGGTCTGGTGCTGCCGCCCGCCGGCATGTCCGGGGCTGCCCGCGTACGAGTACGCCGGCTGCGGCTGGTGCTGCGGCTGCGGGGTGTACGAGGGCTGCCAGTCGTCCACCCGCTGCCACCCGGAACCGCTCCAGCCGCCGCCGTACGTGCCGCCGCCGGTGTACGTGGCCCCGTACGAGAAGGCCGTGAACCCGAGGTCCTCCTCGCCCGTACGGTCGCCCGGCAGCGCCCGGAAGGCGCGCAGGTACTCCGAGTACAGCGTGTCGTAGATCGGGGTGTGCGAGACGGCCGGAGAGCTGTCCCGGTCCCGTGCGGGACGCATCGCGGGGACGGTGCTCGGATAGGACGGGGCGTGGGAGGAGTCGTATGAATGCACGTACCAGCCAACGAAACCGGCGCTCTGCGGATGCGGGGTGACGGGGGAGAAAACACAGATCGCCGGGGGTGTGCGGGACGGACCGCACACCCCCGGCGCACGCCGCCCGGCCCCCTCGGCGGGGGCTGGGCGGCCGTTCCGGTGCCGACCGGGGATCAGGCGCCGGGCGTACCCGCCAGCGGCATCGCGGCGGCCACGAGCTTGCCCGCGGCGGCGGCCTTGTCCAGCGCGTCGCGCAGCAGGTCCTCACGGGGCTGCTGGCCGATGGAGCCGACCGGGGCGGCGTAGATGAGCACGCGCTTGGTCTTGTTGACGGCGGCCCGCCAGCCGTCGGTGACCGAGAGCGCCTGGTGCGCCTGCCACCAGGCGACCTGGCCGCCGCCCTCGGTGCCGGGCTGCAGTACGGCGTGCAGCTGGCCGGCGGCGAGCAGGACCGACCAGCCGCCCAGGACGGTGGGGAGCTCGGCCGTGTCGGTGACCGGGATGAAGCCCTGCTCGATGAGGAGCGGCAGGAAGTCGTCGCCGGGGCCGTCGCTGCCGGGGCGGGCGATCGGCGCGGTCGGCTCGACCACCAGGGCGGGGTGCAGCTCGCCGCCGATGAGGACCAGGCCGCTGGTGATGCCGAGGACGGCCTGGCCGCCGGGGACGTGCTGCGGGGCGTTCCCGCCGGCGGGATCGGCGGGCGCCGGGCTGTCGCCGGTGATGCTGCGGACGGCTCCCTGGAGCTGCTCCTCGGAGACGGTGACGACCTGCGAGGGGATGCAGGTGGCGTGGGCGAAGGCGAGGACGGCGGTCTCCTCGCCGACGAACAGCACCGTGCTGGTGCGGTCGTTCTCGGGGTCGCCCGGGGTGCGGCAGGAGGTGCAGTCGTAACTGCGCGGAGCGTCGTCGCCGACGAGCAGCCTGTCGGCTTCTTCGTCACCGATCTCGGCACGTACCTCATCACTGACGTCGAGCATGCGCGGCACGGGGTGACTCCTCGGCATAGTGCGGGTCCGGGGGCTCCCGGCTCGCCGGGCTCAACGGGGGAGCGGCGGCCGGGGTCACGCCATTGGAGGGAACGGATTCGAACCGGGCCCCCGAAAGAGTGAACCGTCCGACCGGTGCTTTGTTTTCGTGCCAACTGTTTTCCTGTTGTGTGCAGTTGATGCCCGGGTGTGGCCGTTTGGCTCAGGAGTGGCGCATCGGCCGACCGGGTGGGGTGCGGTGACCTGCAGCGTGGCGGGCCGGAGGGGGCCGAGGGCGGCTGCGTAGCGTGACCCGATGCCCCACCTCCGGATCCCCCGGGCCGCCGGTGCCGCCTCCGCCGTCGCCGCCGTGCTGGTGCTCGCGCTCCCCGGCGGAGCACGGGCCGAGGCTCCGCCGCCGCCCGCGCCCGGACCGGCCGGGGCGGCGCACCCAGGCTCGCCGGGCGTGATCGGGGACGGGCCGGGGGACTGCGGACCGGGCGGGCAGTGGCCCTGGGACTGCGTGGCCGACTGCGAGAGCGGCGGGCGGTGGGCGGTCAACACCGGCAACGGCTTCTACGGCGGGCTGCAGTTCTGGCAGCCGACGTGGGAGGAGTACGGTGGGCCGGCGTTCGCGAAACGGGCCGACCTGGCGAGCCGCGAACAGCAGATCCGGGTCGCCGAGGACGTCCTCGGCACACAGGGGTGGAACGCGTGGCCGGTGTGCTCGAAGCGGTACGGGCTGGCGGGACGGATGCACACGGTGCGGGCCGGGGACACCCTGGAGTCGATCGCCCGCAAGCACGGGGTGCGGGGCGGCCGGCAGGCGCTGTACGAGGCGAACAGGGAGCTGCTCGGGCCGGGCCCGGCGGCGCTCGCGGTGGGCGTGCTGCTGGTGATCCCGGTGCCGGAGCCTCCCGCCGTGCCGGCACCGGCCGGGCCGAACCCGCCTCCCGCCGACGCAGGGGCCCCTCCGCCGGCCCCGGCTCCCACCCCGGAGCCGGTCGTTCCGTCATCTCCGTCACCGCCCGGGGTGAACCGCCCGGCCTCACTCGTCCGCGGGTCGAACGGTTCCTGACGCGGTCGGGCCCCGCCCGGGACCGCTGGCAGACTCGGGGAATGCTCGATACCTCCGCACGACTGCTGCGCCTGCTCTCCCTGTTGCAGGCACGCCGCGAATGGACCGGGGCCGATCTCGCGGCGCGCCTCGGGGTCACCGCGCGGACGGTCCGGCGCGACGTGGACCGGCTGCGGGAGCTGGGGTATCCGGTGAACGCCAGCCCCGGGACCGGCGGCGGCTACCAACTGGGGGCGGGCGCCGAGCTGCCGCCGCTGCTGCTGGACGACGACGAGGCCGTGGCCGTCGCCGTCGGGCTGCGGACCGCCGCCGGGAACGGGGTCGAGGGGATCGGCGAGGCCTCCGTACAGGCCCTCGCGAAGCTGGAGCAGGTGCTGCCGTCGCGGCTGCGGCGCAGGGTGTCCGCGCTCAACGAGTTCACCGTGCCGATGCTGCGCGGCGCCCAGCGGTCCACCGTGGACGCCTCGGTGCTGACCGACCTGGCCTCCGTCTGCCGGGACGCCGAGCGGCTGCGCTTCGGGTACCGGGACCACGAGGGCAACGTCAGCCGCCGTACCGTCGAGCCGCACCGGCTGGTGTGCACCGAGAGGCGCTGGTACCTGGTCGCCTGGGACCTGGACCGGGAGGCGTGGCGCACCTTCCGCGCCGACCGGATCGAGCCCAGACCGCCGCACGGTCCGCGGTTCACGCCGCGCCCGCCGCCCGCCGAGAACCTCGCCGCGTACGTCTCCGAGGGCGTGTCCCAGCGGGTGTACGCGGCCCGCGCGGTGGTGCGGCTGAAGGTTTCCGCACAGGAGGCGGCGCGGATCATCGAGCCGAGCGACGGGGTCCTGGAACCGGTCGACGCGCAGAGCTGTCTGCTGCGCACCGGAGCCGTGAACCTGGACGTTCTGGTGATTCACATCATGCTGCTCGGCTGTGAGTTCGAAGTGGTCGAGCCCCCGGAGCTGACGGATCGGATCACGGCCGCGCGGGATCTCCTGGGGAGGGCCGTGGAAGCCGCAGAAGTGAAGGAAATGTAGCGGTCCTGAGGGTCATTCAGCTGGTCTGGTCCAAGGGGCTCGTGACAATCTCCGGCAGAAATTCTGCGGTACTTCACGCCCATTCCGAACCGCTTGCGCGCCGGGCGTGTCGCGGGCCGGAAAACAATTCGCGGCTGTAGATATTCTGTGACACAAGCGTGACCCGGGACGGACGAACGTCCGGGCGTGGCGCTGACGAACGCCGAAGGCGGGCCGGGTCGATGACCCGGCCCGCCTTCGTGTCGCGGGGTGAGGTGGTGCGTACCGCGCCCCCGCGGCGGGACCGTCAGCCGCCGGCGACCGGGCGGGCGGCGGCCCCCCGGGCGGCGGCCCGCTCGGTGTGCGCCGGACGGCGGCTGCCGACCGGGGTGACCGGCATCCGCTCGGAGCGGATGACGTGCGGCCGGCCGGCCGGGTGCACGGCGGGCCGGGGCGCCGGGGAGTGCCCGGTGGCGGTCGGGGCGCCGGCCGCCACGGGAGCGGGGGCCGGTTCCTCGGCGGAGTCGGTGACCCGCCGGAGCTGCCACTTGCCGCCCGCGGAGAGCAGCGGGGTGAGCGCGGAGACGACGGGTGCGGGCATCCGTCCGGTCTCGGCGCGCCGGCGCAGCAGCTCGCGCAGGTCGAAGACGTAGGCCTCGGTCCGTGCGATGAGCGGCTCGAACCAGGGGAGCGCCAGCAGGATCAGCAGGCCCGCGGACCAGCCGAGCAGGACGTCACTGATCCAGTGGGTGCCGAGGTACACGGTGGTGGCGCCGACGCTCAGCGAGACGACCGCGGACACCACGGACAGCACCCGCCGGGTGACCACGGTGGAGGCCAGGTACGCCAGGATGCCCCAGGTCACAACGGCGTTGGCGGTGTGGCCCGAAGGAAATATATCGCCGCCGGCGAAGAGTTCGGCGGATCCGATCTCGGTGGCGTAGTGCGGGCCGAGCCGGCCGAGGCCGAGCTTGACGGAGCCGACGGTGACGTTGAGCAGCAGCAGCGCCACGCCGAGGGTGATCAGCGGGCGGAGGGTGTGCTGCCGCCAGGAGCGCCAGCCGAGCCAGGCGGCGACCATGACCGCGGTGGGTCCGCGCTGGCCGAGCACGACGAGGTAGTCGAGGAAGGCGTGCAGCTGCGGCCACTGCTCGTAGGGCCGGAAGAACATGACCTGCCAGTCCAGGCGGACCAGCCACGAAGTGGTCAGTACGGCCACCACGATTGCGAGATAGAAGACGAGGGTCGATCCCAGGAGTACGACGCGGTGCCGGCTCATCTGCGGCGTTTGCAGATGAGCCGGTCGCTCTGGTTCCCGGTCCAGCCGGGCGAACACCCGCTCCAGACGGGTCAGGATTTGGTCGGTACGCACTCAATCGACGTTACCGCGCGACGATGGGCACCCCGCGCGAATCGCCGGCTTTGTGATGACCATGTGATGTGGAGTTGGTCTCACGCGGGACTTAATTGTCGTTATTTCGGAAGCGGTTGGACCCCTCTTGATCCACTGCCCCGGGAAATTCTTTCGGCCGCTTACCCGGACTTTATTGCCGCAGGTCATTTCTTTTGCCGAAAGGCAGTTGCGTGTGATTCATTCCGTTATGTGCGGACTCTATGGAGGACCCGAGCCGTTCAGCCAGAACGCCCCGTAGACCGCCGAGGCCAGGGCCGCCGCGCCCAGCACCGTCGCCGAGCGCCGGATCCGCCACCGGGCCAGCGCCAGCGCCGGCGGCAGCAGCAGCGGAAAGGCCGGCAGCAGCAGCCGGGGCTTGGAGCCGAAGTACCCGGACGCGCACAGCGCCAGCGCCACGACGATCCCGCAGTACACGAGCAGCGGCGCCGGCTGCCGCTGCCGGACGCACCTCCCGTACAGCCACAGCACCAGTACGACCCCCGCGATCAGCCCCACCCCGGCGAGGAACGCGGACGAGGCCAGCTTCGCCCCGACGAACCGGGCGAAGGCGTAGCCGCCGTCGAAGCCGTTGCCCCAGCCGCCCTGCACGTCCAGGTACCCGAGCAGCCCGCCCCCGGTACGCGCGCCGACCCACAGCACGTACGCCGCCGCCCCCGCCGGAGCCAGCAGCGCCCCCGCCGCCATCCGCCACGACCGCTCCCCGCGCCGCCAGGCCAGGGCCGCGGCCACCCACACCGCCGCGACCACCGCCGCGCCGACCGGGCGGGTCAGTCCGGCCCCGGCCGCGAGCAGTCCCGCCGTCAGCCACCGGCCGCGCAGGGCCCCGTACAGCGCCCAGGCGGCCAGCGCGGTGAAGAGCGACTCGCTGTACGCCATGGACTGCACGATCCCGACGGGCAGCGCCGCCCAGACCGCGACCGCGAACACCCCGGCCCGGCGGCCGTGGAGCAGGTCGGCCACCGCGAAGATCCCCCACGCAGCCGCGAGCCCGGCGAGCACCGACACCACCAGGCCCGCCGAGCCGTACGAGAGCCCGGTCACCGCCGAGACCACCCGTTCCAGCCATGGCAGCAGCGGGAAGAACGCCAGGTTCGAGTGAACGTCCCCGTTCGGGAGGAGCACCTCGTACCCGTATCCCTCCGCGGCGATGCGGGCGTACCAGAGGGAGTCCCAGCGGGCCGACAGCAGCGTGTGCGGGCTGCTGCCGGCCACCGCACCCCACACCGCGAGCACGGTCAGCCCGAGCAGCCGGACCCCCGCGAAGACGGCCAGCGCGGGCGCGGCCCGGCGAAATCCAAGATCTTTCACGGGCATGATTATCGGTGGCGCCGGCAGGACATCCCTCGAGGCCGGGGCCGAGGACCACGGGCCGTGACCGGGCGTGCACACGGGGGAGGGATCGCGGTGGGCGGAGTGGCACACGCCACACGGGGGCCGTCGCCGGGATGAGAGCTTGACCACGTGTCGGACAGGCGAACTCGCGTACGCTGACCGTTCACTCGCGTGTCGATGCCGGACCCCGCTGGACGCCGCACAGCACCACCCCCCGTGGCTCCACAAGACGCTGGTCCACCGAGCGCGAGGGATCACCTGGGAGGTACATGCATGTCGGGGACGAACGCGGCCGGGGTCAAGACCCCGTCCCCGTGGCAGCGGATCAGCGCCGCCTCCGGCGGGGCCAACCGTTGGGTCGTCCTGGCGGTCCTCTGCGTCAGCCTGGTCCTCGTCGCGCTCGACGCGACGATCCTGCACGTGGCCGTCCCCTCCGTCACCGAGGACCTGCGCCCGGGCCCGATGGAGCTCCTCTGGATCGTCGACGCCTACCCGCTGGTCTGCGCCGCGCTGCTCATCCTCTTCGGCACCCTCGGCGACCGGGTCGGCCGCCGCCGCATCCTCCTCCTCGGCTACGGACTCTTCGGCGTGGCCTCCGCGATGGCGGCCCTCGCCGACAACGCCCAGGTCCTCATCGCCGCGCGCGCCCTGCTCGGCATCGGCGGCGCGATGATCATGCCCGCCACCCTGTCGATCCTGCGCCAGGTCTTCCCCGACCGGCGCGAGCGAGCCCTCGCCATCGGGATCTGGACCGCGGTCGCCGCCGTCGGCGCCGCCAGCGGGCCGGTCCTCGGCGGCCTCCTCGTCCAGCACTACTGGTGGGGCTCGGTCTTCCTCATCAACATCCCGCTGATGGCACTGATCCTGCCGCTCGGCCGCTGGCTGCTGCCTGAGTCGCGCGGCGCGGCGGACGGGCCGTGGGACGTGCTCGGCGCGCTGATGGCCGCCGCCGGTGTGCTCGGATCGGTGCTCGGGATCAAGCGGCTGGGCGCCGAACGGCAGCTCCTCGACGCCGAGGCGCTGGTGCCGCTGCTGCTCGGCGCGGCGCTGCTCGTGCTGTTCGCACGGCGGCAGAAGCGGCGCGCGCACCCGCTGATCGACATGCGGATGTTCTCCCGCGCCGCCTTCTCCACCTCGGTCGCCTGCATCGTCCTCGCCATGCTGGCCCTGGTCGGCCTGGAGCTGATCGCGGTCCAGTACCTGCAGCTCGTCCTGCACCTCAGCCCGCTGGAGACCGGCCTGCGGCTGCTCCCGCTGACCTTCGCCGCCATGGCCGCGGGGGCCACCGGGTCCTACACCCTGGGCCGGATCGGGCCGCGCACGATGGTGTCGCTGGGCTTCCTGCTGACGGCCTTCGCCGTGCTCCTGCTGACGCTCATGGGCCAGCAGGACCGGCCGCTGCTGCTGACCGTCGGCTTCATCCTGCTCGGCTTCGGACTGCAGACCACGCTGTTCGCCGCGTACGAGTCGATGCTGAGCGAGGCTCCGGCGGAGACGGCGGGCGGCGCGGCCTCCATCGGCGAGACCTCGTACCAGCTGGGCGCGGGCATCGGCATCGCGCTGCTGGGCAGCGTGATGAACGCGGCGTACCGGCCGGGGCTCGTGGGGGTGCCGGGAGTTTCGGTGGCGGATTCGGCGGGCGCGGCGAACTCTCTGGGCGAGGCCTACCAGATCGCGGCGGGCCTCGGGGGGCCGGCGGGGGCCGCGCTGTACGCCGCCGCGCGGCACTCCTTCGTGCACGGGCTGCACGTGACGCTGCTGGTGAGTGCGGGGCTGCTGTTCGCGGGGGCGGTGATGGCGCTGAAGTTGCCGCGGGCGATGGAGGTGGAGTGCGGGGCCGCGGCCGCGGTGGGGGCGGGGGCTTCGGGGGAGCCGGTGCGGTTGCCTGCGCAGGCGAAGGGTGAGGTGCGGGCGTCCGCGGTCGAGCACGCGGGCTGAGCGGTCGGGTGCCGGGTGCCGGGTGCGGCGCCGTTGCCGGGGGCGCTGCCCCCGGACCCCCGCGCCTCAATCGCCGGCGGGGCTTGAATTGGCCTGGCTGGGCTGGATGTGCCCGGGCTCAAGGATTCGGGGCTCCGCCCCGGACCCCCGCGCCTCAATCGTCGGCGGGGCTTGAATTGGCCCGGCGAGGCTGGATGTGCCCGGGCTCGAAGATCGGGGCTCCGCCCCGGACCCCCGCGCCTCAATCGTCGGCGGGGCTTGAATTGGCCCGGCGAGGCTGGATGTGCCCGGGCTCGAAGATCGGGGCTCCGCCCCGGACCCCGCGCCTCAAACGCCGGCGGGGCTGGATTTGGCCCGGCGGGGCTTGAATTGGCCCGGCGGTGCTGGAATTGGCCAGGCTGGGCTGGACTTGGCTCGGTGGGGCGTGAAAACTTGCGCTGCTAGGTTCTACTCAGGCCGCCGGGAGGCCCCGTGTCCGCGTTCCTGCCCCATGATCCGCTCGGGCTCGACGAGCTCCTCGGGCCCGAGGACCTCGCCGTCCGGGACACCGTGCGTGCGTGGGCCGCCGATCGGGTCCTGCCGAACATCGCCCAGTGGTACGAGAGCGGCGAGCTGCCCGCTATCCGGGAGCTGGCCCGGGAACTCGGCGCCATCGGGGCGCTCGGGATGTCCCTGGAGGGATACGGGTGTGCCGGCGCCAGCGCCGTGCAGTACGGCCTCGCCTGCCTGGAGCTGGAGGCCGCCGACTCCGGCATCCGTTCGCTGGTCTCCGTACAGGGATCGCTGGCCATGTACGCGATCTGGAAGTACGGCTCCGAGGAGCAGAAGCAGCGCTGGCTGCCCGGCATGGCCGCGGGCGAGCTGATCGGCTGCTTCGGGCTGACCGAGCCCGACGTGGGCTCGGACCCCGCCGCGATGCGGACCTACGCCAAGCGCGACGGCGGCGACTGGGTGCTGAACGGGCGCAAGATGTGGATCACCAACGGGTCGGTGGCCTCCGTCGCCGTGGTGTGGGCGCAGACCGACGAGGGCATCCGCGGGTTCGCGGTGCCCACCGACACCGCCGGCTTCTCCGCGCCGGAGATCAAGCACAAGTGGTCGCTGCGGGCCAGTGTCACCAGCGAGCTGGTCATGGACGACGTACGGCTGCCCGCCGACGCCGTGCTGCCGCTCGTCACCGGGCTCAAGGGTCCGCTCGGCTGCCTCAGCCACGCGCGGTACGGGATCATCTGGGGGTCCATGGGCGCGGCGCGCGCCAGCTTCGAGTCCGCACTCGCCTACGCGAGGACGCGGGAGCAGTTCGGCAAGCCGATCGGCGGCTTCCAGCTCACCCAGGCCAAACTGGCGGACATGGCCCTCGAACTCCACAAGGGCATCCTGCTCGCCCACCACCTGGGCCGGCGGATGGACGCGGGCACCCTGCGGCCGGAGCAGATCAGCTTCGGCAAGCTCAACAACGTCCGCGAGGCCATCGAGATCTGCCGTACCGCGCGGACCATCCTCGGTGCCAACGGGATCTCCCTCGAATACCCCGTCATGCGGCACGCCACCAACCTCGAATCGGTCCTCACCTACGAGGGCACCGTCGAGATGCACCAGCTGGTGCTGGGCAAGGCGCTCACCGGGCTGGACGCCTTCCGGTGAGAGCCCTGCTCAGCTCTGGTTGAAGAAGTCGCGCGAGCGGCCGCCGGCCTCGCCGCTCACGATCTGGGTGTCGGCCGGGGTCAGCAGGAAGACCCTGGTCGCCACCCGCTCGATCGAACCGCGCAGCCCGAAGGTCAGTCCGGCCGCGAAGTCGACGACGCGCTTCGCGTCGCCCGGGTCCATCGACGACAGGTTCACGATCACCGGGACCCCGTCGCGGAACAGCTCGCCGATGCCCCGCGCGTCACGGAAACCGTCCGGGGTGACCGTCGCGATCCGACGGCCGTGCTCCACGGCGGACTCGGAGGCCACCCTGACCCGCGGGTCGGTGACCCACTGCTCGCCGGGGCCGGCCACCGAACCCTGGGCGGCCTCCGCGTAGTCGTCGTCGTAGTAGCGCTCGTCGTCGCTGTCCTCCACGAGACCCAGCCAGGCACTCGCCTTGCGCACCGAACCCATGGACTGCCTCCTTTCACCGCGGTCAGTCTGTCTTCTCTCCGCTGCCCCTATGCTCGTCCATGATGCTGACAACGCGCCAAGTGGATAGTCGCCGCGCAGGGGTTTCGTGACGGTACTGGTGCAGAACATCCGTTGCACGGTCAAGGATCCTGGTGGCTACCACTGCTGACTGAGTGAAAATACGACCGGCGGGGCCGTCCGGGTGGGCGATGCGGACGTACGAGTGAATGACGCGGGTCGATACCATGCCCTGCAAGCATGCGTACGACACACGGGGGAAGCAGCTTGTTCGGCATCGTGAGACCTTGCACGCACCGGCTGGGGGAGCGGTTCAAGGCGGAGTGGATGGCCCATCTGTGCGGGCTGTGTCTGGCACTTCGCGGAGACCACGGGCAGTTCGCCCGGATCGTCACGAACTATGACGGGCTGCTCGTCTCCGTTCTGACGGAGGCTCAGTCCGGTCCCGCGCCCGGCACCCGGCGCACGGCGGGGCCCTGCCCCCTGCGCGGGATGCGCACCGCCGCCGTGGCCAAGGGTGAGGGTGCGCGGCTCGCGGCCGCCGTCTCGCTCGTCCTCGCCTCCGCGAAGGTGCGCGACCACGTGGCCGACCGGGACGGGATGTTGGCCCGCGCCCCCATCGCCGCGGCCGCGCGCAAGGTGGCCCGCGGCTGGGACCGGGCCGGCGCCCGCACCGGGGCCTCGCTCGGATTCGACACGGCGGTGCTCGTCGACGCCGTGGACCGGCAGGCGGGCATCGAGACGCTGGCGGGCCCCGGCACGCCCGTGCTCGTGGTGACCGAGCCGACGGAGACGGCGACGGCCGCCGCCTTCGCGCATACCGCACAGCTGGCCGGGCGGCCGGGCAACGCCCCCGCACTGGCCGAGGCGGGCCGGTACTTCGGGCGGCTCGCGCACCTGCTGGACGCGGTCGAGGACCAGGGCGCCGACGCCGCGGCGGGCGCCTGGAACCCGCTCACCGCCACCGGGACCTCGCTCGCCGAGGCCCGCAGGCTCTGCGACGACGCCCTGCACGGCATCAGGCTGGCCCTGCGAGAGGTCGAATTCGCGGACGCCGGGCTCGCCCACCGGCTGCTCGTGCACGAGCTGCGCACCTCGGTGGACCGAGCCTTCGGGACCAGCGGCTGCGGGCACACGGCGACGGCGTCCACCGGGCAGGGCGGGAACCCGTACGCGGGCCAGCCGTACGGTGGCCAGGGCGGGAACCCGTACGGCCAGAACCCGTACGGCGGGGCTCCGTACGGCGGGGCTCCGTACGGCGGCGGAGCGGGCGGTCCCGGCGGCCCCGGGATGCCGCCCCCCGGCCCGGGCGGGTTCGGCGGTGCGCAGCCTCCGCAGAAGCCCCGCCGCGGCCTGCTCGCCGGCTGTGCGGTCGCCATCGGGCTGTTCTGCACCTGCCAGATGTGCTGCACCAGTTACGAGGGGCCGTGGTCCCGGAAGAAGCGGGACCCGTTGTGCGACGCCTGTGACTGCTGCGACTGCTGCCCCTGCGACGGCTGCTGAGGTCCCTTCAGATTCCACAGGTCCGGACGGCGTACGCGGGGATTCCCGTCCGGACCCGTGTGGAAGGGGTGTGCGGGATGAGCGATGACGCAGACGGCCCGCACGCCGCCCTCCCCCCGACTCCGTCCGCGGGGACACCAGGGCCCGCAGACGACCCGGAAGGTCGAATTCCGGCCGTTCCGGGGCGCCGGCGCACGGCCGCGGGCGTCGTGCGCACCCTCCTCATCGCCGCCGGCGAGGGCGACGGCAGCCTCCCGGCCGTCTTCGACGATGCCGCCGGCGGGCGCTCCGGCCACCGCTTCCGTTCCCTGAACCCCGGTATAGCCGACGCGCGGGCGGAGGCTGAAAGCCGCTCTTGCGACCGGTAACCGACGACAGGACACTCCCGACAGCGCTTGTCAGGGGCACGGCCAAAGTTCATGCGCCCGCCGTGCCCCCGGCTGCGCCTCACGGGCCCAGGCACCCCCACATCCGCCGGGCCCCAGACCCTCTCCAGGAGGACGAGAAGTGAGGATCAAGCGCATGACCCGTACCAGGCTGCTCGCGATGGCCACCGGCCTGGCCGCCGCCGCAGCACTCGTCGCAGTCCCCACGGCGGCGAGCGCGGACTCGCAGGACGGCGGGTTCAGTGCCGACCGGCTCGCCTCGGCCGGCGCATCCGTCCTGCGCGCCGACGTCGCGGGCACCGCCTGGCACACCGACCCCGCCACCGGGACCCTCGTGGTCTCCGCCGACTCCACGGTCTCCGCCGCCGCCATCGCGAGAATCAAGCGCGAGGCCGGGGCGGACGCCGCGGCACTGCGCATCGAGCGCATCCCCGGCAAGCTGTCCAAGCTGGCCTCCGGCGGAGACGCCATCTACGCGTCGAGCTGGCGCTGTTCGCTGGGCTTCAACGTGCGCAGCGGCAGCAACTACTACGCGCTCACCGCCGGGCACTGCACGGACGGCGCCGGCACCTGGTGGACCAACTCCGCCCGCACCAACGTGCTCGGCTCCACCACCGGATCCAGCTTCCCGAACAACGACTACGGGCTGATCAAGTACGCCAGCAACTCGCCCGTGCCCCCGGGGACCGTCGGCGGCCAGGACATCACCAGCGCCGTGAACGCCACGGTCAACATGTCCGTGACCCGGCGCGGCTCCACCACCGGCACCCACAGCGGCCGGGTCACCGGTCTCAACGCCACGGTCAACTACGGCGGCGGCGACGTCGTCTACGGCATGATCCGCACCAACGTGTGTGCCGAACCCGGCGACAGCGGCGGCCCGCTCTACTCGGGCACCCGCGCCGTGGGTCTCACCTCCGGCGGCAGCGGCAACTGCTCCTCGGGCGGGACGACCTTCTTCCAGCCCGTGGTCGAGGCCCTCAACGCCTACGGGGTCAGCGTCTACTGACGTGACCCACGCGCCCCCCGTCGCACCCCTGGACGTCCTCCCGCCTTCTGGGAGGATGTCCGGGTGACCGTGTCCGCGGGGGAGGCAGGTTTCTGCATGAAACGTATCGGCGTGACCGGGCACCGGTTCCTTCCGGCGTCGGTGCTCGGCCATGTGGAGAGCGGTCTGCGGGCCGTACTGGGCGGCCACGACGGGCCGTTGGAGGCCCTCTCCAGCCTCGCCGAGGGAGCGGACCAGCTGTTCGCCGTCATCGCCCTCGAATACGGCGCCGACCTCACCGTGGTGATCCCCAGCGGGGACTACGAGGACGGCTTCGAGGACGCCGAGTCCCTCGACCGCTACCGGCGGCTCAAGCTCCGGGCCACCCAGGAGGTCCGGATGGACTTCATCCGCTCCACGGACGAGGCCTACTACGCCGCCGGCACCTACATCGCCGACTCCTGCGACCGGCTCGTCGCCGTCTGGGACGGGCAGCCCGCCCGCGGGCACGGCGGCACCGGTGAGATCGTCGCCTACGCGCGGGCCCTCGGCAAGCCGGTCACCGTCATCTGGTGCGAGGGCGTGGCCCGGGACTGAGCCACACCCCCCACCGCGCTCTCCTCAACTGCTGTGCCGAACCAGCCAGTCCGTGTGCTGCGGGGAGACGTACCGCTCGGTCTCGTACACCGACGAAGGCCACTGGGACTCGGTGATGGTCGTCTGCATCACCACCATCATCGCCGCCAGATCCTGCTCGATCAGGGTGTGCGCCTCGATCAGCGGATGGTGGCGGCGCACCTCGTTCCAGGCGATGCCGGCCGCCGCCGCGGCGCTCAGCAGCGCGGTCAGCTTCGGCCCCGGACCCGACCCGAACGAACCCAGCAGCGCGAACAGCAGCGCCAGACAGGTCAGCAGCACGATCGTCCAGGACCACAGGTTCGTCGCCCGCCGGGACACCTCCGCGCGCCGCCGGTACCAGTTGCGCTGCTCGATCAGCCGGTCCCGGACGTACGTCTCCCGCCGCGCCTGGTAGTCCATCCCGCGCAGCCGCTGCATCGCGCCGGTGATCTCCCCGCCCTCCGGCACCGTTCCGCCGGTCCGCGGATCCTCCCAGCCCATCTTCCGCAGCTCGTCCAGGCCCGCCTCCAGCCGCGTCCGGTACGTCGACTCGGGCGCGGCGACCTCACTGCCGAACGGCGCCCCGTGCACCGCGTACCGCCAGGCCAGGGACTTGATGAACTCGGCCGCGCTGCGGTTGAGCTGCCACTGCGGGCGGGCCCGGCGCCGGGTCGCCCGCATGCCCACGCCCAGCACCCCCGCGTACGCGAGCACGCTCAGCAGCCCGAAGAGGTGCAGCGAGCCCAGCTTCGGCCCCGAGGGCAGTGCGGCGGCCCCGGCGGCCGCGACGAGCAGCACCAGCTGGGCACGGGTGGCCTGGGTGGACTCCCGCTGCCGGGAGATCGCGGCCTGGTCGGTGTGGTGGAAGAGGGCCGGCAGGTCCTCGTTTCGAAAGGTCATGCTGTCGGTCACAGCGCCCCCCTGCTGTCGGGTGGCGGGCGGCGGGACCCCCGCGGTCGCGGGGCCCCCGCCGCCCTCCGTCGGATCACACGGCGAGAGGCTCCAGATCGCGGTGGATCCGCCGCTCGTCGCGGGCGTAGCGGGCCAGGCTGTGCTCCTCGCCGAGCAGCCGGGTCAGCTCGGACACCGCCTCCGACCGCAGGCGGGCCGCCTCCTCCTTGCGGCCCATCGAGTCCAGGCTGACCGCCATGTTGGAGGTGCTCGCCAGGGTCTCGGGATGGTGCGCCCCGAGCGCCTCGCGCAGCCGCATCACCGCCAGGCGCTCCAGTTCCAGCGCGCCTTCCGGATCGCCCAGGTCGGCCCGGGCGTTGGCCAGGTTCAGGTTGGCGAAGACCGTGTGCGGATGGCTGTCGCCGAGCACGTCCTGCATCAGCCGGATCGTCTGGCGCAGCATCGTCTCGGCCGTCTCCGCCGCACCCGTGCCCCAGTGGAAGACCGCCAGGTTGTTGACGGCCGCCAGGGTGTACGGGTGCCGCTCGCCCGGCACCTTCATGTACTCGTCCACGACCTCCTGCGCCAGGTCCCGCGCCCCGCCCGCATCCCCGGTCGCGAACAGGTCGGAGGCCAGGTTCAGTTCGCAGGACAGCAGGTCCGGGTTGACGGAGGTGTACTTGGCCCGGTAGCGGGCCCGGGTGGCCGTGGTCAGCCGGAAGGCGTCCTCCAGCTGGCCCGCCCGGCGCAGCGACACCGCCAGGTTCTTCGCGGCCGACAGGGTGCCGGGGAAGGCCCGCCCCAGCGTCCGCTTGTACGTCTCGTACGTCCGGCTGAGCAGCTGCACCGAGTCCTCGTACCGGCCCACCTCGCGCAGGTCCCGGGCGAGGTTCTGCGCGGAGGACAGGGTGTACGGGTGCTCCGGCCCGAGCACCTCCGTGCGCAGGTCGTGCACCTCCTGGTCGATCTCGCGGGCTCTGGTGTACTGGCCGACCAGCCGCAGGTTCAGCGCCAGGTTGTTCGCGGCGGCCAGGGTGCGCGGGTGCGCCTCGTGGAAGATCTGGCTGAAGCCCTCGTGCGCGTCGGTCGCCAGCCGCATCGCCTCGGCGTACTGGCCCAGCGCGCCCAGGGTGTTGGCCAGACCGCTCATGGTCATGTACGTGTGCGGGTGGGAGGGGCCGAGCACGGCCCGCTGCCGCTCCAGCGTGACCTCGTCCAGCTCCTTGGCCTCCACGAAACGCCCCTGCGAGCGCAGGATGTTCGACAGGTGGAAGCGCAGGTACAGGTACTGCAGGTCGTCGTTGCCCAGCATCTCCTTCCAGGCTTCCCGCAGCTCTTCGCCGAGCGCGTACGCGGCCTTGAAGTCGCCGCGCTTCCAGAGGTAGCGGACCCGGTCGATCAGCAGCCGGCGCGTCTCGGGCTGCTTGCAGTACCGGGCCTCGGACGGGGTCAGGTGCGACCAGATGGTGTTGAACCGCGGCCAGGTGTCCGGGTTGTCGATCGGCTCGTCGTCGTCCGGCCGGGCGCCGGCCAGGATCCGGTGGACGGCGTGCCGGGCCTCGCGCTGCTCCTCCTCCGGCATCTGCGACCGGATCACGGCCTGGACCAGCCGGTGCACCTGGATGCTGTTGCTGACCTGGTCGACCTTGGCCAGCGCGAACCGGCCGATCTCCCGGATCACCCGGCCGAGCACCAGCTTCTCCTGCAGCGAGGCGTCGTAGGGCTTGAGGGCGTCGATCATCTCCTTGCTGTAGAGCAGGTTCGCGGAGATCGGCTCGGGCGCCAGGAAGGCGCAGAGCTGCAGCAGCCGGACGGCGGCCGGGGAACGGGACTGCAGCCGTTCTATGGAGATGTTCCAGGTGGCGGCCACCGGCTCCGGGTATCCCGGCGGCTGGTTCAGGCCCAGGACGCGGGCGGCCTGCTGCGCCAGCTGCTCGAGGTACGCGGACACCGGGGTCGCGGTCTCCGCGATCCAGGCCCCCGCCTGCTCGACGGCCAGCGGCAGGTCGCCCACCGCCACCGCCACCTGCTCGGCGTCCTCCTTGCTGAGCCCGGGGGCCCGTCGCTGGAGGTGCTCGATGGACTCCTCGCGCAGGAACACGTCCACCGGGAGCGCGTCGCCGTACTGGGACCAGGACTGGTTGCGGGAGGTCACCAGCACGTGGCCCGGGCCGCCCGGCGGGAAGAACCGCTTGAGCGTCTCGGGATCGTCCGCGTTGTCGAAGACCAGCAGCCAGCGGGAGGAGGGCACCCCGCGCCGCAGCAGGTCGATCGCCTCCTGGGAGGCGGCCGCCATGTCCTCGCCAGTCTGCGCGCCCAGGCGCACGGCCAGCTCCGCGAGGGCCGCGACCACGTCGTCGGTCTGCTCCGAGGAGATCCACCACACCAGGTCGTAGTCGGCCATGAACCGGTGCACGTACTCCAGTGCCACCTGGGTCTTGCCGACGCCGCCGAGCCCGAACAGGGTCTGCGGCTGCGGGAGCACCACGGCCATGCCGCCGCCGAGCTGGTCGCGCATCCGCTCCAGCACGATGCTGCGCCCGGTGAACCCGGGGTTGCGGGGCGGCGCGTTCCAGATCTTCGGGACGGTCCCCGGGAAGCGGGGGCCGGGCTGGGAGGTGCTGCCGACGCTGTCGGGCAGGGCCATGGGCCGCTCCACCGCGCGCAGCAGGGCGGTGGTGGCGTGCACCTCGTCGAGCCGGAACAGGTCCACCGGGTTGCGGTCGATGTAGGGCGTGGAGAGCCGTACGTCGCCCACCCTCAGCGGCACCAGCTGGCGCCGGCCCCCGGTCGGGTCCTCGGCGGCCGCGCGCTCCCACACGTCCACGGCCCGAGCGGACTTGAGGTAGGCCGTGGAGAGCAGCACCACGGTCCGGGCGGCGGTGTCGATGCTGATGCCCGTGCCGCCGAGGGTGTCCCCGGCGGAGGTCGTCGCGGGCGCCCGCTCGGCCGAGACGTCCCGGGGCACGACCCGGAAGCCGGCCCGGGTGAGCACCGACTCGATCCAGTCGGCCCACATCCGGTTCTCGGCGACGTAGGACAGGAACAGGTCGGCGGGCAGCGCCGGGCGGCGCCGGGTGAAGGCGTCCCTGATCCGCAGGCGGACCTCCTCGCCGATGGCCGGCATGGAGGTGATCTCGCCCTCGGTGACCACCGTGGTGAGCCGCTCGAAGGCGGAGAGCAGGGAGTTGGTGAGCCCGGCCTCGTCGCCGAAGGTGGCGAGGGTCTCCTCGTAGGCGTAATAGGGGCGGTACGGGATCTCCACCGCGCCCCAGTACGAGGTGAGCTCGTCCCCGATCAGGCCGTTCGGGAAGCGGTCGAACTTGATCCGGGCCAGCGCCCGGCCCGCGTCGGCCTTCTCCTTCTCGCCCTCGTCGATGCGCATCGGGACCGGGTAGATCTTGATGCCGCGGTCGTTGAACCGCTCGTCGATCTGGCGGGCGACGGCCGCCGCGCCGTCGATGGACTGGTCGGACAGGGTGAAGCAGTCGACGAGGACGTCCGGGAGGTGGACGGTGCAGATGTCCGCGATGTCGGACAGGCCGGTGCGGCTGTCGATCAGGACGTAGTCGTAGTTCCGCTTCATGTCGGCGCGTAAGGCGTCGAAGAAGAGACCGCCGCCGAGCCGGTCGTAGAAGTTGTCCCAGTCGAAGGTGGAGACCGTCGCGGAGTACTCGCGGTTCTGCCGGCCCGCCGAGACGAAGTCCAGGGTGCCGCCGTCCGGGAACTCCCAGCCGTGCGTCTCCGGGGTGAGCGAGACGGCGTGCGGCTGTATCCGCGCGTAGTCCTTGTGCCAGTCGTCGGGGCGCTGCACCGGGCTGGTCGCGGCCCAGGCGTACTCGCTGATCAGGTCGATGACCCCGGTGGTGGCCCCGAGCGTGGAGGGGTCCAGGAAGGGGTGGAAGAAGCGGTGCAGGCCCGGGGCCTCCAGGTCCCAGTCCACGGCGAGGACCCGCTTGCCGTTGGCGGCCAGGATCCAGGCGGTGTTGGCCAGCGCCATGGTGCGGCCCGTGCCGCCTTTGTACGAGTAGAAGGTGACGATGCGTCCGTCACGGCTGTCACTGTCACGACTCGCTGTCATCCGCGTCCCCCCGGTCGGTGTCGTTGTCGTGGTTGTCGTGGAGGCCGGTGTCCTGGAGCTCCGCCCGGTGCCTGTCGGTGTCGGGCGGGAAGGGGACACGCGGCGGTGGCGGCCCGGGCGGCCCGTTCATCCCCATGGGCCCGAGCAGCCGGGGCCGGTCGATGGGGGATTCGCCCTTCGGCGGATACGGCTGGGCGTGTCTGAGGAACTGCTGGGCGGCGGCCTCGACCACCTGCGGCAGGATCTGGCCGAGGGTCTCCACGTTGGCGACGCCGTTGGCGGCGGCCCGGCAGGCGGCCCGGCCCTGGCTCATCGTCTTCGGCATGGTCTCCTCCAGCCGGTCGGCCAGCTCGCTCTCCTTCGACCGGCTCTGGTGGTCGTAGCGGTTCCACGGCACGACCACGTTGACCCACGGCCGGGGGTCCCTGTCGAAGGCGGCCAGCCGCCGGCGCCGCTGCTCGTCCTCCACCGCCCAGCGGTCGACGATCAGGATCTCCGGGCGGGTCGGCAGCTGTTTGCTGTCGACGACGTGCCCGGCCTCGTCGTCGAAGGAGGACATGGTGGTCTGGTAGTTGAGGTTCTTGACCAGGTCCTCTGCGACGTAGGCGATGGGCCGCTGGGCGACCGGGTGGTACGGGTTCCAGTCCAGCGCGGAGTCCCCGTAGTACTCGGGGGTGCGGCCCTCGGGCAGGTCGTGCCGGGAGGCGGCGGCCACGGTCACGTGCAACGTGCGGGAGGGGCTGCCGCTGGTGCCGAAGGCGCTCGGCACGTTCCGGTAGTCCAGCGGGCGGATCGGATCGAGCGGCTTCTTGGCGACCTCGACGATGCGCCGGGCGAGCTCGTACACCGCCTGCTCGTACTGCTCGGCGTAACCGCGCAGTTTGATCAGGCCGTACAGCCCGTCGGTGACGTAGCGCTCCCCGAAGGTGTTGTGGTTGAACTGCAACCGCTCGGCAGGGCCGGGGAGTTGATCCGGAGGAACCGGCACCCATAACGCGGGCACGATGGCCTCGGCCTGCTTGTTGCTCACGGCGCCGTGCTGGACGGCGCGCTGCGCGAAGGCGAACCACTCCTTCCCGCACATCTCACTGGCGAAGTAACGCGGCGAGAACAGGGGAACGAAGACCCGGCAGTTGGCGAGTGCCCGGGCGAGCCGTTCGGACCAGCCCTCGCCGCTGCGTATCTCCCTGTCCATGAACCCGACGTCGTACCCGGCGCGCAGATCCGTCAGCGCCATGACATGACCGCAGAGATCGCGGAACAGGCGCTCGACCCACATGTCGGGGTCGGGCCCCCCGGGCCCGAACCTCGGTGTATGTGCGTAACTGAGAAAAAAGTACGGCTCCCCTGATGCGGGCACACGACCCCCGTCCCGAAGATGCGAGCGAAGAAACATCATTCCGGAGCTGCTTCGCCACATCCCCTCATCGTTCAGTCAATCAGCGTCTGTTTTCGGTCATCCACTCAAGGGCGTGATCGACGGCATCCGGGAGGGAGAAGAGCATGGTCGACGCCCCTCCCACCCGCCCCCTGCGCACCCGGGAATCCGGGAACGTCCTGCCGATCTCCGCGAAATCGCTGTCATCCAGCGTGACGTCCTCGTACGCGGTCCACTCCCCCTCCTGTCGACGCCCCTGCGGCCCCTCCGGAAGGTTCACCTTCACCACACACTCGTACATGCGCAAGGGGGGCTTCGGAATTCGATACTCCGCGAGATGGAAAGCGCTGCAGACCGAAAACCCCACATTGATCATGAGTACCTGTCCGCCCTCCCAGCACAGCTTTCCCAGCGGCGACTCCTCACCCATGTGGCTTTCCAGGCGGTGACCGGAACAGAGCCGCTCCGCGTCGGCGCCGAGCGCGGCGAACGAGGTCTGCGGGTGGGCGCTGCGCGCGGCCCCCGGGGCGGTGCGGACGGCCTCGGCGAGCGAGCCCATGCCCTGGCTCGGGGTGCTCGCCGGGTCGAAGGCCGGCATCCGGTCGAGGAAGTCCCGCAGCCCGGACCCGTCCAGGCCGGCGATCCGCTCCAGATGGGCGTGGGAGGTCCTGGAGTTCTCCGGGGTGAACGCGGGGACCACCAGGGTGCCGCGCGGGCCGAGGACGCCCCGCAGGGCGTCGCGCAGCTGCTCCGGGCGCAGCCCGGTCCCGCGCAGCGCCGCGTGCACCATGAGCCGCATCCCGGGGCGGACCCCGAGCAGCCGCAGCTGCACGGCCAGCCCGAGGGTCCCGGTGCCGCGGGGTCCCCGCCCCGGCCCCGCGGGAGCCGGGGAGGGAGAGGGCGCGGTCATGCGTCGACCGTCTTCAGTTCGTAGCGCAGCTCGGCGACGAGGCGTTTGCCGGTGACGGTCAGTTCGGCCGCCTCCGAAAGCCGGTCCAGGGCCTGGTGGATCCGGTCCGAGCCGCCCGGCTCGGGGGCCGCCGTGGCCCGCCGGTACGCCTCCACCGCCACCCGCTCGTGCACGTCGGCCAGCAGCCGGGACACCGGGACCGGGCGCTCCCGCCACGGCGAGGGGTGCTGCCACTGACCGTCCAGCGCGTACAGGTCGGCCACCTCGGTCAGCGCCCGCAGCCGGGTCCGCCGCCGACCGGTCAGCAGCGCGAGCGCGGTCTCCCGCCCCCCGGCCGCGTACGGCACCCCGAGCGCCCCCGGCCCGTGCCGGCCCGCCTCGCCCCAGCCGCCGGAGCGCGGGCCGCCGGCGAGCGGGGTCAGCGTGGTCAGCCCGACGGCGGCCGCCCGGGCGAACTCGGGCACCGCCTTGTGCAGCGTCGCCCAGGCCCGGTCCAGCCTGCCCCGCCACTCCTCGGCCTCGCCGGCGCCGAGGCGGAGCCTGGGCGGGCGGGCGAAGCAGTTGCGGTACGGGTCGAGGTCCTCCAGCGCCACCGGGGCCGCGTCCGGCCCGGGCGACCAGGTGCGTACGGGCTGCCAGCGGGCGTCGCCCGCCGCGGGCCCGAAGCGGTGCTCGGCGCGGCCGTCCCGTACCGCGTACCCCTCGTCGGTGACGTGCAGCGCGGCCCGGCCCTCCGTGCCCGGCTCCCCGAGCCGCAGCAGCCCCAGCGTCGGCAGGTAGACCTCGCCGTCCCGGTAGGCCACCTCGGCCGGCAGGTCCAGCCCGCCGCGCAGGACCGCCGCGGCGGCCAGCGCGGTCAGCCTGCGCGCCGCCTCCGCGGCGTCCTGCCTGCCCTCGCGGGCGGCGTCCAGGGCCGCCAGCACCCAGGTCCGCGTGAAGGGGTGGTCCAGTACGGCGTCCAGCGCGTCCGCGCCCACCTCCCCGGCCTGCTCCACGGCGGCCAGCAGCTCCCAGGCGCGCGCCCAGCCGGGCTCGGCGGCGAGGTCCGCGTGCAGCCGGGCCAGCAGGATCCGGGTGAGCTCCTCCTGGGAGCGGGCCAGTTCGGCCGGGTCGGACAGCTGCGGGGCGGTCTCCCGCAGCGCCGTGCGGCCCTCGACCCCGTCCACGAGCTCGCGCAGGTCGGTGCAGTACACGGAGGGGTTGTCGAAGCCGTTGCGGTCGCGGTAGCGGTGGGTGTAGAGCCCACCCCCGCACGAACGTACGACGGGGCACCGGCGGCACGAGTCGCTGACGCCCGCGAGGCCCTGCTGCCGGGCACGGACCCCGGGATGGGCCGCGACCTGGTCGAATGCGTGGTCGAAGACGTTGAAGCCGGTGGCCGCGGCCCCCTCGAAGGCGCTCTTGAGCGAGTCCACCTGTTCCAGGGTCCCGTCGGTCTCGACGACGACGAGGTCCGTGGGCGCGAGGCCGAGCGACTCGGTGAGGCTGGGTCCGCCGCGCAGGGTGGAGAACAGGGACTCGAAGAGCCGTACGGGCACCGGGCGGCCCAGCCGCTCCCAGTGGTCGAAGATCCGCAGGAGCCAGCGCGCGTACGCGTCGGGGGCGCCGTCGGGGCGGGCCGGGGGCGTCTCCCAGGTGGCGTGCGGGAGGAGGAAGTCGACGCGCGGGGGCTCCAGTTCGACGAGCGCGTCGAGCACGGCGACGGGATCGTTGGCCACGTCCACGGTGCAGAGCAGGCCCTGGTAGAGGTGGCGGTAGGGCGCCGAACGGAGCAGGGCGACGGCGGCCAGGACCAGCGGGTGGCTCGTACGGCCGTCCGCGAAGCGGCGGTGGCGGTCGTTGGCGGCGCGGTCCCCGTCGAGGGAGATGCCGACCCGGACGCCGAACTCGTCGAAGAGGTCGAGGTAACGGGTGCTGAGCTGGAGCCCGTTGGTGTGGATCCGCAGGTCCAGGGCGGCGACCCCGGTGAGTGCCCGGCTGAACTCCTCGCACACGAGGCGGAGCCGGGCGGTGCCCGCCAACAGGGGTTCCCCTCCGTGAAGAATCACCGTGACAGAGGGGAGTGCATGGTCACGGGCATGTTCGGCGAGCCGCGACGCGGTCTGCGAAATAGCCTCGGGGGAGATCACTTTCGGCCGGGCTCGCCAGCTCTGATCTGCGTGTTCGTAGACATAGCAATGATCACAAGCAAGATCGCATCTGCTGTGAACTTTCAGGACGATCTCGCGAAATGCGATCAGGCCGGTCATTCCACCAGTCTAGAGCGCTTACTTGGGTGTCAGAGCGCGGAGTTGAAGATCGGTGCCTGAACCGGGCGACCGGATTCGGCCGGGAGCACGCGGCCGAGCGTCGTGGCCGCGGACGCGGTGTGGACGTCGATCTTGGCGAGCGGGACCCGGCGGGCCTTGACCGTGCTGGTCGCGGGGGTTGCGGAAGTGTTCACGACACCGTCCTTGGGGAAGCCATGTGGAATGGGCATGTGAATGACAACAGCGACATGCTGCCGTCAAGCGTGGACTTTACTCGGCCACACCCCATTGGCAACCGAGACATGACGCCTGGTCAACCGTTCTATAGCGAGCACGGCGTATTTCTCGACGTGGCTTATTCGGCCGTTCGCCGGACGGCAAGATCCTTTTCTCCCGGCGGCGGGACCGGCACCGGGGGTCCTTCGCCGGACGCTCGGCGGTACCGGGATCCGCGGCAAGCCCGTGGCCTGCGGGAACGCGGCCACCCCGGCGATCCGGCCGCGGCGCGGCGAGGTGCTCGGCGCGCCGGCGGGGACGGGCCGCCCGCACCCCCTCGCGCGGCCCTGATGTGACGGCCGGTCAAATTTACATGGAGGTGGCCGAGTTCGGCCCGAGCCGTCAGGCCGGCTGCTGTGCGCCGAGGTCGGGCACGGGCAGGTCGCGCAGCAGCCAGTTCAGTACGTCGGGCAGCGCGCGCAGGGCCGCGAAGTGCGCGGCGGCCGGCTCGATGGTGGTGGTGGCCCCCGGGATGCGGCGGGCCAGCCAGCGGGAGTGGCCCACGGGGGAGAACACGTCGAGCTCCCCGTGCCAGATCAGCACCGGGCAGCGGATGTCGGCCGGGTCGAAGCCCCAGGGGCGGCTGAAGGCGAGGACGTCGTCGATCCAGCCGTAGGCCGAATGGCGCAGCCCCTCGCGGTAGTTCCGCAACAGCATCGACCGCAGGCCGGCGTCCGAGACGATCATGCGGTCGTTGTCGGTCAGCTCCCGGCGCAGCTCGTCCAGCAGCCGTCCGGGGTCCTTGCGGATGCCGTCGGCGCGGGGGATCAGCCGGGCCGCCAGCTCCTCGGGGTCGGCGGAGGCGGTGGTGTACTCCTTCACGTTCGACGCGGCCATCCCGGCGAACCAGTCCAGGTCCTCCGCGTCCCGGGGGGCCAGGCCGACCATCGCCGCGGTCCGGGTGACCCGGTCCGGGAGCAGGGCGGCGCAGGCGAGTGCTCCGGCGGCACCGCCGGAGCGGCCGGCCACCGCGAAGGTGTCCAGGCCGAGGGCGTCGGCGATGGCGGCCACGTCCTGGGCCACGTCGGCGACGGTGCGGCCCGGGTGGCGGTCGGAGCCGCCGTAGCCGGGTCTGTCGTAGGCGATGAGCTGCATCCGGCGCTGGTAGAGGACCATGCCCCGGGGGGCCGGGCCCAGGCGGCTGCCCGGCATGCCGTGGAGCAGGAAGACGGGTTTGCCGTCCGGATCGCCCCAGCGCTCCACGGTCAGAGCGCGCCCGTCCGCTGTGCGCACCTGATTGCGCACGCGCTCCCTCCCTCACGATCGATGTGAGTCGTCACGGCGATTGTGCTCGCTGGGGGAGGAGCGCGGTAGGGCGCACTCTGCGCGAAATTCTTGTGAAGGAATTCTCAAGCGCGCGGAGGCCTTTGTGGCGCCCACATGTGCCCAGGTCAAGAAGGTGGCCATGGGGGCGTGAACAGGCGTGAACGGGCGTGAATGGCCGTGAACAGCCTGCCGTCTCCCCGGAATGGGCTTATTCGGCGCCGCGGCTTCCGCTTTTGGGTGTCGAATTGGGGCGCGAGTCGAGTCGGGTCGCGTCGGCGGGTCGAGTCGTCGGGTCAAGTCGGCCGGCCGGGCCGTTGGGTCAAGTCGTCGGGCCGAGCCGTCGGGAAAGCGCGGATCGCCGCTTCAGGTCGCGGGGGGCGAGGTGCGGGGCACCAGCAGGGCCGCCGCCGAGCGGGCCTGCTCCAGGGCCCGGGCGCGGTCCGCGCCGCGCTGGCCGAGCACCACGCGGGTGCTCAGCCCGTCCAGCAGGGCGAGCAGCTCCGAGGCCCGGGCGGGTACGTCGAAGGCGGCGAAGCGGCCCTGGTCCACGCCCTTGGCCAGCAGTGCCTCCAGGTCGCGCTGCCAGCCCTCGTCGATCTCCTCCTGCGCCGCCTTGAGCGGCTCATTGGAGGCGGTGCGGGCCCACAGCTCGATCCACAGCGTCCAGCGCGGGTCGCGCGGCCCCAGCGGGAGGTAGAGCTCCAGGAACAGGTCCAGCTTGCGCGGGGCGGTGACCCGGCGGCCCAGCAGTGCGCGGCGCTCCCCGGCGAGCTGCTCCTCGCTCCAGCGCAGGGCCTCCAGCAGGAGCCGGTCCTTGCTGCCGAAGTAGTACAGGATGTGGCCGCCGCTGGTGCCGAGCCGCTCCGCCAGCGCGGACATCGTGAGCGAGGCCAGCCCGTCCTCGGCGATCGCCGCCATGGCCTCTTCCAGCATCCGCTCCTGGGCGACCCGCCCGTCGCGCCGCCGCGCCGCTCCCGCCACCAGTTCCGCCCTCCGGATCTTCGTGGCCCGACCTTATCCCGGACAGGGTCTTGACGGGGTCGCGGTCGAGCGCGCATCTTGAATGCCATTCAAGAACTTAGAACGCCATTCAAGATTCATGGGCTCATCCGTTCATGGTCAAGGTCACCAAGGTCAGGGGTCCGTCAATGGGACAGCAGGAGACAGCCGACGTCGACGAGGTGTTCCGGGTCGAGACCCATGGGATCGATCCCATCCCCGACGCGGAACGCCACGGCAGCGCCAAGGACCTCTTCTGGCTCTGGTTCGGCTCCAACCTCACCTTCACCTACGTCATCAACGGCGCCCTCGCCGTGGCCTTCGGGCTCTCCTTCTGGCAGGCCACCGCCGTCGTCGTGATCGGCGGCCTGTCCTTCTTCGCCATCAGTGCCGCAGGACTCGGCGGCAGCCGCACCGGCACCGCCACCCTGGTCCTGTCCCGGGCCGCCTTCGGGGTCCGCGGAAACCTCCCGGCCGGCGTCCTCAACTGGGTGGTGAGCATCGGCTACACCATCGTCAACACCGTCGTCGGCACCCTGGCCCTGGAGGTGTTCTTCACCGAGATCGGCTGGGACGGCGGCAGCGCGGGGCGGGCCGTCGCCCTGCTGGTCACCCTCGCGCTGACCTTCGCCGTCGCCATGTGGGGTCACGCCACCGTGCAGTTCGCCGAGCGCTGGATGGCCTACGTCCTCGCCGCGGGCTTCGGCGCGCTGCTCGTCTTCGTCCTGCCCGGCGCCGAGACCTCCGCCCCGGCCGCGGCCCCCGGGCTGTCCGGCTGGAGCCTCGCCTTCGTCGTCATGCTGGCCGGGCCGTTCTCGTACCTGCCGATGCCCGCCGACTACACCCGCTACCTGCCCCGGACCACCTCGCTCCGGTCGATCACCTGGATGGGCGCCCTCGGCGGCTTCCTCTCCTCGGTGGCCCTCGGCGTCGCGGGCGTCGCCGCCGCCACCCAGACCGACATGACCGACGCCGTCGCGGGGGCCGAGAGCCTGCTGCCCGGCTGGTTCCAGCCGCTGTTCCTCGCCCTCGTCCTGGGCGGCTCCGTCACCAACTCGATCATCACCCTCTACTCCTCCAGCCTGAACCTCCAGGTCCTCGGCATCCCGTGGAACCGGGCCCGGGCCATCGTGATCAGCGCCGCCGTCACCGCCGCGGGCTCGCTCGCCGCGCTCTTCCTCACCGACTTCACCACCTCCCTGCTCTCCTTCCTCTCCCTGCTGATCATCGTCTTCGCGCCCTGGGGCGGAGTCTTCCTCGCGGACATGGTGCTGCGCCGCTGCCGCTACGACGCCGACGCGCTGCACGCCGGGAGCGCGGGCGCCTACTGGTACCGCGCCGGCTACCACCCGGCCGGCCTCACCGCCCTGCTCGCGGGCATCGTCTTCGCCGCGCTGACCTGCGACTCCGCGCTGTGGACCGGCCCGCTCGTGGCCCCGCTCGGCGGCGCCGACCTCACCCTGCTCGGCGCGGCCGTCTCCGGCCTCACCTACTGGGCGCTGGCCCGGCGCGTGCCCGCGTACGTACCGGCCGCCTGACCTCCGCACCCCACCTTCCGCACCCCACCTTCCGCACCTCGCCCCACCCCTCCATGCCTCACCCCACCCCTCTGCATCCCACCCCTCTGCACAGGAGCACCACCCCATGGCACAGCCCTTCCCCGCCGACCTGCTGCTCACCGGCGCCCGCATCCACACCGTGGACCCGGACCTGCCCGAGGCCGAGGCCCTCGCCGTGTACGACGGCCGGATCGTCTGGATCGGCCCCGGCCACGAGGCCGCCGCCTGGGCCGGGCCGGACACCGAGCGGATCGACGCCGGCGGCAGGCTGGTGCTCCCCGGCTTCATCGACGCGCACAACCACGTCCGGCTCGGCTCGGACGACGCGTGCGTGCAGCTCGCCGGGGTGCGCACGCTGGAGGGCATCCACGAGCGGATCCTGGCCTGGCGGGAGGCCAACCCGGACGCGGAGTGGATCGAGGCCGAGGCCTTCGACTACTCGGCCGTGCCGGGCGGGCGGATGCCGTGCGCCGCCGACCTGGACCCGGTCACCGGGGACACCCCGGCGATCGTGCTCTCGTACGACGTGCACACGGCCTGGCTGAACACGGCGGCCATGCGGCGGCTGGGGGTCTCGCGGGACCGCACCGACCTCCCCTTCGGCACGGCGGCGGTGGACCCCGGGAGCGGCGAACCCACCGGATTCGTCAAGGACTTCGCCGTCAAGGGACTCTCCCGCGACGGCCACCGGGCCCTGCGCGACCTGGGCGTCCCGTGGGCCTCGACCGACCGGCAGTACGGGCGGCTCGCCAAGAGCCTCGACGACGCGATCGGCTTCGGCATCACCACGGTCGTGGAACCGCAGAACTCCCTCGACGACCTCGCGCTCTACGAGCGGGCCCGGGTGGAGGGCCGGCTGCGCTCGCGGATCGTCGCGGCGCTGTTCCACCCGCGCGGCACCACGGAGGAGGAGCTCGACGCCTTCGCGACGGCCGCCCGTACCTACGCGGGGGAGCGGCTGCGGGTCGGCCCGCTCAAGCTCTACATCGACGACGTCGTGGAACCGCGGACGGCCGCGCTGCTGGAGCCGTACACCGGGTGCGGCTCCCACCGCGGCGAGACCTTCTACCCGGCCGAGGAGTTCGCGCAGCTGCTCGCCGGGCTGGACGCCCGCGGCTTCCAGTGCTTCGTGCACGCCACGGGCGACCGGGGGATCCGGACCGTCCTGGACGCGGTGGAGCACGCACGGGCGGTGAACGGCCCGCGCGACTCCCGCCACCAGGTAGTCCACGTGGAATGCCTCGACCCGGCGGACGTACCGCGCTTCGCGGAGCTGGGCGTGGTCGCGTGCATGCAGCCGAGGCACTGCGCGCCGGAGATCGCGGGCCCCGGCCAGGACTGGGCGGAGAACGTGGGCGAGGACCGCTGGCACAAGGCCTGGCCGATGCGGAGCCTGCACGAGGCCGGGGCGGTGCTGGCGTTCTCCAGCGACTGGAACGTGGCGGAGATGGACCCGATGGTCGGCATCTACACGGCGGTGACGCGCCGCCCGCTGTCCGGCGGCGGCCCGGCCTGGCAGCCGGCCGAGACGGTGGACGTGGAGACGGCGGTGCACGGCTACACGATGGGCTCGGCCCACGCCAACTTCCTGGAGGAGGAACGCGGTTCGCTCACGGTCGGCAAGGCGGCGGACTTCGTGGTCCTGTCCCGGGACATCTTCGCCGTCCCGGTGGACGAGATCCCGGGCACGGTCGCCGAGACGGTGGTGGTGGCGGGCGAGGTGGTCCACCGCGTCTGACGTCCGCGTGGGGGCGGAGCCGCCCGCCGCCCACCGCGCACCCACCCGCGAGCCCCGGCCGTCGGCGTGTGGTCCCGTCGCACCAGGGTTAGCCTGGACAGGGGCGATGCGTCGGCCGGGCGCGCCCTTCCCGGCCACCCGGGAGGGAGGTCCCGTGGCCGCCAGACTGCGCGTGACGACGGTGGACGCCGGACCCTTCACCATGCCGAAGAGCGGCATCCAGCACGGGGCGAGCGGCACGGTCACCGTGCCCTCGACGGTGGCCGTCATCGAGCACGCCGCCCACGGACTGATCCTCTTCGACACGGGCGTCAACCACCGCGTGGCGGACCCCGAGGCCGCCGAGGCCCACTGGGGTCCGGGCCTGCGGGCGGCGTACGGCGCCGAGGCGTTCACCCGGGCACACGCCGTCGACGCGCAGCTGGAACGACTCGGCTACCGGCTCGCCGACGTCCGGTACGTCATCTACTCCCACCTGCACCTCGACCACGCCGGAGGGATGACCTACTTCCCGCACGCCGTGCACGTCGCCCAGCACGAGGAGCTGCGCCACGCCTGGTGGCCGGACCGCTGGACCGCCCGGGGCTACGCGTTCAACGACTACGCGGGCGGCCGGGGCTACGACTTCCTCGAACTCCGCGGTGACATCGACCTGTTCCAGGACGGCACGCTCACCATCGTGCGCACGATCGGCCACACGCCCGGCCACCAGGGCGTCATCCTCGACCTCGGCCACCACGGACGGATCGGCCTCATGGGGGACGCCGCGCACCTCCAAGAGGGGCTGGACCGGAACGTGCCCATGCCCAGCGACTGGAACATCGAGGAGAAACTGCTCACCTACGGGCGACTGCGCGCGCTGTCCCGGGCCGGCATCCCGGTGTTCCTGTCCCACGACCCCGGCCACTTCGCCGACCTGCCGCACGACGGCGACTTCTGGGACTAGACGCTCACTCCTGCCCTACGAGAACGGCGTGCCCCGCGCGCGGCCGCCGCGAAGAACTCCGCCAGCCCCTCGTACAAGTGGCGTGCCCAGGTGAGGGTCCTGGCCGCGTCCCAGCCGTGCGCGCACAGCTGCGCCTGCGCCATCTCGTGGGGGTCGGCGCGGGCGGCGAGCCGGTCGTAGGGCGCTCCTGCGGATCCCCGTAGGAGATCCGCTCCACGCCAGGGGCGTCCTTCCGGTCAGGCCGGGCCCGGGTTCTCAGCGCTTGGGCCAGTACCAGAGCGGCTCGTCCAGCGGGCCCTCGCGGCCCGCGACCTCCGTCCGGCCGAACTCCTTGACCAGGGTGATGGTCTGCAGGTCCACCCGGTGCCGGCGGGTCCCGGCCGCCAAAGCCTCGGCAAGCGGGGCGGCGTGGGTGACCACCACCGTCTGCGTGTCCCGGCTGACCGTGAGGATCAGGTCCGCGAGCGGGGCGAGCAGATCCGGGTGGAGGCTGGTCTCCGGCTCGTTGAGCACCATCAGGGCGGGCGGCCGCGGAGTCAGCAGGGCCGCCGTCCACAGCAGGTAGCGCAGGGTGCCGTCGGAGAGTTCGGCCGCGCCCAGCGGGCGCAGCAGGCCGTGCTGGTGGAGCTCCAGCTCGAACCGGCCGTCGCGGTCGGTGACGGAGACCCGGCTGCCGGGGAAGGCCGCGGAGACCGCCTCGTCCAGCGCGGCGTGGTCCCCGATCTCGCGGATCGTCTGCAGGGCGGCGGGCAGGTCGGAACCGTCGGCGCTGAGCACCGGCGTACGGGTGCCGACCCGCGGGGTCCTGGCCGGAGCCTCGGCGTCGGTGTGGACGTGGTCGTAGAACCGCCAGGACCGGATCAGCTCGCGCAGGGCGAGGAGGTCCGGAGCCAGCTGGGGGTCCGCGAGCTCGCTGAGCATGGAGTCGTAGGGGCGCAGGGCGTTCTGCGTGCGGTGCCAGCCGCCGTCGGCCGTCCGCGTCCGCACGGCCGGGCCCGCCCGGTCGGAGAGGAGGGCCGCCGGGCGCAGGACCGGGCCCGCCCAGGTGCACTCGCGTTTGATCTCCGGGTCCAGGGCGAAGAGGGAGTCGGCCACCGGCACCGGGTGGCCGAAGTCCACCGCGTAGCCGAACTCGTCGCCCGAGAAGCCCAGGCGGAGGCTGACGGGTTCGCTGCGGACCGTGCCCTGGAGCGGGTGCTGTCCCTCGCGCACCGCCCGCGCCGTCTTCTCCGGTCCCGCCCACAGGGTGGAGGGCAGCCCGCCCTCCCGGGCCAGGGCCGCGATCGCGCCGCCGCGCGCGGAGTCGGCGAGGAGGCGCAGGGACCGGTAGAGGCTGGACTTCCCGGTGCCGTTCGCGCCGGTCACGACGGTGAGCCGGCCGAGCGGGACGATCAGCTTGCGCAGGGAGCGGTAGTTTTCGACGGCGAGGGTGGTGATCACGCACCGATCATGCCGGGTCCCCTGCGGGGGTGCTCGGCGGTGTGCGGCCCGGGCCGTGTCCCGGGCGCTGCCCGGACCCGCGCCTCAATCGCCGGCGGGGCTGAGTGGTGCGGGTTGCCCTGCGGGGTGCTCGGCGGTGTACGGCTGGCCTAGTCCGGGGGTGGGTCGGGGCCCCGCACGAGGATCTCCTCGGCTCGCGCGGTTCCCCTGCGGGGGTTTGGCGGTGTGTGGGGGTGGGTCGGGGCCCCGCACGAGGATCTCCTCGGCTCGCGCACTTGGCAGTGGTCCAGCCGTACGGCCTGGGTTGCGCGCTCGTCCTGCGGGGACCCTCCTGCGTGTCCCCGCCCCACCGGCCGGCTTCGGCAGTGCGGGGGAGTTCCTTCGCGTGGCTGGGGCGGAGGGGAGTGGGGACGTGGCGGGGTGTCCCCGCAGGACGAGCGCGCAACCCAGGCCGATGGCCGGGACCTGCCCGCAGGCGCGAGCCGAGGAGACATCCCGGCACGGCCCCACGGACCGACCTGCGCCGACAGGCCCGCACCATCCAGCCCCGCCGGCGTTTGAGGCGCGAGTCCGGGCAGCACCCGGCACACGGCGCGAGCCGCCGAGCCGCCCGCAGGGCAACCCGCACCATCCAGCTCCGCCGGCGATTGAGGCGCGGGTTCGGGCAGCACCCGGAAGCTCAGCGCAGGCAAATTCAGCCTCGCCGGCGATTGAGGCGCGGGTCCGGGCGGAGCCCGGGTGCTCCGCGCAGCGGGCACAGCCGAGCCGAACAGCCCCTTCCGGCCGGGCCGAGCTCAGGCATATTCAGCCTCGCCGGCGGGTCCGGGCAGCGCCCGGGACAGGGGTCAGTCGGGGAGGCCGCTGCCTACCGCGGCGCCCGGCCGGCCCCTGCGGGACACCGCGCAGGCCACGGTGACCGCCGCCCCGACCACCGCCCAGGCGGCCAGCACCAGCATCGGCCCGCCCGCGCCGTTGCCCCTGAAGTACGAGATGGAGCGCGCGGCGTACGTGCCGGCGCCCGGCGGCAGGGCCGGGCCGATGGTGCTCCAGAACGGCGGCAGCAGGGGATACGCGTAGGCCCCGCCGGCGCTCGGGTTGCCGAGCACCACGACCAGCAGGATCGCGAGGCCGATGCCGATCACGCCCGCCAGTCCCTGGAAGGCGAGGGTGATCGCGCCGACCGCGAAGACGACCAGGGTGCCCAGCCCCCACAGGCCCATGATGCTGCCGGGCAGCGCGTCCAGGACCGGGCCCGCGATGACCGTGCCGAGCAGCCCGGCGGCGAGCGCGTACACGAGCAGCGCGCCGAGCCGGATGACGGCGCGGTGTGCGTTGGCGGGCCGTGCGCCGGCGCTGATCGCGAGGATCGCGGCGCACAGGTAGCCGCCCACGCACCAGCCGATGACCAGGTAGAAGGCGCTCAGGCCGCGGCTGTCGCCCGGGGCGGCCGGGGCCACGTCGGTGACCTGCACGGTCCGGCCCTGGGCCCGTTCGGCGCGGCCCACGACCTCTTCCAGGGCCTGGGACAGCGAGGCTCCGGCGCCGGAGGCGACCAGCAGCCGGTCGGTGGTGCCGGCCGGGTCGACGATCAGCGCGCCGTCGACCTCCCGGTCCCTGACCTGGTCGAGCGCCGCGGCCTCGTTCCCGACCACACGGGGGTCGAGCGGTGTGCCGGGCAGGGCGGCGAGCTGCTGCGCGGCCTGCTCGGCCGCCGGTGCGCGGGGGGCCGCCACGGCGATCGGGATCTCGCTGGGCCTCGGATGGTGGAAGGCCCCGATGTACGAGGTGACGAAGGCGAGCTGGAGGACCAGCACCCCCAGGACCAGCAGGGCTGCCCGGGTGGTCACGGCGTCCTTGACCTCGGCGAGGAAGCCTGGGGGCGGGCCTGCGTCGGGGCTCTCGGTGGGCTGGGTCATGTTCCACACGCTCGGCGTACCGGCTGCGGGGCGCAGCAGGGGTGGGCCGAACGGCTGACCTCCGGGAGCGCACCGGGAGTCCGTGGGAAACACGCCTGAGACGATCGAACAAGTGTTTCGCACGGATATTCGAATTACTCTATGGTGGAGAGCGGGGGAGGTGTTCACACGAGTCGAAGCAGGAGGCCGCGGGTGCCTGGTTTTACGCATCTGCACACCGTTTCGGGGTTCTCCATGCGCTACGGAGGCTCTCACCCGGAACGGCTGGCGGAGCGTGCCGCCGAGCGGGACATGGACGCCCTCGCCCTGACCGACCGCGACACCCTGGCGGGCGCCGTGCGGTTCGCGAAGGCGTGCGCGAAGGCGGGGATCCGCCCGCTGTTCGGCGTGGACCTGGCGGTCGCGGCCGCCGGATCGGCCACGGCCGCAGGGCTGTCCGCGGCGGGCTCGGCCGGGTCGGGGGGCTCGGCCGGGTCCGGCGAGGCCTCCCACCGGCGGCGCACCCCCGTCAAGGGCGGGGCCTTCGTGGACGAGTCCGCACCCCGGGCCGTCTTCCTGGCCCGGGACGGGGCCGCCGGCTGGGCCGAGCTGTGCCGGATGGTCACCGCCGCCCACGCGGGGGCCGCCGAGGTCCCGCTGGTGCCCTGGGGCGACCTGCGCGGGGAGGGCGTCTTCGCCCTGCTCGGACCGGGCTCCGAGGTGGGGCGGGCGCTCGCCGCGGGCCGCCCCGACCGGGCCGCCCGGCTGCTCGCACCCTGGCGGGAGGTCTACGGCGACTCCCTGCGCCTGGAGGCCGTCCACCACGGCCGCACCGGCACCGGGCCGGGCTCGCTCCGACTGGCCGCCCGTACCGTCGGCTTCGCCGCCGAGCAGGGTGTCCCGGCCGTGCTCACGAACGCCGTCCGCTACGCCGACCCGGGCCAGGGCCCGGTCGCCGACATCCTCGACGCGGCCCGCCGCCTGGTCCCCATCGATCCCCGGGCCCCCTTCGACACCGGCGAGCGCTGGCTCAAGGGATCCGCCGCCATGGCCGAGGCCGCCGACCGGATCGCCCGGGCGGCCGGCCTGCGCCCCGCCGACGCCAGGCGCCTGCTCGCGGAGACCCGGCGTACGGCCGAGGCCTGCGCCGTGGACCCCGAGGACGACCTCGGCATCGGCTCCGTGCACTTCCCCGAAGCCCGGCTCGTCGGCGCCGCCCGCCGCAGCGCCCAGCGGGTCCTCGCCTCCCGCGCCTCGGCGGGCATGGTGCTGCGCGGCTACGCGGACGACCCCGCGTACTGGGAGCGGATGCACCACGAGCTCGACATCATCGCCTACCACGGCTTCGCCTCGTACTTCCTGACGGTCGCCCAAGTCGTGGACGACGTACGGGAGATGGGGATCCGGGTGGCCGCCCGCGGCTCCGGCGCCGGCTCCCTCGTCAACCACCTGCTCGGCATCGCCCACGCCGACCCCGTCGCGCACGGCCTGCTGATGGAGCGCTTCCTGTCCAAGCGCCGGCGCGTCCTGCCCGACATCGACATCGACGTGGAGTCCGCCCGCCGGCTGGAGGTCTACCGGCGGATCATCGACCGGTTCGGCGCCGAGCGCGTCGCCACCGTCTCCATGCCCGAGACCTACCGGGTCCGCCACGCCATCCGCGACGTCGGCGCCGCCCTGTCCATGGACCCGGCCGTCACCGACCGGCTCGCCAAGGCCTTCCCGCACATCCGCGCCCGCGACGCCCGCGCCGCGCTGGAGGAACTGCCGGAACTGCGCGACGTGCGCGGGGAGTCGTACGGGCGGCTGTGGGAGCTCGTCGAATCGCTGGACGCGCTGCCGCGCGGCATCGCCATGCACCCGTGCGGGGTGCTGCTCTCCGACGACTCCCTGCTCGCCCGTACGCCGGTGGTGCCCACCAGCGGCGAGGGCTTCCCCATGTCCCAGTTCGACAAGGACGACGTGGAGGAGCTCGGGCTGCTCAAGCTGGACGTGCTGGGCGTACGGATGCAGTCCGCGATGGCCCACGCGGTCGCGGAGATCCGGCGCGGCACGGGGCGGGAGCTCGACCTGGACGACCCGGCGCAGGTGCCGCCGGGCGACCGGGCCACGTACGAGCTGATCCGTTCCGCCGAGACGCTGGGCTGCTTCCAGATCGAATCGCCGGGCCAGCGGGACCTGGTGGGGCGGCTGCAGCCGTCGACCTTCCACGACCTGGTCGTCGACATCTCCCTCTTCCGGCCGGGACCGGTGGCCGCCGACATGGTGCGGCCCTTCATCGAGGCCCGGCACGGACGGGCGCCGGTCCGCTTCCCGCACCCGGACCTGGCCGACGCGCTGCGCGAGACCTACGGGGTGGTGGTCTTCCACGAGCAGATCATCGAGATCGTGCACGTCATGACCGGCTGCGGGCGGGACGAGGCGGACCGGGTGCGGCGCGGGCTGTCCGACCCGCAGTCGCAGGCGCGGATCAAGGTCTGGTTCGCGGCGAAGGCGGGCGAGCGCGGCTATCCGGTGGAGGTGATCGGCCGGACCTGGGAGATCGTCGAGGCCTTCGGCTCGTACGGCTTCTGCAAGGCGCACGCGGTGGCCTTCGCGGTGCCCACGTACCAGTCGGCGTGGCTGAAGGCGCACCATCCGGCGGCCTTCTACGCCGGGCTGCTGACCCACGACCCGGGGATGTATCCGAAGCGGCTGCTGCTGGCGGACGCGCGGCGGCGGGGCGTGCCGGTGCTGCCGCTGGACGTGAACCGGTCGGCGGCCGCCCATCACATCGAACTGGTGTCCGATGTGGGTGGTGTGTGGGGCCTGCGCCTGGGGCTGTCCGACGTGCACGGCATCAGCGCGGCCGAGGCGGACCGGATCGAGGCCGGGCAGCCGTACGCCTCCCTGCGCGACTTCTGGGACCGGGCGCACCCGGGACGCCCGGTCGCCGAACGGCTGGCACAGGTCGGGGCGTTGGACTCCTTCGGGGCCAACCGGCGTGACCTCCTGCTGCACTTGACGGAGCTGCACGGCGCGCAGCGGGCGGCGGGAGCGCGGGGCGGCGCCCAACTCCCGCTGGAGGGCGGCCGGTCCACGGCCTCCGTCGGCCTGCCCGACCTGACCGAGGCGGAACGGCTCAGCGCCGAGCTGGGCGTCCTCGGCATGGACGCCTCGCGGCACCTGATGGGGGACCACCATGCCTTCCTGGCCGAGCTGGGAGTGATTCCCGCACGCCGGCTGCGGGACACCGAACACGGGCAGACCGTGCTGGTCGCGGGGGCCAAGGCGGCCACCCAGACCCCGCCGATCCGGTCCGGGAAGCGGGTCATCTTCACGACGCTGGACGACGGGACGGGCCTGGTCGACCTGGCCTTCTTCGACGACAGCCACGAGCGGTGCGCGCACACCGTCTTCCACTCCTTCCTGCTGCTGGTGCGCGGTGTCGTGCAGCGGCGGGGCCCGCAGAGCCTGAGCGTGGTCGGAGCGGCGGCGTGGAACCTGGCGGAGCTGGTGGAACTGCGGGCGGCGGGCGGCCTGGACGCGGTCGCGGCCCGCCTGGCCGCCTCCGGTGGTGGTGCGGGCGCGGCCGAGGACGGCGACGGCGGCGACGGCGGCGACGGCGGCGACGGCGAGGTGGCCGGGGAGAGGGGAGCGGGCCGCCGGATCCACTTCTCCACGGGGTACGAGATGAACCCCTGGGCCGACCTCCAGCCCCCCGGCACCGGCCCCGCGACCGGCCGCAAGCTGTGGCACTCCAGCCCCGGGAGCGCGGGATGACCTCCGGCCGGTCCGCGGATGCGCGGGCGCGGGCGGGGGCAGGGCCCCGCACGGCCGCGGTGGCCCCCGGCCCGGGCGCACCGCAGGGATCCCCACGGGAGGCGGCGGGCCGGGCCGTGCTGTGCCTGCGGCTGCACCCCGCGGACGGCGGGCCGCTCGGGGCGCGGGAGTACGCCGGGGTGCTCGCGCTGCTCGGCGGGATCACCCCGGCCGTGCAGGCCCTGCCGCCCGACGCGGCCCTCGCCGATGTCCGGGGCGCGCTGCGGTACTTCGGCTGCGACGCCGGCCGGCTGGCCGCCGTGCTCCGGGTCCGGGCCCTCGCCCTGTACGGCGTGGACGCCGCCGTCGGCGTGGCCGGCAACCCGATGCTGGCCCGGGCGGCGGCCCGCGAGGCCCGGCCCGGGGCGACCCTGGTGATCCCTGAGGAGCCCGACGCCGTACGGGACTTCCTGGCGGGCAAGCCCGTCACCGCCCTCGACGGGGTCGGCCCCAAGGCCGCCCGCACCCTGTGCTCCTACGGCCTCGACTCCGTCGGCCGCGTCGCCGCCGCCCCGCCCGCCGCCCTGCGGCGGATCCTCGGCGCCCGGCTCGGCCGCGAGGTGCACGAGCGCGCCCTCGGGATCGACCGGACCCCCGTCCGGCCGGGAGCCGCCGCCCGCACCATCGCCGCCGAGCGGCTCTTCGACCGGGACGAGCTGGATCCCGTACGGCACCGCAGGGCCCTGCTCTCGCTGACGGAGGAGCTCGGCGCGAAGCTTCGTACACAAGGGAAGGGCCAGGGGCAGGGCCAGGACGGGCGCGAGCAGGGGCAGGACCAAGGCCAGGACCAAGGCCAGGACCAAGGCCAGGACCAAGGCCAGGACCAGGGGCAGGTCTGCCGCGCCCTCTCGCTCACCGTCCGCTGCGCCGACCGCACCACGCTCACCCGGACGCGCGCCCTGGCCGAACCCACCGCGCACTCGGCCACCCTGACCGCCATGGCCTACGCCCTGTACGAGGGGCTCGGTCTGCAGCGGGCCCGGGTCCGCGCGCTGTCCCTGCGCGCCGAGGACCTGACTCCGGCCGAACGGGCCGCACGCCAGCTCAGTTTCGACCCCGAGGACGACAAGGCCCGCCGCCTGGAGGCGGTCACGGACCGGGTCCGCGCGCGCTTCGGTCCGCAGGCCATCGCCCGCGGCACGCTCGCCGCCTGACGGGTCGTCGGGCGACACGCGAGTTTTTACCGACGTGTAACTTCCCTGTGTTGCTACTCACGCGTAATTTAGCGGCAGCAGCGCCCCTTTGTGATCCGGATCACGGGACGAACCCCCACGCCCCATCCCCTTGAGTCGATCCGCAAGGAGATCACACGATGCTGCCCTGGAGACGCCTGCTCCGCCCGCTGGCCGTCCTCGCCCTCACCGCCGCCGCGCTCGTCGCCCCCACCGGCACCGCGCAGGCCGCGTCCGCACCCAGCAGCGGCTGGAACAACTGGTCCTGCAAGCCGTCCGCCGCCCACCCGCGCCCCGTCGTCCTCGTGCACGGCACCTTCGGCAACTCCTGGGACAACTGGCTCGGCCTCGCCCCGTACCTCGTGCACCGCGGGTACTGCGTCTACTCGCTCGACTACGGCCAGCTGCCCGGCGTGCCCCTCTTCAACGGGCTCGGCCCCATCGACAAGTCCGCCGAACAGCTCGACGTCTTCGTCGACAGGGTGCTCGCCGCCACCGGCTCCGCCAAGACCGACATCATCGGGCACTCGCAGGGCGGCATGATGCCCCGCTACTACCTGAAGTTCCTCGGAGGCGCCGAGAAGGTCAACGCGCTGGTCGGTCTCGCCCCCGACAACCACGGCACCACCCTGCTCGGCTTCACCAAGCTCCTCCCGTACTTCCCCGGGGCCGAGGACCTGATCAGCACGGCGACCCCGGGCCTCGCCGACCAGATCGCCGGATCCGCCTTCCTGCAGAAGCTGAACGCGGGCGGGGACACCGTGCCCGGGGTGAAGTACACGGTGATCGCCACCAAGTACGACGAGGTGGTGACGCCGTACCGGAGCGGCTTCCTGGAGGGACCGAACGTACGCAACGTCGTCCTCCAGGACCTGTGCTTCCTGGACCTCTCGGAGCACGTCGCCATCGGGCTCACCGACCGGATCGCCTGGCACGAGGCGCTCAACGCACTTGACCCGGCCCACGCCGAACGGACCACCTGCGCCTCCGTCTTCGAGTGACGGGACGCAGATGGTCCGGCGGTTCAACCGTCTGAACTGAACTGAACTGATCCGAACCGAACCGATCCGTACGGTCCGAACTAGCGGCCGTGGCGGCCCGCCGTCGAACGGCGGCGGGCCACACCGAACAGCACGGCCGCGCCCACGGCCAGGGCGCCGGCCCCGGCGATCGCGATCGACGGGGTCGCGCTGCTGCCGCCCGTCTGCGCGAGGTTGTCGTTCGCCGACGACTCCGAGGGGACGGGCGCGGCGGCGTCGGTCGTGCCGTTCGTCTTCGGGTCGTTGTCGCCGTGGCCGTTGTGCTCCACGGTGGACTTGTCCGCGCCGGCGGCGATCTGCTGGTCCGTCGGGGCCGAGGGCTTGTCGGACGGCTTGGAACCCGTCTCGGTGCCGGGCTTGGCGGTCGGCTCCGTGCCGGGCTTGGTGGTCGGCGTGGTGCCGGTGCCGCCGGTGCTGTCGGACCCGCCAGAGCCGCCGGTGCTGCCGGACCCACCAGAGCCGCCGGAGCCGCCGGAGCCGCCGGTACCGCCCCCGTTGTCCTTGCCGAAGACCACGTCCGAGCAGGTGTAGAAGGCCTCCGGGCTGTCGGAGCGCTGCCAGATGCTGTAGATCAGGTGGCGGCCGGACTTGTTCGGGACCGTCCCGGAGAAGACGTAGTCGCCGTTCTGCATGCCCGGGTCGGTGGTCTTCGCGAACGGCGCGGGCTCCAGGTCGGACCACTTGAGCGGCTTCGCCGGGTCGTACCCGTCCCTCGTCACGTACAGCTCGAAGGAACCCTTGTGCGGGGCCGTGCCCTTGTAGCGGAAGGTGTGCGCGCCGGCGGACATCGGACTGGCCGGCCAGTCGGCGCGGGCCAGGTCTAGGCCCTGGTACTTGTCGTTGCCGGCGGAGCAGAGCTGGCCGTTCGGGATCAACGCCCGGTGGTTCCCGGCCGCGTTGGCGATGTTCACCGCGTTCCAGTCGTAGAACGCCTGCGCTCCGCTCGCCGCGACCGCCGCCCTGCAGGCCGCCGACTTCGGCGCTTCCGGTCCCTCCGCGTAACACGCCGCCACCCGGCTGACCGGGTCCGTCATCGAGCCGTGCGCGGCCGCGGGAACGGCGGCGTACGCGGCCAGCGCGAGCGGGGCGATACCGGCGGAGGCGATACGGGACAGCGTCACGGTGCGGCGGCGTGCGGGCATGGGTGGATCTCCTTCGGGCACAAGGCAGGGGAGCGCAGGCGGAATCGGAATCGGCCCGCGCCGCCGCCCCCCCGGCGGCGCCACATCCGGCCCTTCCTGTCCTGGCTCAGCCAAGCTAGCCCCCGGGACCACGGCTTTTGCCACCCCGGAGCCCCCGGAGGGGATCCTTAGGGTCCGCTTAAGGGAGGAGTAAGGAGGGGCTCAGGAAGCACAGGACCGGCGTTTCCGCACGGAGCAGCGCAGTGCGCCAATCGGTTGATCTGCGTGGCGGGTCGCGGATCCGCCCGCCCCGTCGGCTGGGACGATCCCGCCCATGGCTCCGAGGACAGGCACTGCCAAGAGTTCTGCAACCGCGCGGGTCGTCCTGCTGACTCTCTCGGCCGGTCAGTTCCTGATGGCGCTCGACAGCTCGGTCATGAACGTCTCGATCGCGACGGTGGCCGAGGACGTGGGCACGACCGTGTCGGGCATCCAGGGCGCGATCACCGCCTACACCCTGGTGATGGCGATGTTCATGATCCCCGGCGGCAAGGTCGGGGCGCTGATCGGCCGCAAACGTGCGTTCATGATCGGCTGCTGCATCTACGGGGCCGGCTCCCTCACCACGGCGCTCGCACCGAACCTTCCCGTACTGCTGCTGGGCTGGTCCTTCCTGGAAGGAATCGGGGCGTCGCTCATCCTGCCCGCGATCGTCGCGCTGGTGGCCGGCAACTTCGTCGCCGAACGCCGGCCCGCCGCCTACGGGCTCGTCGCGGCGGCGGGGGCGGTGGCGATCGCGGTCGGGCCGCTCATCGGGGGTGTCGCGACGACGTACTTCTCCTGGCGGTGGGTGTTCGCCGGTGAGGTGCTGGTGGTGCTCGGCATCCTGGTGCTGGCCCGCCGCATCGCCGACGCCCCGATCGGCGAACGCAAGCGCATCGACCTCGTCGGCGTCGTGCTGTCCGCGCTCGGGCTGGGCCTCTTCGTCTACGGGGTGCTCTGCTCGGACGAATGGGGCTGGTTCCAGCCGAAGCCCGACGCGCCCTCCTGGCTCGGGATCTCGCTGGTCGTGTGGCTGATGCTGGCCGGTCTGCTGCTGATCTGGCTCTTCCTGCGCTGGGAGGCCCGCCTCGTGGAGCAGCGCAAGGAGCCGCTCCTCGACCCGGCCATGCTGCAGAACAAGCAGCTCACCGGCGGGCTGACGATGTTCTTCTTCCAGTACCTCGTGCAGATGGGCGTGTTCTTCGTCGTACCGCTCTACCTGTCGGTCGCGCTCGGCCTGTCCGCACTGCAGACCGGTGCCCGCCTCCTGCCGCTGTCGGTGACACTCCTGGCCGCCGCGGTCCTGATCCCCCGCTTCCTCCCGGACGTCTCGCCGCGGCGGGTGGTGCGGCTCGGGGTCCTCGCCCTGCTCGCGGGCGCGGTGATCCTCATGGCCGCGCTCGACGCGGACGCCGGTGCGGAAGTCGTCACCGTCCCCATGCTGCTGATCGGCCTCGGCATGGGCGCGCTGGCGTCCCAGCTCGGTGCGGTCACCGTGTCCGCGGTACCGGAGGAGCAGAGCGCGGAGGTCGGCGGCGTCCAGAACGCCATCACCAACCTCGGCGCCTCGATCGGGACGGCACTCGCCGGGTCGATCATGATCGCCGCGCTCGCCTCTTCCTTCCTGACCAGTGTGCAGCAGAATCCGTCGATCCCGGACAGCGTCAAGAGCCAGGCGACCGTCAAGATCCAGAGCGGCGTGCCGTTCGTATCGGACGCGCAGCTCAAGACGGCCCTCGACGAAGCCGGCACGAGCAGCGAGGTGGCCGAGGCCGCACTGGACGCGAACGCCGCGGCACGGCTCGACGGACTCCAGGCCGCGCTCGCGATCCTCGCCCTCGCCGCCCTCCTCGCGATGTTCTTCACCCATCGCATCCCGACGACCCAGCCCCGCTCGGCCGTGCCCTAGCCGCCCCGACCGTCCCAACCGCCCTGGACGCGCCAGTCGCCCTACGCGCCCTGGCGGGACAGGGCGCGGGCGACCGGGTGCAGGGCCGCGTACTCCAGCGGGGCGGACGGGTCGATCGAGACGTCGAGCGGCGCCGGCTCGGCGCCCGCCCGGACCAGGAGGTCGCCGACGGCGGCGATCATCGCCCCGTTGTCGGTGCACAGGTTCAGCGGCGGTACGCGCAGGGTGATGCCGGCGGTCCGGCAGCGTTTCTCGGCGAGCGCCCGTACGCGGGAGTTGGCGGCGACCCCGCCCACCACGACCAGGGTCCCCACCCCGTACTCCCGGCAGGCGGCGACCGCCTTGCGCGTCAGGACGTCGGCCACCGCCTCCTGGAGCGAGGCCGCCCCGTCCGCCAGGGGCAGTTCCTCGCCGCGGATCCGGTGCTGTTCGGCCCAGCGGGCGGCGGCCGTCTTGAGGCCGGAGAAGGAGAAGTCGTACCGGGAGTCCCCCGGCCCGGTCAGCGGCCGCGGGAACCGCACGGCGCGCGGGTCGCCCGCGCGGGCGGTGCGGTCGACGGCCGGTCCGCCCGGGTACGGCAGCCCGAACACCCGGGCCACCTTGTCGAAGCACTCCCCGGCCGCGTCGTCGATCGTGTCCCCGAGGTGCACGATCGGGTCGCGCGCCAGATCCCGTACGAGGAGCAGGGAGGTGTGCCCGCCGGAGACGATGAGCACCATGCACGGGTCGGGCAGCGGCCCGTGCTCCAGGGTGTCGGCGGCGACGTGCCCGGCCAGGTGGTGCACCCCGTACAGCGGCACGCCGAGCGAGAAGGCCAGGGTCTTCGCACCGGCGAGGCCGACCTGGAGCGCCCCGGACAGCCCCGGGCCCGTGGTGACGGCCACCGCGCCGATGTCCGCCATCCGCAGCCCGGCCCGGTCCAGGGCCTCCCGTACGACGGGGGTGAAGGAGTGGACGTGGGCCCGCGCGGCGATCTCCGGCACCACGCCGCCGAAACGGGCGTGCTCGTCCATGCTCGACGCCACGGCGTGCCCGAGCAGCCGCCCGTCCCGCACCAGCCCGGCGCCCGTCTCGTCACACGAGGACTCGATCCCGAGCACCACCGGAGAACCCACGACGACCCCTTTCGCACATATGCAGTAGTTGCAACATGCGTGCAATAAGGTACGCCGTCGGCCGGGGTGCGCGCTCACGCGGGAGGGCATTGCCCCGCCCGCCCGGACCGGGCTGCCCGGCTAGCCGGCCGAAGCCGTCAAGGCGGGCAGCGCGGGGATCACCCCTGCGAGCCACCCCGTCGGCCCGGTCGTGAAGTGCGGCGCGGCGGACACCTCCCACCAGGAGCGGACCGCCGTCGTCCGCACGGTCTCGCCGGTGCGCTTGTCGGCGTACTCGACCTCCCGCTCGCCGGTCAGCCGTGCGGCGACCTGGCCCCTCTTGCAGGCCGCCGGATAGTCGTTCCAGTTCACACCCGCCTCCGCCCACAGCAGTTCCTGCATGGCCCCGCTGGACACCCGCTGCAGCCGCTTGTGGGAGAAGTGCGCCTGAGCGGCCATGGAGATGCTGTTGCGGACGGCGTCGCGCTGCCTCCACACGAAGTAGTTGGCGACCTCGACCGGGTCCGACATCGTGAAGACGCGGGCGTCGAAGAGCGCCCGTCGGCCCGGCCGGCGCTCATTGAGCACGGCCGTGGCCAAGGACGCGGAGACGGACAGCTGCTTGGCGGTGACGCCGCCGAACCAGGGTTCGGTCCCCGCCGAGGCGAAGTCGGTGAGGAGCAGGCTGATCTCGTCGGACTGCGTGTACGCGAGCGCCGTTCCCGCCGCTTCGGCGCACAGCGCCTCGGTGACCGCGGCCATGTCCGCGACGAAGCCCGTGTCGAAGGGCTTGTCCGCGTCGGCCAGATAGGTGTGGAAGGCGCGGCCGTCGAGCCGCAGGATCGTGTAGGTGCGGCGGGGCAGGACCGTTCGGTGTGCGGCCTCGTACCGCTTCATCCGGTCGCCGAGTGCCGTCGTGCCGCTCATGGTGCCCCCCCAGGTGTGGTGTCCGGCCCAGGCTATCGGCGGGCCCCCGGGCGGCGGCCCGTAGACGGAAGACGGACCCTCCCGGGGGACGTGGCCCCTTCCCGGGACGCGGACCGTGCCCGGGAAACGGACCGTGCCCGGGACGGGCGTTCCGCGATCCGGAATCTCCTCTGTCATATGCCTACCCGCGCGCCGGGGCCCGTGCATAGGGTGTGGCCCCGGACCATCCCGGGCCCGGCGCCCTCCCGGCTCCCCACGGGAGGGTCGCCGCGCGCGCGGCGCCCGTGACCTCTGCTGCCCGCTGCCCGCTACGTGCTACGTGCTACGCGCTACGCGAGGAGCGCGGCCAGGCCGGCCGGCGTCCGGGCCTGGTCGTCCAGGGCGTCGAGGGCCCGTACCGCCTGGGCGGCCGCCTCCGGGTCGCTCGTGGCGAGCCCGCTCTCGGCGAACTCGTCTTCGTCCAGCCGCAGGACGCGGGACCCGTCCGCCGAGACCCACAGGTCGAGGTCCAGGTCCTCGACGAGGATCTCCCCGCTGCGCACCAGGGCCGGGCGCGTGACGTCGCAGTACCAGCCCTTGAGGACGCCGTCGCCGGTCCACACCTCCTTGACCGCGTACCAGCGCGTCCGCCAGAAGTGCTCGACGAACACGTCGCCCGGCTCGAAGCGGACGAAGCCGAAGTCCCGTACGCCCTCGGCCGCCCAGGGGGCGCGCACGGAGATCCGGTCGCCGTCGTCGGCGACCTGCGCCGCCGGGTAGCGGATCTTGGTCCGGCCGGCCTTGGTCAGGACGACGGTCAGCTGCTCGGTCACACTGTCTCCAGTTTCTTCGTGTAGCGGGTCTCGGTCGCGCAGATCTCGTACCCGAACCACTCGTTGATGGCGAGCATCGGGCCGTTGTCCGCATCGTTGCCGGTGAATGCCTCGGTGTACCCGGCCGCGCGGGCCCGGTGCAGGGACGCCGTCTTGGCGAGTTTGGCCAGGCCCCGGCCGCGGAAGGCGCGCAGGGTGCCGGTCATCGCCGAGGAGTAGCGGGCGGCGCCGTCGGTCTCGGCCGCGCAGAAGGCGGCCACCGCCCCGTCGACCAGGACGACCGTGGTCAGCTCCTTGTCGAGGGACGGGCTGCTCCAGGTGTGCGCGAGCCAGTCCTCGTAGTCGTCGAACGCGGCCGCGACGTCGCCCGGTTCGTCGGCGGTCGCCTCCGCGTCGGCCTCGAAGAGCGGACGCGGATCGGCGGCGAAGGCCGAGGCGGCGACCAGCTCGACCCCGGCGGGGAGGGCCGGCGGCAGCGCGGGCAGCGCGGCCGCCGCCAGGTCCAGGCGCAGGAAGTGCGCGGAGCGGCTGGGGCGGTAGCCGTGCCGCTCGGCGAAGGCGCGAGGGGCGGGCTCGTCGAGGACCCAGGCGTACGCGTCCACCGCGTCCTGCGCGGCGAGGTGCTCCTCGGCGGCGCGGAGCAGGAGCCGGCCGGCGCCGAGGCCGCGGCGGGCCGGGTCGACGTACGCGTTGAGGAACGACTGGCCGGGCTCCGGGCTGTCGTAGGCGATGCCGACCTGGGCGGTGCCGATGACCTGGCCGCCGTCGGTCTCGGCGACGAGGATGCGGTAGCGCTTCGCGGGAGGGGCGCAGGAGAGCTCGAAGGCCACGTCCGCAGCCGTGGTGATCACGAAGGGCAGGGCTGCACGCCGTACCCGCACGACGGACTCCGCATCTAAGGAGTCGCCCGGGCGGAGGTCGCGGATCGATACGGTCATGTGCCAGACGCTACGGGTGCTTTCGCGCCGGGCGCCTCCCAATTTTCCGGCGATGGGGGACAATCACCCGCGTGACCTCGACAAACCTGAAGATCACCATCGATGGCTCGGCCGGGTCGGCCGCCCCGTACGAACAGCTGCGCGCGCAGATCGCCGACCGGGCCCGGTCGGGGAAGCTGCCGGCGGGCTTCAAGCTGCCGACGGTACGGGGGCTGGCGGAGGAGCTGGGGCTGGCCGCCAACACCGTCGCGAAGGCGTACCGGGCGCTGGAGGCGGACGGGGTGATCGAGACGCGGGGCCGCAACGGGACGTTCGTCGCGGCGGCGGAGGGGGCGTCCCGTGAGGCCGCGGCTGCCGCGCAGGCGTACGCGGAGCGGGCCCACCGGCTGGGCCTGACGCAGGCCGAGGCGTCCGCCGCCGCCACCGAAGCCCTCCGGGCCCGGTACGCAGCCGAGTAGCCTCCGCGGCGCCGTTGCCGGTGGCTCCGCCCCGGACCCCCGCGCCTCAATCGCCGGCGGGGCTGTATTTCAGCCCCGCCGGAGGCTAGAGGTACAGGCCTGCCTCCGTGGAGTGCGGCTGCGGCGGCAGGATCGCCGCCGGTCCCGTCCCGCGCCGTAGCGCGAACAGTTCCGCCAGGCTGGCCCCCTCGCGGGGGACGCCCTCGGCGGTGCCCAGCCAGTCCACCGCCTCCCGGTGGGTCAGCCGGCCGACCTCGATGCGCGCCAGGCAGCGCCCCGGCCGTACCACCGCGGGGTGGAGCCGTTCCAGGTCCTCGTTGGTGGTCACCCCGACCAGGACGTTGCGGCCCTGCCCCAGCAGTCCGTCCGTCAGGTTCAGCAGCCGCGACAGCGCCTGCCCGGCGGTGTGGCGGGCCTCGCCGCGGATCAGCTCGTCGCAGTCCTCCAGCAGCAGCAACCGCCAGCGGCCCTTCGCCGTGCCCTCGTCCTCGCCGATCGCGATGTCCATCAGGTAGCCGACGTCGTTGAACAGCCGCTCCGGGTCCAGGACGCAGTCCACCTGGCACCAGTCCCGCCAGGACCGGGCCAGAGTGCGCAGCGCGGAGGTCTTGCCCGTGCCCGGCGGGCCGTGCAGCAGGAGCAGCCGGCCCGCGATGTCGTCCGGGGTCACCTTCATCAGCCGGTCCATGGCCCCGGCCACCGGCGCGGTGTAGTTGGGCCGCACCTCGGCCCAGGTCCCGGCCGCGATCTGGCGGGTCGTCCGGTACGGGCCGCGGCGCGGGGAGACGTACCAGAAGCCCATCGTCACGTTCTCCGGCTGCGGTTCGGGCTCGTCCTGCACGCCTTCCGTGGCCGTGCCGAGCACGCTGGCGGCGAGTTCGTCGCTGACCGCCGTCACGGTCACGTCCGCGCCCCGGCTCCAGCGCGAGACGAGCATCGTCCAGCCCTCGCCCTCGGCGAGGGTGGCGCTGCGGTCGCTGTCGCGCGCCGAGCGCAACACGGTGGCCTCCGGCGGCAGGAGGGTCGCCTCCGCCTTGACCCGCTCGATCGACATGCTGTGCGAGTACGGCTGCTCGCCGGATGCGAACCGGCCGAGAAACAGCGCGTCGACGACATCCGACGGGGAATCGCTGTCGTCGACGTTGAGCCGGATCGGCAGCGCGTCATGCGGGTTGGCTGGCATGGCGCCCATGATCCGGCACACGGTGCCCCCGTGCACCCGTGTTTCGCCGGATCGGGTGCCCAAGTTCCCTCTTCAAACGCATTCGGAGTGAAGGTTCGGACCGCAACTCTGCTCCGAACATTCTTGGCATGGACACTTCCAGCGGGCCCCGGCTGCTTGTACCACGGACTCAGGAGTAACCCCCACAAGGAGCCGCACACATGAGCTGGAAACCGTCGCGCTTCGCTGCCCTCACCTTCTCCCTGTTACTCGCCGCGGGCGCCGCCCTGTTCGGCGCGGGCCAGGCGGCCGCCGCCGCCCGGGCCGACTTCGGCTACGTCGCCCTCGGCGACTCGTACTCCTCCGGCCTCGGCGCCGGCAACTACGACGGCGCGAGCGGGAACTGCAAGCGCACCACCCGCGCCTACCCGGCCCTGTGGGCCGCCACCCATTCCCCCCAGACCTTCTCCTTCACCGCCTGCTCGGGCGCCCGTACGAACGACGTCCTCGCGGGCCAGCTCGCCCCGCTCAACTCCGGCACCGACCTCGTCAGCATCACCATCGGCGGCAACGACGCGGGATTCTCCGACGTCATGACGACCTGTGTGCTCCAGTCCGAATCCACCTGCATCAGCCGCGTGAACCAGGCCAAGGCCTACGTGGACTCCACCCTCCCCGGCCGGCTCGACCAGGTCTACAACGCCATCGACAGCCGGTCGCCCGGCGCGCACGTCGTCGTCCTCGGCTATCCCCGCTTCTACAAGCTGAACGGCACCTGCACCACCGGCCTGACCGAGGGCGAGCGCGCCGCCATCAACGGCGCCGCAGACCACCTCAACGCCGCCATCGCCAAACGCGCCGCCGACCACGGCTTCACCTTCGCCTCGGTCGCCGGCGCCTTCACGGGCCACGAGATCTGCTCCGGCAACGCGTGGCTGCACAGCGTCAACTGGTTGAACATCGCGGAGTCGTACCACCCGACCGCCGCCGGACAGTCCGGCGGCTACCTGCCGGCGTTCACCAACGCGGCCTGATCCGCGTATCAGGCCTGATCCGCGTGTCAGGCAGGCTCCTGGTGTCAGGCCGGCTCCGGGTGCTCGCCCTCACCGTCCCCAGGGGTCGCCGGAGCGCTCGCCGTGGGCGTGACGGCCGGTGACGGACTCGGTTCGGGGGAGGAGGCCCCGCCCGTCGGGGTCTCCTTCCTGCACGTCACCGAGGTGGCCACCCACTGGGTGGTCACCTCGGCCGGCCCCCGCACCTCCAGCCGGACCGCGTCGTCGAAGGTCCCGTCCGCGACGTGCGTGAGCTCGGTGTGCTCCAGCCGCCGGCTCTTCGGCCCGGCCCCCTCGTACGTGACGGACTGCCAGCCGGGGCCCGAGGTCCGCCCGCTCCGCGTGGCCCAGCGGTACTCCAGCACGACCGGAGTGCGCTCCACCTCGACGGTGGCGGCGAAGGCGGGCGCGTGCCCGGCGGGCGGCGGACAGCTGCCGGTGTACGTGGAGCGCACGGCGTTGACGTACACCGAGACGTGCTGCGCCGCACCGGGCGACGCCGAGGCCGACGCCGGGGCCGATCCGGACGGAGGGGCCGAGGGCGGCGTGGTGGCGGGCCGGGCGGTGGTGGCCGAACCGGACGGAGCGCCGCCGTTCCCGCGGGCGCCGCCGGCCGGCTGGCGATCCTTCAGCAGCAGCCACCCCAGCACGGCCAGGGCCAGCAGCAGCACCGCGATCCCCACGGTCAGCACCAGCCCGGCGCGGCTCTCGCGCGCATCCGGCCGGGGTGCGGGCAGCGGCGGCGTGGGCTGCCCGTACGACGACCCCTGCGTTCCGGGGGCTCGCGGCACCCCTTGCGCTCCGCCGCCCCCCGGCTCGTGCCGGTGGTGCGCGGTGGCCGTCGGCGTGTCCGGTCCCGACACCGGCCCGCCCGAGGCCCGCACGGCCCCGCCCGCGCCCACCACCCGCAGCATCCGGGCCGCCTCCGCCGCGGGCAGCCGCTCGGCCGGGTCCTTCCGCAGCAGCCCCTCCAGTACGGGCTCCAGCGGCCCGGCCCGGCGCGGCCGCGGCAACTCCTCGTCCACCACGGCCCGCAGCGTGTCCAGAGGGGTGGCCTGCCGGAACGGCGAGACGCCCTCGACGGCCGCGTAGAGCATCACCCCGAGCGACCACAGGTCCGACTCGGGGCCCGGATCACGGCCCAACGCCCGCTCGGGGGCCAGGAATTCGGGGGAGCCGACCACCTCGCCCGTCATGGTGATGGCGGAGGAGCCCTCCAGGCTCGCGATCCCGAAGTCGCTGAGCACCACCCGGCCGTCGTTGGCGATCAGCACGTTCGCCGGCTTCACGTCCCGGTGCAGCACGCCGGAGTCGTGCGCGGACCGCAGCGCGGCCAGGACCTGCTCCCCGATGTGCGCGGCGCGCTGCGGGCTCATCGGCCCCTCGGCCTCCAGCACGTCGGCCAGCGAGAGCCCGCGGATCAGCTCCATCACGATCCAGGGCCGCCCGTCCTCGGACGCCACGTCGTAGACCGTGACGACCCCGCGGTGCGAGACCCTGGCCGCCGCCCAGGCCTCCCGCTCCAGCCGCCGGTACATGCGCTGCAGTTCGGCGGCGTCCAGCCCGGCCGGCGCCCGGACCTCCTTGACGGCGACGTCGCGGGCCAGCACCTCGTCCCGGGCGCGCCACACGATGCCCATCCCGCCGCGGCCGATCGGTTCCAGCAGGCGGTACCGGCCCGAGATGACACGATCGGAGTTCGATTCCTCACTCACGCGGGCCCCCCGGTGTGTTCCTGTGCGCCCATGGGTCATCAGGTGATCACTCCAAGTTAGCGCAGTGTGCGCCAAGTGGCCCCTGTCGTGACGCGACTCGCGCGGGGGCCTCCGCAGCGTGACATCTATGCGGAGAGTGACGGCCGACTCCGCTGAGTAATCGTCAACTCCCCGTCGCCATAGGGGTAATTCACACCACCGGGATACCCGAGGGCGACGCGAGGGCGATAGGGTTAACCTGCCCGGGCCGGGTGCCCTCGTACGGGTGGGGAGAGATCATGGAACAAATAGCAATGCGCAGCAGGCCGCCTCGCGTGCCTGCCATCACCTGCGGGAGCAGCGCGACCAGTTCGCGCCTCGACCGCCACCTCGCCGTGCTGGGCGGTCCTGCCGTCCCGCACCGGGAGACCGCCGAGGCGACGCTGCTGATGCGCGAGCTCACCTCCCGCGACCACACGCACCGCCTGCGGAGCCGGAGCGCGCGCGTCTCGCTCTTCGCGCCGCTGCGCCGCCTGCGTCGCACGCTTTTCGGCAGCCGCCGCTCGTAACCGTCCCCGCAGCGCAGCCGTTCGCCCCTTCGGCCTCCGGCTTCCCGGCCCTACGCGATCACACCGTCCCGGCGCAGTTCCGAGATCTGCGCGCCCGCCATCCCCAGGGCGCGCAGCAGGGCCTCGGTGTGTTCGCCCAGCGCGGGCACCGCACCCATGTGCGGTGCCGCGCCGCCCGGCAGCCCGATCGGGGGCAGCAGGGCCCGCAGCGGACCGACCGGTGATCCCACCTCCCGCCAGCGGTCCCGGGCCGCCAGCTGCGGATGCCCGGCCAGTTGTGCCACCGAGTTCAGCCGCGCGCACGCGATGCCCGCCGCCTCCAGCCGTACGATCGCCTCGTCCGCGCCCAGCCCGCCCAGCGCCTGCGCCACCACCGCGTCGGTCTTCTCCCGGTTCCCCGTCCGGGCCGTGTTCGTCGCGTACGCCGGATCGTCCGCCAACTCGGGCCGCTCCAGCACCTGTTCCGCCAACCGCCGCCACTCGCGGTCGTTCTGCACCGACAGCAGCACCCGGTCCCCGTCGGCCGTCGGATACGCGTCGTAGGGCGCGATCACCGCGTGCGCGAGGCCGGTGCGCACGGGCTGCTCCCCGCCGTGCATCGTGTGGTGCAGCGGATGCCCCATCCACTCGGCGAGCGCATCCAGCATCGACACCTCCACCCTGCCCCCGCGCCCTGTGACCCCGCGGCGCAGCAGCGCGGCCAGCACACCCGAGAAGGCGTACATGGCCGCGGCGATGTCCGCCGCCGGAATCCCCGCCTTGACGGGCTGTTCCGGAGTGCCCGTGACCGACACCAGCCCCGCCTCGCACTGCACGAGCATGTCGTAGGCGCGCTTGTGGGCGTACGGGCCCTCGGCGCCGTAGCCCGAGACGTCCACGGCGACCAGCCGCGGGTAACGCGCGCACAGGGCGGCCGAGTCGAGTCCGAGCCGGGCGGCCGCCCCCTGGGCCAGGTTCTGCACGAAGACGTCGGCGTCGGCGAGCAGCCCGTGCAGGACCTCCCGGCCGCGCGGGTCCTTCAGGTCGAGCGCGATCGACTCCTTGCCCCGGTTGGCCCAGACGAAGTGCGAGGCGAGGCCGTGCGCGGCGGTGTCGTAGGAGCGCGCGAAGTCGCCGCCGTCGGGGCGCTCGACCTTGATCACCCTGGCGCCGAGGTCGGCCAGCTGGCGGGTGGCGAAGGGGGCCGAGACGGCCTGTTCGACGGCGACGACGGTGACGCCGTCGAGGGGGAGCGGTTCGGTAGCCATGGGCCCTGCCTACCGGGTCGGACGGGGAACTGTCACCAGGCGGGGTCGTGACATGCGTCATCCGTGCGCCGGCCGCGTCCGGTTCGGGCGTCAGCCCTGCCCGCGCGCGAACCTGCGCGTGGCCAGCGGCACGAACACCGCCAGGAGCAGCCCCGACCACAGCAGCGCCCCGGCCACGGGATGCGCGGCGGGCCAGGCCGCGCCCGCCCCGGCCTCGGCCCCGGCGTTCCCGCACAGCTGGCGAACGGCGGTGGCGACGGCGCTGATCGGGTTCCACTCGGCGACCGCGCGCAGCCACCCGGGCAGTCCGGCGGTCGGCAGGTACGCGCTGGACAGCATCGGCAGGACGAAGGTCGCGCTGCCCAGCTGGCCCGCCGCCTCCTCGCTCCGGCTCAACAGGCCCAGGTACGTGCCCGCCCACGCGGTGGCGAAGCGGAACAGCAGCAGCACGCCCAGGGCCCCCAACGCGCCGGGGAGGCCGTTCTCGATCCGCCAGCCCATCGCCAGCCCCACCAGCATCAGCGGCACCATCGACACGCCGGTGGTGAGCAGGTCGGCCGCCGTCTGCCCGAGCGGCACGGCGGTGCGGCTCATCGGCAGGGTCCGGAACCGGTCCGTCACCCCGCGGTGGGCGTCCTGCGCCGCCGTGAACATGCCGGTCATCAGGCCGTTCGCGGCGGTGGCGGCGAGCAGCCCCGGGACCAGGAACTCCCGGTACTCCGCGCCCGGCATGGCGAGGGCGCTGCCGAAGACGTAGCCGAAGAAGAGCAGCATGGTGATCGGCATGGTCTGGGTCAGGATCAGGAGCGCCGGGGCGTGCCGGGCCTTCTGGAGCTGGCGGGTCAGGACGGCTCCGCCGTCGGACAGCAGGGTGCTCATGCGGCGTACTCCTGGCCGGCGGGACGGGTCTGGGGGCGGTCCTGGGGGCGGTCCTGGGGCTCGGGTCGGGCACCGGGCTGGGGGCGGGCCCGGGTGAGGCGCAGGAACACCTCGTCGAGGGTGGGCGGGCGCAGGCTCGCGTCCGTGACCGGCACGCCGGCCGTGTCGAGTTCCCGGATGATCCGGGGCAGGGTCAGCCCGGTGTCGAGGACGGTCACGCCGACGGTCAGCCGCTCCTCGTCGAGCACGGGCCGGCCGCCGGTGAGCTGGTCGAGCACGGCGGCGGCCCCCGCGAGCGCGTCGCGCGCGGTGACGGTCACCTCGGCGCGGGCGCCGATCCGGGCCTTGAGCCGGGCCGGGGTGCCGGTGGCGACGGCCCGGCCGCGGTCGACGACCACGATGTCGTCGGCGAGCCGGTCGGCCTCCTCCAGGTACTGGCTGGTGAGCAGCACGGTGGTGCCCTCGGCTCCCTTGTCGACGAGTTCCCGTACCGCGGTCCAGATGTGCTCCCGGGCCGCCGGATCGAGGCCGGTCGTCGGTTCGTCGAGGAAGAGCACGCGGGGGCGGGTGATCAGACCGGCGGCCAGGTCCAGGCGCCGCCTCATGCCGCCGGACCAGGTGGAGGCCACCCGGTCGGCGGCCTCGCCGAGCCCGAAGCGCTCCAGCAGCTCGTCGGCCCGGGCCCGGCTCGCGGAACCGCGCAGTCCGGTGAGCCGGGCGAAGAGCCGGAGGTTCTCACGGCCGGTCAGGTCCCCGTCGACGGAGGCGTACTGGCCGGTGACGCCGATGGCGCGGCGGACGGCGGCGGGGTCCCGCGTGACGTCGTGGCCGGCGATGAGGGCGCGGCCGCCGGAGGGCGGGGTCAGGGTGGCGAGGATCCGGACGGCGGTGGTCTTGCCCGCGCCGTTGGGGCCGAGGAGACCGCAGACGGTGCCCTCGGGGACGGCGAGGTCGAGGCCGCGCAGGGCGTGGACCTCCCCGTAGTTCTTCTCCAGACCTTCACTAAGTACAGCGTACGTAGTCGTCATGTGCGCCACCGTACCTCACTACGTACGTCGTACGTAACTAAGATGGTGGTGAGACGACGAGGTGATCTGAGCGATGACAGCCGGCGGGCGACCCGCTGAACCCGAAGTGATCTGGTCCCGCCCCCCGCGGACCGGCCGCGGCCCCAGGCCCGCGCACAGCCGCGAGTCGATCGCGTCCGAGGCGGTGCGGATCGCCGACGCGGAGGGGATCGAGGCCGTGTCCATGCGGCGGGTGGCGGCCGGGATCGGCGCGGGGACCATGTCCCTCTACAACTACGTGCCGCGCAAGGAGGACTTGTACGAGCTGATGGTCGACGCCGTCAGCGCCGAGTACGAGTTCACCGCGCCGACCGGCGACTGGCGGGCCGACCTGCTGGCGCTGGCCCGCCAGACGCGGGCGCTGATGCACCGCCACCCGTGGCTGCCGCGCCTGCTGACGCCCGTCTACGGCTTCAGCCCGAACGCCCTGCGCTACCTGGAGCACAGCCTGGACTGCCTGGCCCCGCTGGACGCGCCGGACGACGAGAAACTGGAGCTCGTCGCCGCGGTCAACGGCACCGTCGCGACCTATGTGGCGGGCGAACTCGCGCTGGCCGAGCGGGCCCGGTCGCTGCCCTGGGGCGAGGAGGAGGAGCAGCGCGTACGGTCGGCCTGGCTCGGCTCCCGCCTGGCCACCGGGCAGTACCCGCGGCTGGCGGCGGCCCTCACCGGCGGCGGCCCGGTCCCGGGCGCGGGGCTGGACATGGCCGCGGTCTTCGACCGCTCGGTGTCGCGGCTGCTGGGGGCGTGGGGCGCGTAGGGCGGTTCGAACGCTGCGGGCGGCCGCCGGGGAGCCGCTCAGGGGCTGCCCCGAGGTCGGTCGGAGGGTGCCGGGAGGTCGCGAGCAAAGGCTGCCCGGATGCCGGATAGCAGATAGCAGATAGCGGAGCCCGGAGCCCGCTCAGAGGAGTGCGAACTGCCCGCCCGGGCCCTCCTCCTGGTGGTCCAGCACCGAGGCCGGGCGCCGGGTCCAGGCCGGGGCCGGCAGCACCCCCGCCGCGCGCAGCTTCCCGGCCGACAGGCCCGGCCCGGCCTCGAACGCGGCCCGCTCCGGGGCCAGATCGGCCAGCAGCGCCAGCGTGGTCACCAGGGCGAGCAGCTCCGAGGTCCAGCTCTGCGGCCACTGGGCGGGCCCCAGTGCCTCCAGCCCCTCGGCGTCCGGGCCGCGGTGCGCGGTGCGCGCGGCGAACCAGGCCTCCAGCACCCGCGCGCCCTGCGCCTCGTACCCCCAGGCCCCGGCCGGTACGGGGGACACGGTTCCGCTGCCGAGGCTCAGCGTCTCGCTCTCGGCGTCGTACGCGAGCGCCTGCGGCCACGCCCCGACCGCCGAGCGGACGTACGGGCGGCGCCCGCCGGGCAGCCGGGGCGGCTCGCCTCCGCGGCCTCCGCGCAGCTGGACGGTGAGCAGGCGGTGCCCGAGCTCCAGACCGGCCCGCCAGTGCGCGGGGTCGGCGGCGAGCGGGACCTCGTACCCCCGCGGCCCCGGGCGGCCCGCCGCGAGGATCCAGCACAGGACGTCCTCGGGGGTGACCCAGCCGCCGTGCCGCTCGCCCAGCAGCGGCAGCAGGCCGGGGGCGAGGTTCGGCTCGGCGCCGCCGGGGCGCCGGTGCAGGGGGCGGATCCGCCCGAGCCGGCCGGCCGGGAGGTGCGCGGTGACCAGCGGCTCCGGGGTCTCGACGAGGAACAGCTGGTGCTCGTCCCGGACCCGCCAGAGCTCCGGGCGGGCCGCGTCGATGAGCCGCTGGTCGGGCAGGAGCCACTGCTCGTCGAAGGGCTCGCGGAGCACCCGTACCGGGTCGGGGCAGGGGCCGGGGGCGTCGGCGAAACGGGTCGTGGCCGCCGAGCGCTGTCCGGGCAGCGCGGCCGCCCCTGTCGTCGGCGTGCGGCGGCGGCTCGGGCGAAACAGCCGCTCCCGCTCGGCCCCTTCGGAGCCGGTCAGGGCGGCCCAGCGGGCGCGCAGGGCCGCCGGGTCGGGTGCGGCCACCCAGTCCCGGCCCAGGCGCAGGCCGCCCACGGCCCAGGGCATCAGATCGTCCAGCAGCGGTACGTCTTCGCTCACGCCGCCGATGGTAGCGACGGGATCCGATGGCCGGGCTGCGTCCAGGCCGAAGAGCTACGCTCCTTATATACCCATACGTACAGGATCGACCGAGGAGACGGTCATGAGCCAGTACGACGAATACTCGACACCGTCGCAGGCGGAGGGCGAGCGCCTCGACGAGGACATGGACGACAAGCAGCGCAAGGAGCGCCACCCCCAGACGATGCGGACCACGCCTTCCCAGGCGGAGGGCGAGCGCACCACGGAGGACGACGAGCGGAAGTGACGCCGGCCGCCGGTCAGTGCGCGTCGACGGTCACCGTGAAGGAGAACCGGTCGCCGCGGTAGCGGATGCGCGCTACGTCCACCACCCGGCCGTCCTCGTCGTACGTGACGCCCGTGTAGTGCAGGATCGGGCTGAGCAGCGGGACCTGGAGCAGCTCGGCCGTCTCCGGGTCGGCGAGCCGCGCCTCGACCGTGTCCGTGATCCGGCTGATGCGCACGCCCACGACGTCCCGCAGCACCTTCGTCATCGGCCAGCGTTCGAGATCGGCGAGGTCCACCGCCCCGGCGAACTCCGGGAGGACCGCGTTCTCCACCCAGTTGGTCGGCTCGCCGCTCTCGCGGTCGTGGCGCAGCCGGCGGTACGTGACCACCTCCGGCGTGTCCGGGAAGTGCTCCAGCAGCTCCCCGGACACGGCGGTCCGCCCGTGGCCCAGGATCGTCGTGCGGTCGCCCGACTGCTGGGCCACGATCGCGTCGACCGAGCCCAGCAGCCGGACCGGGGCGCTGCGCAGCGCGCCCGGCTCGATGAACGTGCCGCGCCGCCGGTGCCGGCTGATCAGGCCCTCGCCCTCCAGCTCCTTGAGCGCCTGCCGCATGGTCAGCACGCTCACCCCGTAGTGCTCGGCGAGCTGCTCCTCGGTGGGCAGGCGCAGCGAGGCGTCCGGGGTGCGCCCCAGTATCGAGGCGCGCAGTGACTGCGACACCTGATACCAGAGCGGCAGCTTCCGGTTCAGGACCAGCGAGTCGGGGGCGAAGGCGGTCACGGGTGGATCTCCGAACGGCTGGACAGAGGTGACGTGCGGCGCATGAAGGGTATGCAGTGCAGGTCAGGCACGGAAGTGGCGCTGCAGACCCTGCCACACGTCGTCGTAGCCCCGCTGGAGGTGATCCGCGCCGGCCGCCTGGGCGGTGGCGGTGATCGGCCAGCGGGTCTCGAACATGAAGGCCAGGCCATCGTCGATCTTCTGCGGCTTCAGCTCGGCGGCGCTCGCCCGGTCGAAGGTCTCGTGGTCGGGGCCGTGCGCGGACATCATGTTGTGGAGCGAGCCGCCGCCGGGGACGAAGCCCTCGGCCTTGGCGTCGTAGGCGCCCTCGATCAGGCCCATGTACTCGCTCATCACGTTGCGGTGGAAGTACGGCGGGCGGAAGGTGTCCTCGCCGACGAGCCAGCGCGGGGCGAAGACCACGAAGTCCACGCCCGCCAGCCCCGGGGTGTCGGAGGGCGAGGTCAGGACGGTGAAGATCGACGGGTCCGGGTGGTCGTAGCTGATCGAGCCCAGGACGTTGAAGCGGCGCAGGTCGTAGACGTACGGGACGTGGGTGCCGTGCCAGGCGACCACGTCGAGCGGGGAGTGGTCGTAGGTGGCCGACCAGAGGTTGCCGCAGAACTTGTTGACGACCTCGGTCGGGCGCTCGCTGTCCTCGTACGCGGCCACCGGGGCCTGGAAGTCCCGCGGGGCGGCGAGGCCGTTGGCGCCGATCGGGCCCAGGTCCGGCAGCTCGAAGGGCAGGCCGTAGTTCTCGCAGACGTAGCCGCGGGCGTCGGCGTCCAGCAGCTCGACGCGGAAGCGGACGCCGCGCGGGATCAGGGCCACGTCGCCCGGGCGGGCGGCGAGCAGGCCCAGCTCGGTGCGCAGGAGCAGTCCGCCGCGCTCGGGGACGATCAGCAGCTCGCCGTCGGAGTCGCTGAACACCCGGTCCGTCATGGACGCGTTGGCGGCGTAGAGGTGGACGGCCATGCCGGCGCGCTGGGTGGCGTCGCCGTTGCCGCCGAGGGTCCACAGGCCGGACAGGAAGTCGGTGCCGGGGGCCGGGTCGGGCAGCGGGTTCCAGCGGAGCCGGTTCGGGTCCGCCGGGGCCTCGGTGAAGGGCGCGGTGCGCAGGGCGCCGTTGTCGATCCGGGTGAAGGGCGGGTGCGCGGCCGAGGGGCGGATGCGGTAGAGCCAGGAGCGGCGGTTGCCGCTGCGGGGCTCGGTGAAGGCGCTGCCGCTGAGCTGCTCGGCGTACAGGCCGAGGGGTGCGCGCTGGGGCGAGTTCCGGCCGATCGGCAGTGCGCCGGGGACGGCCTGCGAGCTGTGTTCGTTGCCGAAGCCGGTGAGGTACTCCAGTGCCTCTGCCGTCTTCCTGGCCTGCTCGACGCCGACCTGCTCGCTCATGTGCTGCTCCCGCTCCGTCGAAGGAATCCTATGGTTGACAGTAGGATTCCGCGGCCCGCACGTCAACGGGGCCGGGGGTACGCCTTCCGGTCCGCCGCGACCACCCGGCGGGGGGCGCGGATGCGGGACACGGATTCCTCCCGGGGGGATCCCAAAAGATGAACAATGCTCTACTCTCACGCGCATGTCGTGGACCCGCAGGTTCCCTGCCGTGCCGGCGGCGCTCCTCGCCGCCCTCCTCGCCCTCCTGTCCCTCTTCGCCGCCGCGCCCGCCGCCCGCGCGCACGAGGAGCGCCCGGTCACCTTCCCGGACGGCTCCGGATCCGTACCCGAGTACCGCGGGGCGGAGCCCGACCTGATCGTCTGCAAGACCGACCGGCCCGCCTTCGAACGCCGGATATCCGGCTTCCCGGAGGAGCTCAGACAACGCAACCTCGCCCTGTTCGCGCGGTGCGAGCAGAGCGGCTACCGGCACCTGCAGGAGGCCGTCGACGCCGTCGACCGGCCCGGGATGAACATCGCGATCCTCCCCGGCCTGTACGAGGAGGAGCCCTCGCTCCCGAAGCCGACGGGGGAGTGCGCCGCGCTGAAGGCACCCCAGTCCTCGCTCGGCTACCAGATCCTGTCCTACGACCAGCAGGTGCAGTGCCGGCACAACCAGAACCTCGTCGCGATCCTCGGCAAGACGAACCTGCAGATCGAGGGCACGGGCGCGTCACGGCTCGACGTGGTCGTCGACGCCAAGTACCAGAAGCTCAACGCCATCCGCGCCGACCGGTCCAACGGCATCTACTTCCGCAACTTCACCGCCCAGCGCACCACCTTCAACTCGCTGTACGTGCTGGCGGGCGACGGCTTCGTCATCGACGACGTGCTGACCCGCTGGAACGACGAGTACGGCTTCCTGACCTTCGCCAGCGACCACGGGCTCTACAAGAACTGCGAGTCGTACGGGAACGGCGACTCCGGCATCTACCCCGGCAGCGCGTCGAACATCAACGAAGGCCGCGGCTACGAGGTCCCCCGCTACTCCATCGAGATCACCGGCTGCCGCAGCCACCACAACATGGTCGGCTACTCCGGCACCGCGGGCGACTCGGTGTGGGTGCACGACAACGAGTTCGACCAGAACATGGGCGGCGCCTCGATGGACAGCGCCTTCCCCGGCCACCCCGGACTCCCGCAGAACCACGCCAAGTTCGAGCGGAACCTGATCCACGACAACAACCAGGACTACTACCGCCACGTCGCCGACGGCACCTGCGCCAAGCCGCCCATCGAGCGCGGCTACGAGCGCGGCGTCGTCTGCCCGCAGATCTCCATGCCGCCGGGCACCGGCATCATCACCGCGGGCGGCAACTGGAACCTCTACGAGGGCAACTGGGTGTACGGGCACCAGCGCGCGGGCTTCTTCCTCAGCGCGGTCCCCGCCTTCATCCGCGGCGAGGAGGCGTGGTCGAAGCAGGCGGACACCTCCCACCACAACCGGTACGCCGGGAACGTCATGGGCAAGGACAAGTCCGGCGCCGCCCGCCCCAACGGCATGGACGTGTGGTGGGACGGCCAGGGCAGGGGCAACTGCTGGCAGGACGGCCCCGACGGCTCCACCCCCGGCACGGTCCCGCAGTGCGGTGAGCGCCGGGGTGCCGTCTCGGGGGCCTCGGCCCGGCTCGTCGGCGAACCGGTCAAGCTGGTCCAGCTCCTCGTCTGCGCGGACTACAACGTCCAGGCGCGCAAACTCCCGGCCGGCTGCGACTGGTACGGCGCGCGCGGCCTGGAGCGGGTGGAGACCCAGCTCGCGCTCGCCGTGGCGGCGGTACTCCTCCTGGTCGGCGGCGTCCTGTGGTGGCGCCGCCTGCGCGGCTCCCGCCTGGGCACGGCCGCCTCGCTCCTGGGCCTGGCGGGCCTGGCCCTGGACGTGGCCGGCTCCACGACAGGCCTGACCGCCACCTTCGCCCCGGCCCTCGCCCTCCTCCTGCTCGGCCTGTGGTGGACGGGCGTCGGCCTGGCGCTGCGCCCGACCCGCCCCTGGCCGGCCCGCCTGACCCTGCTGCTGGCCGGGCTCACCCTGCTGGACGCCTTCGACAAGGCGGTCCTGATGATCCCCTGGACCCCCCTGAGCCCCGCCTGGGTCCGCGCCCTGGTGGCCGTGATCTGGGTCCTGTGGGCCGTCGTAGCCTCGGCCCGCCCGGGCCCCTCTCACTCCTCCACCCAGGCCAACCCCCCGTCAACCGCCCGCCCCCCAGCCCCCGCCCCGCACGCGTCGACCCCCGAGCCCCCGGCGACCCCGAACCCCACGCGATGACCCCGCCCCTGCCCGCGACGGCCCCGCGCCCCGGCTCCCGCCGGCCCGCCCGGGCCCTGCGCGCGGCGGCCAGGCGCCCCGGTTCCCACCAGCCCCAACCTGGCCCTGCGCATGGCGGCCCACGAGCCCCCGGTGGCCCCGGCGACCCCGAACCCCACGCGATGACCCCGCCCCTGCCCGCGACGGCCCCGCGCCCCGGCTCCCGCCGGCCCGCCCGGGCCCTGCGCGCGGCGGCCAGGCGCCCCGGTTCCCGCCAGCCCCAACCTGGCCCTGCGCATGGCGGCCCACGAGCCCCCGGTGGCCCCGGACCCCACGCCCCGGCCCGCCACTCCGGCCCGGGCGGCGACTCCGTGGGCGCTCGCGCCCCGGTTCCAGCGGGCCCGGCTTCACCCAAGGCCCTGCGCGTGGCGCCTCCCGACACCCTGCCCGAACCCCACGCGATGACCCCCGCCCAGGCTGCGCCGACCGCAGGAGGCCAGACGTGACCGACCGGCCCGACGACCACATCCGGTGCGACGTCTGCGCTGCGCCGCCCCGCGCGGCCCGCAGGCCCCACCGCACTGCCCGCACCGCCCGCGCCGCGGCCCTGCTCGCCCTCGCCCTGCTGCTCGCGGGCGGCGCGGCGACGGGCTGTGGTGGGCGGGCCACCACCCACCACAAGCCCGGCACCAGCCACGAGCAGGCCTCCGGCAGCGTCGGCACCCTGCTCGCCGCCACCGACACCGCCGGCCACAAGCTTCGCGAGGTCCCGGCCCAAAGCGCGCCGGAGGTCCAGCTGGCCGTCCGCCCCGACTCCGAGGACGGCTGGAACCTCCAGCTGACGGTGAAGAACTACCGCTTCACCCCCGACAGCACCGGCGGCGCCGCCCTTCCGGGCGCCGGCCACGCCCACCTGGAACTCGACGGCCGCAAGCTGGCCCGGCTCTACGGCCCGTGGTTCCACCTGCCCGCCGCACAGGTCCCCGAGGGCGCGCACACCCTGACCGTCCGCCTCTACGCGGACGACCACACCGCCTGGGCGGTCTCCGGCAAGCCGGTCGAGGGCACGGCCCAGCTCACCGCCGCCGCCCCGGGCGGCACGCCCGGCGGACACGGCCACGGCGGCACGCCGCCCCAGTCACCGGACCCGCAGGCGCCGAGCCAGGGGCAGGCCGACCGCACGGTCACCATCACCGTCCGCGACGGCAAGGTCAGCCCCGCCCCCGCCCGCACCGAGCTACGGCGTGGGGAACGCGTCGCCCTGCGCGTCACCAGCGACCGCGCCGACACCCTTCACGTCCACGGCTACGACAAGGAACTCGCCCTCCCCGCAGGCCAGGAGGCCACCCTCACCCTGACGGCCGACCGCACAGGCCTCTTCGAGGTCGAGACCCACGAGTCCAGCCTCCTCCTCACCCAACTCCTCGTCCGATGACCCGACCCAAAACCCCCTTCCGACGCACTCCGCGCCCTACATCCCGGCCCGCGCCCGCGTTCCGACGTACTCCCCGGCCCGCGCCCGCGTTCCAGCCCGCCCCTGTATCCCGGCCCGCGCCTGCATCCCGGTCCGCGCCCGCGTTCCGGCGCATGCCGCGCCCCGCGTCCCCGCGTGCCGTCCCGGCCCGGTGGCCCGGACTCGGGCCCGGGTCCGGGATGCCAGGCCAATTCGGCGGCGGGGCACAGCCCTTGGCGGGGCAATGCTGAGCGGCCTCGGGCCGGGGACCGCGCCGGGGGCCGGCGGTGGCGGGCACGGCCAGGGCGTGGTCCTTCACCCGGCCGATCCGCTCACCGCACTCGCGCACGGCATCGGTTCCCAGCACGATCTGCCCATCTCTCCCTTCTACGCGTTCGCCGGTGCCTTCGCCGCGCTCTTCGTCTCCTTCCTCGCGCTCGGCCTGCTCTGGTCCACCTCCCGCTTCCGCGGAGCGCACTCCGGCCTCGCCCTGCCCGCCGCCCTCCAGCGGGTGGCCGACGCGCCGGCCACCCGTACCGTCCTGCGCGGACTGGGACTCGCCGCCGCACTCGCCGTCCTGCTCCACCTCCTCCTCGGTCCCGACGACCCCGCGCACAACCCCGCTCCCGGCGCCGTCTACGTCCTCCTCTGGGTCGGACTCGTCCCCGCCTCCCTCCTCCTCGGCCCCGTCTGGCGCCTGCTCAACCCGCTCCGCACCCTGCACCGCCTGTTCTCCCGAGCCCTGCGCCGACGCGGCCCCGACCGACCCCTCCCCGCCCGGCTGGGCCAATGGCCCGCCGCCGCCGGACTGTTCGGCTTCACCTGGCTCGAACTCGTCGCTCCTGATCCCGCATCCACCACCACCCTCCTCACTGCCCTCGCCGCCTACACCACCGCCCAGTTGCTGCTCGCCGCCCGCTTCGGCGAGCGCTGGTTCGACGACGGAGACGCCTTCGAGGCGTACTCCGCCCTCCTGGCCCGGCTCTCCCCCCTTGGCCGCCGCAGCGACGGCCGCCTCGTTCTCCGTAACCCCTTCCACGGACTCGACGCGACGCCCGAGCGGCCCGGACTCGTCGCCACCGTCTGCGTCCTGCTCGGCTCCACCGCCTACGACGGCTTCTCCGACAACCCCTCGTGGATCAACGCGATCCAGACCTCCCCCCTCGGCCGCACCCCCGCGGCCACACTCGGACTCCTCGGTTCCATCGCCCTCGTCGCCACCCTGTACTGCCTCTGCGCCGCGGCCACCCGCCTCGTCAGCGGCCCGCACCCCGGCCCGCTGACCGCCTTCGCGCACTCACTCGTGCCGATCGCCCTCGGCTATCTCATCGCCCACTACTTCTCCCTTCTTGTAGTCGAAGGACCACGCACAGTAAGCATGGCACTCGGCACTGACAACGCCCCCGAACCCCTGCCGCCCCTGGGTCCCGGCGGCCTCGCCGCCCTCCAGGTCATTGCCGTCGTCGCCGGCCACGTACTCGGCGTCGTCGCAGCTCACGACCGCTCTGTGCGCCTCTTCCCGCCCGCGAAAGCGGTGGCCGGTCAGCTGCCCCTGCTCGCGCTGATGATCACTTACACCCTCGGGGGACTCAGCCTCCTGCTGAACTGAGGTGAGGCCCCCCCGCCGAACCGAGAAGCGAGGAGCGGCATGATGGACCCCGTGCCTCCCGCCCACTCCCTGCGCCGTACGCCGGTCCAGCAGCGCAGCACCGACCGGCTCGCCCGGATCCTCGACGCCTGCGCCGAGCTGCTGGACGAGACCGGGTACGAGAACCTCAGCACCCGCGCCGTCGCCCTGCGCGCCGGAGTGCCGATCGGCTCCGTCTACCGCTTCTTCGGCAACAAGCGGGCCATGGCGATCGCCCTCGCCCACCGCAACCTGGACCGCTACGCCGACGGCATCGCGGACCGCCTCGCCGACCTCCCGGCCACCGACTGGCGGCCCGTCGTGGACGCCGTACTGGACGAGTACCTGGCCATGAAGCGCAGCGTGCCCGGCTTCGCGCTCGTCGACTTCGGCGTGCCGGCGCCTCCGGCCGAGGGGCCGGAGGCCGACCCCAACAACCAGGTCGCCGACCGTCTGACCGAACTGCTCTCCACGCACCTCGGCCTGACGCGCGACACCACTCTGGAGCGGGCGGTCCTCGTCGCGGTCGAGGCCACCGACGCGCTGATCCAACTGGCTTTCCGGACCGATCCGTCCGGGGACCCCGACATCGTCACCGAGACCCGCGCGATGATGCACGCCTACCTGGCCCGCGTGCTGGACTGACCCCCGTCCGCGCCCCGCCTCGCCCCACCCCGCCGCCCCCGCTGCCTCCGACCGGCTCCCAGGCCGCCCGCGCGTACTCGGTCGCGCACGCCCCTCCCCGCCGTGCCTACCGGTCGGTATGCTCGGTGCGTCCCGCGTGCCCCCGCGTGTCCGTGTCGCAGCCTGCCGTCCCTGGAGGGCCCATGCCCCGCACCGCCCTGCGCATCTGCCCCCTCTGCGAAGCCACCTGCGGCCTCACCCTCACCATCGACGGCGGCGCCGTCACCGGCGCCCGCGGCGACCGCGACGACGTCTTCAGCAAGGGTTTCATCTGCCCCAAGGGCGCCGCCTTCGGCCAGCTCGACGCCGACCCCGACCGGTTGCGCACCCCCCTGGTCCGCCGCGACGGCCGACTCCGGGAGGCCACCTGGGAGGAGGCCTACGACGCCATCGCGGCCGCCGTCCCCGCACTCGTCCGGGAGTACGGGGCCCAGTCGGTCGGTGTGGTCCTCGGCAACCCGAACGTGCACACCATGGCCGGCGCCCTCTACCCGCCGCTGCTCCTCAAGGCCCTCGGCACCCGGAACCTGTTCACCGCCAGCACGCTCGACCAGATGCCCAAGCACGTGTCCAGCGGGCTCCTCTTCGGCGACCCCTTCGCCATCCCGGTCCCCGACCTCGACAGGACCGACTTCCTGCTGCTCCTGGGCGCCAACCCGGTCGAGTCCAACGGCTCCCTGTGCACCGCCCCCGACTTCCCCGGCCGGCTCAAGGCGCTGCGCGCCCGCGGCGGCACCCTGGTCGTCGTCGACCCGCGCCGCACCCGTACCGCCACGCTCGCCGACCGCCACCTCGCACCGCGCCCCGGCGGCGACGCACTGCTGCTCGCGGCCCTCGCGCACACCCTGCTCGCCGAGAAGCTCGCCGCCCCCGGCGAACTGGAGGAGTGGACCGAAGGTCTCGGGGAACTCGCCGCCGCGCTCGGGAGTTTCACTCCTGAGGCCGTGGCCCCCGCCTGCGACCTCCCGGCCGACGAGATCCGCACCCTCGCCCGCGAGCTCGCGGCCGCGCCCACCGCCGCCGTCTACGGGCGGATCGGCAGCTGCACCGTCGAGTACGGCACGCCGGCCAGCTGGCTGGTCGACGTACTGAACATCCTCACCGGCAACCTCGACCGGCCGGGTGGAGCCCTCTTCCCGCTCCCGGCCGCCGGCCCGCGGCCCCGCCCCGCCGGGCCCGGCAAGGGCTTCGCCGTCGGCCGCTGGCACAGCCGGGTCAGCGGTCACCCCGAGGTCAAGAGCGAGCTGCCCACGGCCGCCCTGGCCGAGGAGATCGAGACGCCGGGGGAGGGGCGGATCCGTGCCCTGATCGCCATCGCCTCGAATCCCGTCCTGTCCGCACCCGACGGCGACCGGCTCGACCGGGCGCTGGCCGGCCTCGACTTCATGGTCTCGGTCGACCCGTACCTGAACGAGACCTCACGCCACGCCCATGTCGTGCTGCCTCCGCCGCCGCCCTCGCAGAGCGCACACCACGACTTCGCCTTCAACGGTTTCGCCATCCGCAACCAGGTGCGCTTCACCCGCGCCGCCGTCCCCCTCGAAGCGGGCCGCCTCGACGAGTGCGAGATCCACGCGCGCCTCGTCCTGGCCGTCTCCGGCATGCACGGCTCGGCCGGACCGGAGGCCGTCGACGAACTTGCCATCCAGGGCGCCCTGGCCAGGGAGACCGCCGATCCGCACTCCCCCCTGCACGGGGAGGACCCGGCGCGTCTCGCCGGCCTGCTCACCGGCGACAGCGGCCCCGAGCGCCGGCTTGACCTGATGCTCCGACTCGGGCCGTACGGGGACCGGTTCGGCGCGGCGACCGAGGGGGAGCGCAGCGGGGAGCTCAGCCTGGAGCGGCTGCTCGCGCACCCGCACGGGATCGACCTGGGCCCGCTGCAGCCCCGGCTCCCGGGCGTGCTGAAGACCCGCAGCGGCAGGATCGAGCTGCTCCCGGACCCGATCGGGGCCGAGCTCCCGCGGCTGCGCACGGCGCTCGCCGAACGCCCCACCGCCCTGGTGCTCGTGGGCCGCCGCCATCTGCGGTCCAACAACAGCTGGTTGCACAACGTCCCGGCCCTCACCGGAGGTTCCAACCGCTGCACCCTCCAGGTCCACCCGCAGGACGCCGGCCGGCTGGGCCTCACCGACGGGGGCCGGGCCCGGATCACCGCCGACGGCGGGAGCCTGGAGGTTCCCGTCGAGGTCACCGACTCCGTCCGTACCGGCGTGGTGAGCCTTCCGCACGGCTGGGGCCACGACCGCGCCGGCGCCCGGCTCGCGGTCGCCTCCGCGGCGCCCGGCGTCAATGTCAACCAGCTGCTCGACGGCACCCGGCTGGACCGGCTGTCCGGCACGGCCGTGCTCAACGGCTTCCCCGTGGAGCTGACGCCCCTGCCCTGAGCTGGGGTTTTGCTCGTATTGCTCACGTGCGGACGTCTTGTTGGCGTAAGGAGGCGGCACCTACCTTCCCCCCATGCTGACCTTCCTCGGCTTTGCCATGATCGCGACCTTCCTGGTTCTGATCATGATGAAGAAAATGTCGCCCATCGCGGCGCTCGTCCTCATCCCCGCACTCTTCTGCGTGTTCGCAGGCAAGGGCGCGCACCTCGGCGACTACGTCATCGACGGCGTCGGCAAACTCGCTCCGACCGCCGCCATGCTGATGTTCGCCATCGTCTACTTCGGCGTGATGATCGACGTCGGACTCTTCGACCCGATCGTGCGCGGCATCCTGCGCTTCTGCAAGGCGGACCCGATGCGGGTGGTGGTCGGCACCGCCGCCCTCGCCGCGATCGTCTCCCTCGACGGCGACGGATCGACCACCTTCATGATCACGGTCTCGGCCATGTATCCGCTCTACAAGCGGCTCGGGCTGAGCCTGGTCGTGATGACGGGCGTCGCGGCCACGGCCAACGGCGTCATGAACACCCTGCCCTGGGGTGGCCCCACGGCCCGCGCCGCCACCGCCCTCAAGCTCGACGCCGCCGACATCTTCGTCCCGATGATCCCGGCCCTCGCGGTGGGCCTGCTCTTCGTCTTCGTCCTGGCGTACGTCCTCGGCGTGAGGGAACGACGCCGGGTCGGCACGCTGGTCCTGCCCGGCCAGGCGCAGCCGGAGACCGCCGAGGAGGACCTGGTCCCGGCCGGCCCCGGCGCGGCCGCCTCGTCCCCTGCCGCCTCGTCCTCTACCGCCTCCCTCGGCGTCACCGCCACCGCCACCGTGACCGCTGCCGACAGCTCCACCGCGTCCGCGGATTCCGGTTCCCCCGCCTCCGCCGTCTCGTCCGCGCCCGTCGGTCCCGCGGCCGCCTCGAGCTCCGCCGCCCCCGAGGACGGCTTCCAGGGCCTCGACCCCCACCGCCCCTCCCTGCGCCCGCGCCTCTACTGGTTCAACGCCGGCCTCACCGTCGCCCTGCTCACCGCGATGATCATGGAGCTGCTGCCCATCCCGGTGCTGTTCCTGCTCGGTGCCGCCCTCGCCCTCACGGTCAATTTCCCGCACATGCCCGACCAGAAGGCCCGGATCGCCGCCCACGCCGACAACGTCCTGAACGTCGCCGGCATGGTCTTCGCCGCCGCCGTCTTCACCGGGGTCCTCACCGGCACCGGCATGGTCAAGCACATGGCCGACTGGCTCGTCGGCGCCATCCCCGCGGGCATGGGCCCGCACATGGCCCTGGTCACCGGCCTGCTCAGCCTGCCGCTCACCTACTTCATGTCGAACGACGGCTTCTACTTCGGCGTCCTGCCGGTCCTGGCCGAGGCCGGCGCCGCCCACGGGGTCTCCCCGCTGGAGATCGCCCGGGCCTCCCTCGTCGGCCAGGCGCTGCACATGTCGAGCCCGCTGGTTCCGGCCGTCTACGTCCTCGTCGGCATGGCCAAGGTCGAGTTCGGCGACCACACCCGATTCACCGTGAAATGGGCGGCCTTGACCTCCCTCGTCGTCCTTGCGGCAGGGATGGTTTTCGGCATCATCTGATGCCGCCCGCCCCCTGGCAGGTAAAAACTACCGGCGCTAGTTTGTAGGGTGTTCGCGAGGTCGGATCCACGCGCTCGCGCGTCGCTCGGGAGGAATGCCATGAAGGCCCACGACGGGATGTACATCGACGGCGCATGGCGGCCCGCCGCCGGACGCGACCGGATCGAGGTCGTCAATCCGGCCGACGAGCAGGTCATCGCGGGGGTCCCGGCCGGCACCGCCGAGGACGTGGACGCCGCCGTACGCGCGGCCCGTAAGGCCTTTCCGGCCTGGGCGGCCACGCCTCCGGTCGAGCGGGCCGCCCTGATCGGCGCGCTCCGCGACGTCCTGCTGGCGCGCAAGGGCGAGATCGCCGAGACCATCACCGACGAACTCGGCTCGCCGCTCGGCTTCGCGACGGCCGTCCACGTCGGAGCGCCGATCGCCGTGGCCTCCTCCTACGCCGAACTCGCGTCCTCGTACGCCTTCGAGGAGCGGATCGGGAACTCCACCGTGCTGCTGGAGCCGGTCGGTGTGGTCGGGGCCATCACGCCCTGGAACTACCCGCTGCACCAGATCGTTGCAAAGGTGGCGCCCGCTCTCGCCGCCGGCTGCACCCTCGTCCTCAAGCCGGCCGAGGACACCCCGCTGACCGCACAGCTCTTCGCCGAAGCCGTGCACGAGGCGGGCATCCCGGCCGGAGTCTTCAACCTGGTGACCGGTACCGGCCCGGTCGCCGGGCAGGCCCTGGCCGCGCACGAGGGAGTCGACCTCGTCTCCTTCACCGGCTCGACCGCCGTCGGCAAGCAGATCGGCGCCACGGCCGGCGCCGCCGTCAAGCGGGTCGCCCTCGAACTGGGCGGCAAATCGGCCAACGTCATCCTGCCCGGGGCCGACCTGGCCAAGGCCGTCGCGGCGGGCGTGGGCCACGTCATGAACAACAGTGGCCAGAGCTGCAACGCGCTCACCCGGATGCTCGTCCACCGGGACCAGTACGAGGAAGCCGTCTCGCTCGCGGCCGCCGCCGTCGCCGGCTACCCCACCGGCGACCCCCGCGAGGCCGGTACCCGCGTCGGCCCCGTCATCAACGCCAAGCAGCACGAGCGTGTCCGCGGCTACATCGCCCGGGGCGTGGAGGAAGGCGCCCGCCTCGTCGCCGGCGGGCCCGACGCGCCGCATGCGCAGGGGTACTTCGTGGCCCCGACCGTGTTCGCCGATGTCACCCCCGACATGACCATCGCCCAGGAGGAGATCTTCGGCCCGGTGCTGTCGATCCTCCCGTACGAGGACGAGGAGGACGCCCTGCGCATCGCCAACGGCACCGTCTACGGCCTGGGCGGCGCCGTCTGGGCCGAGGACGAGGCGACGGCCGTCGCCTTCGCGCGCCGTATGGACACCGGCCAGGTGGACATCAACGGCGGCCGCTTCAACGTGCTCGCGCCCTTCGGCGGCTACAAGCAGTCGGGTGTGGGCCGCGAGCTGGGCCCGCACGGCCTGGCGGAGTACCTCCAGACCAAGTCGCTGCAGTTCTGATCCGGCAGCCGCCCCGCCCCTCGAGGCCTCCCGGTCCCTGACAGCAGCTTCCCCGGCCCGTCAGCAGCTCAGCCCGCAATCCGCCCAGCACGTCATCCGCCCAGCCGCCCAGCCCCTCAGCCCCGGAAAGTCGAGACGACGACCATGGTCCGCGCCGCCATCCTGCCCGCCGTCGGAGCCCCGCTGGAGATACGGGAGATCGTGCTGCCCGATCCCGGCCCCGGGCAGGTCCGGGTGCGGCTCACCGCCGCAGGGGTCTGCCACTCCGACCTCTCCCTCACCAACGGCACCATGCGGGTTCCCGTGCCCGTCGTCCTCGGCCACGAGGGCGCGGGCACGGTCCTCGCCGTCGGGGAGGGCGTCACGCACGTCGCCCCCGGGGACGGTGTGGTGCTCAACTGGGCGCCGTCCTGCGGGGAATGCCACCACTGCACCATCGGCGAGGTCTGGCTGTGTGCCTTGGCGCTCACCGGGGTGGGGGCCGTCTACGCGCACGACGCCCACGGCACCGAGCTGCACCCCGGGCTGAACGTGGCCGCCTTCGCCGAGGAGACCGTCGTCGCGGCCAACTGCGTGCTGCCCGCGCCCGCCGGGATCCCGCTCGCCGAGGCCGCCCTGCTCGGCTGCGCCGTCCTCACCGGCTACGGGGCCGTCCACCACAGCGCCCAGGTCCGCCCGGGCGAGTCGGTGGCCGTCTTCGGTGTCGGCGGGGTCGGGCTGGCCGCGCTGCAGGCCGCCCGGATCGCGCAGGCGGGCCCGGTCATCGCCGTCGACGTGTCCCCGGCCAAGGAGGAACTGGCCCGCGCGGCCGGGGCCACCGAGTTCGTGCTCGCCTCCGACACCACCGCCAAGCAGATCCGCGCGCTCACCGCGGGCCAGGGCGCGGACGTCGCCGTCGAGTGCGTCGGCCGGGCGGAGACCATCCGCGGAGCCTGGGAGTCCACTCGCCGTGGCGGCCGCACCACCGTCGTCGGCATCGGCGGCAAGGAGCAGCAGGTCACCTTCCACGCCCTGGAGATCTTCCACTTCGCCCGCACCCTCACCGGCTGCGTCTACGGCAACAGCGACCCCGCCCGCGACCTCCCGGTGATCGCCGAACACGTCCGAGCGGGCCGCCTCGACCTCGGCGCCCTCGTCACGGACCGCATCACGCTCGACGGCATCCCGGCCGCCTTCGACGCCATGCTGGCGGGCAAGGGCGGCCGCTCCCTGGTCGTCTTCTAGCCCAGCCCAGCCCAGCCCAGCCCAGCCCAGCCCAGCCCAGCCCAGCCCAGCCCAGCCCAGCCCAGCCCAGCCCAGCCCAGCCCAGCCCGGCGCAGGCACCCGGCCCCGCCCGACGCCACCCGACGGGGATGCCGGCCCCCGCCCGCCGGCGCACGCTGCCCGCCGCCCATCGGCGCGCCGTGCGTTCACCAGCGCTTTGCGTCCAGCGCGCCGTGCGTCCAACGCCGCCCTGTGCCCACCGGCGCGGCAGGTCTCAGTTCGCCGCGCCGGTCGCCGCTTCCCGCCTCCGCCGCAGGTGCCGGTGTGCCTCGTCCAGTGACCAGTACCCGGGCCAGTCCTGCTGGTACCCGAAGGTGAGCCAGTCCAACGCCTCCTCGCCCCGCGGGTCGTCGAGCAGTACGAGCGCCCGTACCGCCTCGATCTGGATCTCGACCGACGGATCGGCCAGCAGTGACCTCAGTGCCTTGCGTACGTCGGAGGAACGTTCCCGCGGTTCCCCCCGTTCCGCCAGCGCGCGGCAGGCCTGGCCGCGCACGGTG